>CP054689.1:1675000-2037500 GCA_013348725.1 Ectothiorhodospiraceae bacterium 2226
CATCGCCCGCGAGCTGCGCGCCGACCTGAACCCGCACCCGGCCGGTCAGCAGCAACTCAACGTGCCGAGCGTGGACGGCGAGGCGCTGGAGGGGCTGCAGCATAAGTACCGCGAGACGGTGCTGTTCTTCCCCAGCCAGGGCCAGACCTGTCACTCCTATTGCACCTTCTGCTTCCGCTGGGCGCAGTTCGTGGGCGACAAGGAGCTGCGCTTCTCGGCGCGCGAGGCCTCGCACCTGCACGACTACTTGGCCGCCCACCCCGAGGTGTCCGATCTGCTGCTCACCGGCGGCGATCCGATGGTGATGAAGAGCCAGCACCTCGTGGATTACCTCGACCCGCTGCTCGAGCCGCGCTTCGAGCACGTGCAGACCATCCGCATCGGCACCAAGTCGCTCACCTTCTGGCCGCAGCGCTACGTCAGCGACAAGGACGCCGACCTGCTGCTGTTCCAGCTCGAGCGCCTGGTGAAGGGCGGTAAGCACGTGGCGCTGATGGCGCACTTCAACCACTGGCGCGAGATGGAAACCCCGATCGTGCGCGAGGCGATTCGCCGCGTGCGCGACACCGGCGCCGTGATCCGCACCCAGGCGCCGCTGCTCGCGCACATCAACGACGACGCGGCGGTGTGGGCCCGCATGTGGCGCACGCAGGTGCGCCTCGGGCTGGTGCCGTACTACCTGTTCGTCGAGCGCGACACGGGAGCGCGGCGCTACTTCGAGGTACCGCTCGCGCGCGCCTGGGAGATCTACCGCGACGCCATGCAGCAGGTCTCGGGGCTGGGGCGTACCGCGCGCGGGCCGTCCATGAGCGCCGGCCCCGGCAAGGTGGAGATCCAGGGTGTGGCCGAGATCGCCGGCGAGAAGGTGTTCGTGTTGCGCTTTATCCAGGCCCGCAATCCGGACTGGGTGCAGCGGCCGTTCTTCGCGCGCTTCGACCCCGAGGCCACGTGGCTCGAGCAGCTCAAGCCCGCGTTCGGCGAGCCGGAGTTCTTCTTTGCGCCCGAGTACCGGCGCATGAAGGGCGCCGCCGCCTAAGGCCCTGAGCGATGGACGTCGTGGAGCAGATTCTCGGCGAGATCACCTGGGCGACCGTGATCGGCTCGTCACTGCGCATTTTGTTCATCCTGCTGCTGGCATGGATCGGCGTGATGGTGATCAAGCACGCGCTGCGGCGACTGGAGCGGCACCTGGTGCGCCAGGGCGTGGTCGAGGGGCAGCCGGCCAGCGAATCGGCCAAGCGGGCCGAGACCCTGGTGCGCTTGTTGCGCCAGGCGGTGGTGATCATGGTGTGGGTCACCGCTTCGCTGGTGGTGCTGCGCGAGGTGGGGGTGGAGATCGCGCCCATCCTCGCCAGCGCCGGCGTGGCGGGCCTGGCGATCGGCTTCGGCGCCCAGAATCTGGTGCGCGACGTGATCGCGGGATTCTTCATCATCCTCGAGAACCAGGTGCGCGTGGGTGACGTGGCGGTGATCAACGGCACCGGCGGCCTGGTGGAGGAGGTGAACTTCCGCACCCTGGTGCTGCGCGACCTGTCGGGCACGGTGCATATCTTTCCGAACGGCACCATCGGCTCCATGGCCAATATGACCACCGGCTGGTCCGGCTACGTGATGGACATCGGCGTGGCCTATAAGGAGGACACGGATCACGTGGTGGAGGTGATGCGCCAGGTGGCCGAGGAGATGCGCAAGGATGAGGAGTGGGGGCCGAGTATCCTGCAGGAGATGGAGGTGTTCGGCGTGGACGACTTCGCCGACTCCGCCGTGGTCATCAAGGCGCGCCTGAAGACCCTGCCGATCCAGCAGTGGGCGGTGGGGCGCGAATACCGGCGCCGGCTCAAGAAGGCCTTCGACGCGGCGGGGATCGAGATCCCGTTCCCGCACCGATCCATTTACTTCGGCGAGGCGAGCAAACCCATTATCGCCGAGCTCATCGAGCGCAGCGGCCACGTCGTGGAGAGCGGTACGGAGCGCTCGAAGGTCTAGGCGGTCGGTCTTAGGGCGCCAGTAATGCGTGCCTTACAAAGGTCTGAACGAGACGTGTGACATTGCGGCGCACGCCGCGCAGTCTCGCGTCCGGCGCACCTTCCGTCGGAATCGCAAGCTGTCCGCGCTCGGCCTCCTCGAGCAGGTGGGCGGCCACCTCGTCCAGGGTGCGGGAGCCGTCCAACAGGCCGAGCAGGCGCGTGGCGAAGGCGTCGAGTTGTGCGCCCACGTGCCGCGGCGAGGCGGCGCAGCCGAAGCCCAGCGCGGCCTGCGCCGCGGCGAGCGCGGTGGCCCGCGGCTGCTGGTCCGGGCGGGTCCGGTAGCCGGTAGCACGCGGCGTGAGCCGCAGTGCCTGCGCGGCGAACAACTCGAACAGCTCGCCGTAGAAGGCATCCAGGGCGGCCGCCTGCGGCGCGCCGCGCCCGCCGCCATTGCCGGGCACGCGCTGCGCGGCCTGCTGCGCGAGCTCCTCCACCCGCACCGCGTCAGGATAGACCTCGGCCAACAGCGTGAGCGCCGCCTTGGTGAGCGGTTCCTGCACCTCGAAGCGTCCGCCGGTGGGGGCGACCCAGGTCTGCGGGCGTCGGCGGGCCAGATCGGGCTTGCCCTTTTCCGGGGCGAGATCGGCGTAGGCGTACCAGCCCAACATGCCGGCGAGGTCGATATCCCGCGACGCGGGCGCATCGGCCCGACACAACAAAGACTTGCGGAACAGGCGTGCGCGTAGAAAGTCCATCAGCTGCTCCTGCTCGAGCAGCTCGTCCAGGGCATCGACCTGCGCCGCCGCCGCCGGCGGCAGGGTGCTGGAGAACAGCGTGTGCAACTCGCAATCGGCCAGGTACTGCAGGTCGGCGGCACGCGCGTCGGCCACGAAGTCGCTGAACAGGAAGGCCTCGTTCGTGTCTTCCAGGTACTCGTGGTAGAGGTAGCTGTCCGAGGCCTGGGTGAGCTGCTGCACCTCGGCGTGCATGAGGCCCATCATCGGGCTCTGCTTACCGGCGCTGGCGGCGCCGAGCAGCGCGATCACCTCGCGGGCGCGCGCGAGGCGGGCGCGGTGGCCGGTGACGCCGCGCGTCTCGTACAGCAGGATCTCGCGCACCATGCCGCGCACGTGCCAGCCCGGACGGGTGTTGTAGCTGATGTAGGCTATGCCGTGCGGGGCGAGCAACTCGCGTGCCAGGGCGAGGATCTTGCTGCGCACCGGCGCCGGCACCCAGGAGTACAGCCCGTGCGCGATGATGTAGTCGAATTCACCGAGTTCGCGCCCGAGATCCATCACGTTTGCGTGCATTAGCTGCACGTTGTCGAGAGCAAGCCCTTCGATCAGCCGCCGGCCGTCCTCGACCTGGCGCGCGGAGAGGTCCACGCCCACGAAGCGGCTGTCGGGCAGGTAATAGGCCATCGGGGTGATATTGCCCCCCGCCGCGCAGCCCAGCTCGAGCACGCGGCAGCGCGCCGGATCGGCCGCGGGCAGGCCGAACAGCCGCCCGATCACGTACAGGTGGTCGGGATGGGTGTCCGTAAGCGGGACGCTCTCGTAGGGGATCTCGTCGTAGCTCTCGAGGGTGCTCATGACGGCTCCGTGTCGGCGGCGGGGCGCGTCGGCGCGTCGTTCACCAGGCGGATGGGGAACGGCTCGGTGGCCTCCCCGGCGTACAGCGAGCGGTGCGGGAAGGGGATCTCGATGCCCTCCGCGTCGAAGGCCTTCTTGATCTCTTCGTGGATGGAATTACGCAGCCTGAGGAAGTTCTCGCGCTTGGCCCACACCGAGAACTGCAGGTCGAGCGCGGAATCGCCGAAGCCGAGGAAGATGAACACCGGGCGCGGCTCCTCGAGACACAACGGGTTGGTGTCGGCCACCCCCTCGAGCACCTTGCGCACCCGCGCGACGTCTTCCTTGTAGGCCACGCCCACCTTCACGTCCAGGCGGCGGATCGGGAAACGCGTCAGGTTGGTGATCTCGGACTTGACCAGGGTCTCGTTCGGCAGCCGTACCATCAGATTGTCGAAGGTGCGCAGCTTCACCGACAGGAGGTCGACCGACAACACCTCGCCGGTCGTGTTGCCCACCTTGATGACGTCACCTACCGCGAAGGGGCGCTCGCCGATCAGGAACAGGCCGCTGATGAGGTTGGAGGCGGAGGTCTGCGAGGCGAAACCGACCGCGACGGTCAGGATGCCCGCCGCGCCGAGCAGCACGGTGAGGTTGAAGCCCAGTTCCCGCAACCCGGACACCAGCGCCAGGCCGAGGATGACCCAGTAGCTGATGCGCCGGATCAGCATGGACTGCTGCGCGTCGGTGTAGCGGCGTGTCACCCGCACCAGGTTGCGCGACACCACCCGCGCCAGCACCCAGCCGACGAACACGATGATCACCGCCCGCACCACGCCGAGCACCACCTCGCTGGCCATCACGGCCAGCATGCCGTCCCACCAATCATTCATGTCTGGTTGTCCTCGTCGTTAGCGGTCCGGCGAATTCGCAGCCTGACGCGAGGCACCAGGTGCGGGCGCTGTCCGGGCGGCGCTGTCGCTTGCGTGTGCCGCTCAACTAAACAGCGCGCTGAAGGCGCGTGTCATGAAGCTGCGGTTGGAGGCCTGCCGCGGTCCGTTGACCAGCGTGGCGCGCTTGGCCGCCGACGGCGGGGCCGCTTCCAGGCGCAGCGCCGCCATCTCCATGCCCGGCTTGCGCTCCAGCGTGACGCCCTGGGTCCACAGGTGCCCGTGGTCGTCGCTGTAGATGGAGAGGTTGGGTACCGGCAGGTTGAGCCGCTCCAGCCAGAGGGCGTCCGCTGCGCCGTTACCGAGCGCGACCGCGGTGATCACCCGATGCGGGCGGCGCTCCACCGCGGCAAGGTCCTGCCGGCAGTGCGTGCGGCTGGCATAACACAGCTCGCCCTCGATGGTGGAGGACCCGAACCAGGTGTCCGAGGGGGTATACACGGGCACTTCCTGCAGCAGGCGGTTGCCGGCGGCCAGCTCGATACGAACCCACAGCGGCGTGCTGAGGTAGAGCGTGACCTCCTCGCCCGGCAGGATCTGGAACGCGGTTTCGGGGCGGGTCACCACCGAGCGATCGGCCAGCATGGGCAGCAGGCGCAGGCCGCTGCCCATCGCGGCGAGCGCGTAGCGCGTCACCGTGACGTCTTCATCCGGGAAGGGCTCGGCGGCCGGAATATGGACCTCGACCGTGGTGTCGCGCGGGTTCTTGCCCTCGCGCACCCCGATGCGCCACTCGTGCGTCAGGTGCTCGATCCAGATGTGGGTGTCGCTGAGCCGCCAGTGGCCCACCTCGCCCGGCCGCAACTCGAAGTCTCCCCACCAGCGGACGAAGGTTTCCACCGCGTGCGCTCTCCCGGTCGTAAACAGTGGCGGCTATTTAAACACCTTCGCCCGCGCCCTCACCAGCGGCCGCGCGCGCCTTACTCGTTGGCCAGGGCGCGCAGCTGCTCGACCACGGCGGGTTGGTCCCAATCGATGGCTCCGAACAGCGCGTAGCGGATCCGGCCCGCCTTGTCGATCACGAAGGTGGTGGGGAAGGCGAACACGTTCCAGGCCTGTAGCGCGGCCCCCTTCTCGTCCATCACGATCGGGAAGTCCACATCCACCTTCTCGTCGAGGAAGGTGCGCACCGTGGCCTCGTCCTCGGCCATGTTGGCGGCGAGGATGGTAAAGGGTTCCTCGGCCAGGGTGTCCTGCAGGCGCTGCATGGACGGCATCTCGTGCACGCAGGGCGGGCACCAACTGGCCCAGAAGTTGAGCAGTACCACCTGGCCCTGGTAGTCGGCGAGGTCCATCTCACCGCCCTCCAGGCGCGGCAGCACCAGCGGCGGCGGCGTGGGATCGCCCCGGTAGGGCTTGAGCGTGCGCTCCTCGGGGCCGGCGCGCGCCACGGTGCGTTGCTCGGGCACGGGCGCCGCGGCGCGCGGGCCCGCGTCCTGGTCGACCGCCGCGAGCAGGCGCAGGCCCTGGCCGACCATCCACGGCAGCTTGCGCGCCTGCTGGTGCTCGTGGCCCTCGCCGTCGGGGCGGTAGAAGAACCGGTCGCGTACGCCGTCGACGAACAGCACGAACACGTCGCTGCCTCCCTCGCGCAGTGCGGGCACCGTCTCGTTCAGCCGCCAGCGCCAGGGCGAGAGCTCGGGCTGGATTAGGAACACCGGCAGGTTGGTGGCGCGCACGATCGGCAGGATCTCCGGCTCAACCCCCGGGTCCGGCGTCTCCACGTACAGGATCGGATGCATCAGCACGATGCCGCCGAGCACCCCCGCGCGCTCGGGATTGGCCTCCTGCCAGGCGCGCGCGCCGCGCAGCGCGGGCACCGCGCCGCGGTCGGAGGCGAGCAGGAACACCGGCTTGCCGGTCTCGAGGTGGGCGTATTCGATGAGGTTGGCGACGTCGTCCGGCGGCAGGCGCTCCAGCACGCTGCGGCTGGGCGGTTCGAAGTGGGCGGCGAACAGGTCCGCCAGCCAGGTCTCCATGCCAGCGCGCGCGAGTTGCTCGGCGACCCGCCGCTCCGCCTCCAGTACGCCGCGCTCCTGCGGTACCCACAGCAGCACCGCCGGCGCCTCGTAGCGCTCGTCCGCCTGATAGATCTCCAGCGGGATCTCGGCCGCGTCCTCCAGCGGCTGGGGCGCCGCCATGGCCGGCACGGCGGCGACCAACAGTAAGACGAACAATAGCTTGGCCATGGTGCGGGGTCGCATCCTTTGGTCTGTGAGCGCAATGGGGCAGCCGACCCCGAACGGGAGCGGCCTGTGTTCTGACACGCGTCCTGCTCGAGGGTTCGCCGACCTATGATAGCCCGGACCGCCATAGGACATTACTATGAGCCTATGACCCTCAGCGAACTGCGTTACGTCGTCGCCCTTGCCCGCGAGCGCCACTTCGGCCGCGCGGCCGCCGCGTGCTACGTCAGCCAACCGACCCTCAGCACGGCGATCAAGAAACTGGAGGAGGAGCTCGGCGCGCCGCTGTTCGAGCGCTCGCGCGCGGAGGTGAGCATCACGCCCCTGGGGCGCGAGGTGGTGGAGCATGCGCGGCGCGCGTTGGAGGAGGTCGAGCGCATCGAGCAGCTCACGCGTCAGGGCGGCGACCCGCTCGCCGAGCCCTTGCGCCTGGGGGCGATCTACACCATCGGCCCGTACCTGCTGCCGAGCCTCATTCCGGCGCTGCACAAGCGCGCGCCGCAGATGCGCGTGTTGATCGAGGAGAACTACACCGCCGAACTCGCCGTGCGCCTCAAGCAGCGCGAGCTGGACGTGGTGATCCTCTCCTTGCCCTTCCAGGAGCCGGGGGTGGAGGTGCGGGCGCTCTACGACGAGCCCTTCATGGCGGCGTTTCCGGCCGGCCACCCTTGGGAGGCCCGGCAGGCGGTGCCGGTCGATCAGCTCGACGGCGCGGAGCTGCTCATGCTGGGCCCCGGTCACTGCTTCCGCGAACAGGTGATCAGCTTCTGCCCCCCGCTGCAGCGCGCCGCCGCCGGGCGCCTGCAACAGACCCTGGAGGGCGGCTCGCTGGAGACCATCCGCCACATGGTGGCGAGCGGCGCCGGCGTCACGGTGCTGCCCTGCGGCGCGGCCGGCCCCGACCGCTCCGACCAGGGCCTGCTGCGTTACCGGCCGCTCTCCGGCGCCGAGCCTACCCGCCGCGTGGCCCTCGCCTGGCGGCGTTCGTTCAACCGCCCGGCGGTGTTGGAGGTGCTGGGGGAGGCGCTGGCCGAGGCGCGCCCGCCCTGCACGCGCGGCTTGTGATAGGCGTACGCTATCATTTCAATACAAACAATTCATTTCACAGATCAATGCCCGACGTCTAAGGTAGTCACCGTGGTGGGGGAACGGCCCCCGCGGAAGACATCGAGACAGACGGAGGCTACACATGTTGCAGAATCGCGAAGGTCAGCGGGTACCCGAGGTCACCTTCAAGACCCGCCGTAACAACGATTGGGTGGACGTCGCCAGCCGCGACGTGTTCGCCGGCAAGACCGTGGTGGTGTTCGCCCTGCCGGGCGCCTTCACGCCCACGTGTTCGTCGACGCACGTGCCGCGCTATAACGAGTTGGCCGATACCCTGCGCGCCAATGGGGTGGATGAGATCGTGTGCATCTCGGTCAACGACGCGTTCGTGATGGACGAGTGGCAGCGCGAGCAGGGCGCGGACAAGATCACCTTCCTGCCCGACGGCAACGCCGAGTTCACCGCCGGGATGGGGATGCTGGTGGACAAGGACGACCTCGGCTTCGGCAAGCGTTCCTGGCGCTACTCCATGCTGGTGCGCGACGGGGTGATCGAGAAGATGTTCATCGAGCCGCAGAAGCCCGGCGACCCGTTCGAGGTCTCCGACGCCGATACCATGCTCGAGTACATCAACCCCAAGGCCGAGAAGCCGCTGGACGTGACGCTGTTCACCCGCGAGGGCTGCCCCTACTGCGCCCGCGCCAAGGGCATGCTGCACGAGCAGGGCCTCACCTACGAGGAGATCGTGATCGACCGCAAGGTGAGCCAGCGCACGCTGCGCGCGGTGGCCGGCGCGGAGTCGGTGCCGCAGGTCTACATCGATGGCGATCACATCGGCGACTCCGACCGCTTGGCGGACTGGATTGCCGAGCGCAAGCGCAAGGCGGCGTAAGCACGCAGCCCCTACACCCCCTCCCCGGCAGGGGAGGGGTATTTTTAAGAGAAGGTTGAGGGTCGTTTCCGGGATTCTTCAGAGCAGCACGCGCAGCCCAAGGAGCATGCAATGACGCACTACGATTTGATCGCTATCGGCGGCGGCAGCGGCGGGCTGGCCGTGGCGGAGCGCGCCGCGGCGTACGGCAAGCGCGTGGCGCTGGTCGACCCGGGTCCCCTCGGCGGCACCTGCGTCAACGCCGGCTGCGTGCCCAAGAAGGTCATGTGGTACGCCGCCCAGCTCGCGCACGCGGTCCACGACGCGGCCGGATTCGGCGTGCTCGCCGAGCCCGGCGAGATCGACTGGCCGCACCTGGTGGACGGCCGCGATCAGTACATCGCCAACATCAACACCTATTGGAAGGACTACGTGGCCGGTCTCGGCATCGACTGGCTGGAAGGTCAGGCGCGCTTCGAGGACGCCCACACGGTGCGCGTGGCCGACAAGACCTACCGCGCCGAGCACATCGTCATCGCCACCGGCAGCCGCCCGCGCGTGCCCGAGGTGGAAGGCGCCGAACTCGGCATCGACTCGGACGGCTTCTTCCACCTCAAGGAGCACCCGATGCGGGTGGCGGTGGCCGGCGGCGGTTACATCGGCGTGGAGATCGCCGGCGTGCTGCGCGCGCTGGGCAGCGAGGTGACGCTGTTCGCGCGCGACCGGGCGGTGCTGCCGCGCTTCGACACCATGGTGTCGGAGACCATGGCCCAGGCCATGACCGAGCAGGGCATTACGCTGCGCGTACGCGAGGAGATCGGCGCGCTGACGCGCGCCGATGACGGCATCGTGGTGAGCACCAAGAGCGGCGAGCGCCTGAGCGGCTTCGACGCCGTGATCTGGGCGGTGGGACGTTTGCCCAATAACGACCTGGGGCTCGATGCCGCGGGGGTGGCCACCGATCGTGCGGGCTTCATTCCGGTGGACGATTTCCAGAACACCAACGTGCCCGGCGTGTACGCGGTGGGCGACGTGACCGGCCGCGCGCCGCTCACGCCGGTCGCGATCGCCGCGGGGCGGCGTCTCGCCGATCGCCTGTTCGCCGACCGGCCCGAGGCGCGTCTCGATTACGAAAACATCCCCACCGTGGTGTTCGCCCACCCGCCCATCGGCACCGTGGGCCTCACCGAGGCGCAGGCGGTGGAGCGCCACGGCGAGGCGCGCATCTACGAAACGGCGTTCACGCCGATGCGCTATGCGCTCGCCAAGGGCGCGATGCCGACCGCCATGAAGCTGGTGTGCGTGGGCGAGGAGGAGCGCGTGGTCGGCATCCATCTGGTGGGCGACGGCGCCGACGAGATGCTGCAGGGTTTCGCCGTGGCGGTGAAGATGGGCGCGCGCAAGGCCGACTTCGACAACACCGTGGCGATCCACCCGACCAGCGCCGAGGAACTGGTCACCCTCAAGACCGCCCGCATCGCCCGCGCGCGCGACGCGGCCTGAGTAGCGCGAACTCCCTCCCGCTGACGGGAGGGAGCGTCCGCGGTCCCTGCGGCGCGGTGCGAGCGGCTACCCGTTTGATACCATGCGCCGATGTTGATCTTTTATCTGCATGGTTTCAGCAGTACCTCGCAAAGCCGCAAAGGCCAGGCGCTGAAGCGCCTGCTGCCCGAGCACCGCGTGGTGTGTCTCGATTATCCCTATCCGCCATTCGAGGCCGCGCGCGCCCTGGTGCATCAGGCGAGCGAGCACGGCGCCGGTCACCAACCGTGCGTGTTCATCGGCGCCTCGCTCGGCGGCCTGTTCGCGCGCTATCTCGCCACGCGCTTCGCCGCCAAGGCGGTGCTCATCAACCCGGTGGTGCGCGCCGAACTCATGCGCGCGCTGATCGGCCCGGTCGAGAACTACTACACCGGCGAGCATTATGAGTGGCGCGCCGAAGACGTCGAGGAGTTGAAGCGCTACGACGCCCCGCTTACCTTTCCCACCCTGGTGCTGCTCGACGAGGCCGACGAGGTATTGGATTACCGCATGGCGGTGGCGGCCTATCGCGACGCCGCCGAGGTCATCGTGTTCCCCGGCGGCGACCACGCCTTTCAGCATCTCGACGACAGCATCCCGCACATTCGGCAGTTCCTGTTCGATTCAACCTGCAATCGTTGAACTCATCTCCTAGCGGCGCCTGACGCGTAAGCGTTGCCCCCGAACGTGTAGGGAAACAGCGACACGTCGTGGTTCATGCTTGCGCTCCCCTTGTCGAACCCGGTAGCGTCCGGAGCGCAAATGAGGGGGTGCGGATTCATGGAAAACACGGACGCAGAACTGGAGTCGCTCAGAGCCGCCCTACGGTGGTGGAAGGGCGTGGCCGTCGTGTCGGTGCTATTGCTCCTGTCGGGGATTGTCGGCGTGATCAATATGAGTCGTGTCACACCCACTCCAGCTCAGGCTGTGGAAGCTATGGGCGCGACGGAACGTGCCGCCGAAGCCGTGAGGGCGGGCGATTACATGGCCGCGCTTGCACTCCTCTCCGAAGAAGCGGAGCGAGGCCGTGCCGCGGCGCAGTACATGCTCGGCCAGCTTTATGCCGACGGGCATGGCGTGAATCAAGACTATCGCGCGGCATACCAGTGGTTCAAACGGGCGGCCGAGCAAGACGAACCCGATGCTCAGTACGCGCTCGCTTCGATGTACGCCTACGGACAAGGCGTGGCGCGCGACGACGCGAAAGCAGCTATGTGGTCGATTCGAGCGCGCGAACGAGGCTACGGCGCGCCGGCGGTCGACCAGCAAGCAGAACCTGAAAACGAGTAATCAACTTTAGCCATTCGTCGGCTGCGGAACGAGAGTCTCCTTCCAATCCGACCGGGGAAATTCCGTGTCCGCTAGCGCGCCTCCCGGCCTGCTCCAGTCAATAAGTGATCGTCCGTGAACGCGGGAGCGCGTGGGCGGCGCGTCCTGTTCGCGGCCCTTGCGATGATGGGCGTGCTGCTCACTTTGCCCCTCGCAGCGAGCGATGTCCGCTATTCATACGACGAGCTGGGGCGCCTGATCGAAGCGTTCGATACCGCCACAGGTCTGACCCGCTATACCTATGATCCTGCGGGTAACCTGATCGGCGTAAACAGGTATCAGGGGGCGGCTCCTCCTAACGTAGACGATCAAGAAGTGGCGCATCTCCGTTGTGGCGCTTCGGTTGAGATGTCGATCAGTGGGTCAGGCTTTGACGGCGTGCGGTTGGAGGCCTCCGATCCCGACATCCTCATCGACGAGGTCCGCCTCGTCGAGGGGGTGTTGATGTTCACCCTGACCCCTCTTTGCTCCGCGCCGCACGGGGACCACCGGATTACCATCATTGGGATTGCGGGAAGCACCGAAGTGCCGCTCAGTCTTGGGCCTAAGCTGCCCACGCTGTCGGTCCATCCCACGCCGCTCGCGGTTCCGCCCGACGGCAGTACCCGGCAGTTTTACATTCGCTTGTCGTCGCCCGACACCATCCAACATGCGATAGCGCTCGCGACGGATGCGCCGGATGTGGCCGCAGCGGGTGAGGGGGAGCTGGTGATTCCTCCGGGCGAGACCGAAGTGGTGGGAGCCCTGCGCGGACTCTCAGCCGGCTTCACCACGCTGCGCGTTTCCGCCGATGCGCTGAAAGATATCGCGGTTCCGGTCTTCGTCACCGCCGAGTTCGCAGGCATCAATACGAGCTATACGCCCGTCATTGGTGTCGTTATCCCGATCGCAGAACAGGCGCCCGACGAGGCCGATGTCGCGATACCTGCAAGCGCTATCGGTGTCGTGCTAGGGGCGGCTGTGACGGGCGTGGACCCGTCCACCGTGGCGCTGGGCAGCGAGCAGGTGCCGGTGCATGTGCGGGGGGTCGGCCTCTACGAAGTGGCGCATGTGACGATCGTGCCCCACGACGGGCTTGTATGGAGCGCACCCGCGCCGCTCCCGGACGGTGCGGGCATCAGCTTCCTGCTGGATGTCGACGAAGCGGCACCGACCACTTTGCGGCGCATCGTGCTGCACACGGATGAGGGCGCTGCCATCCCAGCTCAGCCTGGTGCGGACCGGCTACGCGTGACGCTGCGCGCGCCGGTCCTGCACTCCGTCAGTCCCATCAATCTGGTTCCTGGGACGTCAGGCATGGAGGTGGTCTTGCGCGGCGCGAATTTCCATGATGCCCTGAGCGTCGACGTTGTGCCGCCAGAGGGAATCGCCGTCGGGGAGTCGCCCGTCATCAGCGCGGATGGCACCATGGCGACGACCACGCTCTCGGTTTCCCCGACCGCGAGCTACGGCGAGCGGGTGGTCCGCATCGTGACGCCCGGCGGGTCCACCTCGGTCACGCCGACGCCGTTCAACACCGTTCGCATCGTTCCCGATATCGACGCCGATATCCCCAATCTCCTGGCCGCTCAGGTCGGCGTGCGGCGTGAGGTGGAGATAGCCGATGCGGAGCGTGCAAGCGCCGCGCAAACGGTACCCGTCGGCGTCACGCGTGGCGCCGTTTTGGCCGCGACGGAGCCCAGCGCGCTGATGGTCGGAGAGACCCGCCTGCTGACGGTGAGCGGCCGCGGCCTGCAGAACGTCGATCAACTTGCGTTCATGCCGGACGAGGGCATCGCTTTGGACAGCGCGGTACTGGCGTCCGGCGACGGAACTGCGGTGTCTGTTCAGGTCACCGTCGCGCCGGATGCGGTAACGACGCGCCGCCAGATCGTTCTCCACAGCGCCGGGCAGCGCGTCCCGCCCGTTCGCGCGGACGCCGATCGCATCTGGATCGCGAGCGGCGCGCCTCAGGTTCAGTCGGTGTCGCCGCTCGTGTTCGTCGCCGGCGAGGTCGTGCCGATTACGCTGCGGGGCGTGCATCTGGAGGATGCCTTCGAGGTGGAGTTCGTGCCGCAGAATGGAATCAGCATCGGCGAGCTCGTCCCCGGCGGAAACGGCACCTGGTTGAGCACGGTCGTGTCGGTCGCGCAGGACGCCTCGCTTGGCGAAAGGACAATCCGGGTGCGTACGCCGGCCGGAGCGACCAGTCCCCTACCCGGCCCATCCAATCGCGTCTACATCACCGAATCGCCGGGCACGGACGTCAGCGCACTCGCGGGCCCCTCTGTGGGCGTTCTTCGCGAGCAGGTTCCGCAGGACTCACCCCCGGAGTCTCGCAGCACGCACGCCGTCACGGTCGGCGTTCTGAAAGAGGAGGCCGTCGATCCCAGTGAGATTCCGCGATTGGTGAGCGCTGCGCGCGCCGGTGTTGCGAAAGGTCCAGTCGCACTCGGCCTCTCCCCCGTGGCGGGACTTCCCGGGCAGCAGGTTGACTTGCACATCACCGGGCACGGATTGACGGAGCCGATGGACGTTCGGTTTGAACCGGGCACGGGCATCGTCGTGGAAGAGAGTCAAGCGCACGACGCAGGCGGCATCCTCATCCGGGTCACGCTCGAAGCAGACGCCCCGCCCGTCGTGCACTCGCTCACGATCGAGGGCGAGCAAGGCGCCGTACACCACGCCAAGCCCGCACAGATGCTGTTCGAAGTTGGGTACGGTTCGCCGGCAATCCATTCCATCGAGCCCATCCTGGGTGGGCGCGGCGATCTCGTTGATCTGCTGATCCGTGGCGAGAGCCTGAATGGCGCATGGCGCGTCTATGCGGAGCCTGGCGAAGGTGTGGTGTTCGACAGTCATACGACGGTAAACGCCGCGGGCACAGAGGTGCGTGTCCCGGTGCAGATCGAAGCCACAGCCCCGCTTGGCCCACGCGTCATACGCGTCGTGGTGCCCGGCGCGGTATCCGAGGGACCGGCGGAGCCGGCCAACACCTTCACGATTTATGAGGCCGTGCCATGAACAGCCTCGCGACGCAACAAACGCCCAGAGTGAACGGGAGAGGAACCATGAAAACTGCCACAACCTACAATCGCTACAAGTGGTCGGCAGCGGTCGCGCTGCTCATGATGCCGCTGACGGCGTCGGCCTTCGAGAGCGGGAGTACCGGCGCAGACGGCGCCTTCAACCCCACGGTGAACACCCGACTCGCGTTGCCGCCGGGCGGGGTGTTCAATTTCACCAACGTCAATATCCCCGCCGACGTGACCGTTACCTTCGAGAAGAACACCACCAACACACCGGTAACGTGGTTGGTGGCGGGCGATGTGAACATCGCCGGGACGGTCAGCGTCTCCGGTCGTTGGTCGACTGCCGTGGGCGCTGCCGGTGACGGCAATATCGGCGACGATGGGCTGCCGGGGGAAGCGGGACCGGGTGGATTCGCGGGAGGCCGCGGGGGCGAGATTGATCCCTCGTTCGCTGGGCGGGGAGGGTCCGGGCTTGGCCCCGGCGGTGGCCAAGGAGGCCGGTACTACTCCGCCTACGGGGTTCCGAGTGGTGGCGGTGGCGGCGGGTATGGAGTGGCTGGCGCGCGGGCCGCACAGCTCAGCAGTCACGCGACCCAAGCGGCCGGGGGTGGCGCATACGGCTCGGAACTTCTTCTGCCGCTCATCGGTGGATCCGGCGGCGGGGGCGGGATGGGGGGAAGCTTGTTCCACGGCTCCGGCGGCGGCGGCGGAGGCGGCGGGTTGCTGATCGCCGCGTCCGGCACGGTCACCGTATCGGGGCGCATCCTCGCCGTCGGCGGCAATTCCGGGGCCGCTGCCGGCGCCGGGGTCGGCGGAACGGGCGGCGCAGGCAGCGGCGGGGCGATTCGCATCGTTGCCACGGCGATTACCGGGAATGGCGTTATAGATGCCCGCGGCGGGCAGAGCGGCGCGCAAACCAGCCAATCTGGTGTAAGCACCTCATACATGCGGGGTGGCAACGGCGGCGTGGGGCGTGTCCGTCTCGAAGCGGAGGTGTTCAATCGCACGGCGGCTACGACACCCCCTTTCAGCTTCTCTCAGCCCACGGCCGTGTTCGTGGCCGGGCTGCCATCGTTGCGCATCCACAGCGTGGCCGGCGTCGAAGTCCCGGAATTTCCGACCGGCTACGCCGACGTGACACTGCCGTCCGACGCGCCCAATCCGGTAACCGTCGCTTTCGCTACCACCGGAGTTCCAGTGGGTAACACGGTGCGACTCACGGTCACGCCCGCCTATGGCCCTAGTACCACTGTCGTGAGCCCGGCACTGACCGGTAGCACCGACAGTGCGACGGCGAGCGTGTCGGTCAACATCCCCGATGGCCCCAGCACCTTGACCGCCCAGACGACTTACACGGTGATCGCGTCGGTGGGCGACGCGCTTGCACCCTTCGCGAGTGGCGAACGTGTGGAGCAGGTGCGTCTGGCCACCTCCTCGGACGGCGGCTCGAGCATCACGCTCATCACGGTTTCGGGAAAGGAGTATGCGCTTCCCGGCCGATTGCCGGCGATGCCCGCGGCACCTGAGTCCGACCACAGCTAGCGAGGGCTTACGATGTCGGTGGGGCGTACTTGCATGCAGAGGGCCTGGCGCAGGCTAGCAGTGCTGATGCTGGCCGCAGTCGCGGTGCTCGCCGGTTCTTCTGGCTGGTCGTTGGCGCCTGAAGCGCAGCTCGTCGCCACGTTCGCGGAGCCGCTGAAAGGGCTCGCCCTCGATCAGCCTGGAGAACGGGCCCTGGTGCTGGCGAACGAGCGTGTTCACCTCGTTGATCTAAGCGCTGACGCCGGCACGTCCGTGGATTGGGCGGGCAGTCCCGCACTGGCGGCCGTCGCCGATAGGGGCCGCGGTAGTTTCGTCATTGCCGATCAAGGCAACCGCATCCACTTCGTCAGCGCCCAGGATCTCCAACCCATTCACCCGCCGCTCAAGCTTGCGCCCTTAGCGCCGATGTTGAGGCTCGATCCGGAGCGCGGCATGGTCGTCGCGCCGCGGCGCAACGGGCGCACCATCTTCTTCGTCGATGCCGTCTCCGGCATGGCCGTGTCGGAGTTGCGCCTGGACGGAACGCTCCAGCACTTCGATGTCCACCCAGAAAGCGGCAAAGTCCTACTGCTCGAGCGGCCCCGAGGAGGAGCGCGGCTTGCCGACCGAATTGTCGTCGTGGACATCGCGACGCAAACGGTCGACGTCAGGACCGCCCTGGCCGAAAGATATGCGGCCATAGCGGTCAGCGACACGCAGCAGGCAGCTGTCATGGCCGTCAGTGACGCGCGCCGTGTGGACTTGTTGGACCTGGCATCCCGCCAGGTGATGCGCTCGTATGATACAGCCCACCAGGTAAGCGATCTGATCCTTTTTGCCGGCGGCAACTATGCGCTGTTGTTGGATGAGCGCGGTGGGTACGTGTCGGTCCTCGACCTGGAGACCGGTGACGTTCACGCCTACGGCAAACTTCCCGAGTGGGTGGGCGTTGGCGTCTCGGCGCGCTACAACCAGGCCCTTTTCGCCGTGAGTCACAAGCATCACCGGGTCGTGTCGCTCGCACTGCCGAGCCGCGCGCCGTCCCTGTCGTGGATCGATCCGGACGAGGTTCTGGAGGGCGCCCAGCCCTTCGAGTTGCACCTCCATGGCAGCGGCTTCGTCGACGGGGCGGAAGTAATGCTCGACGAAGAGCGCATGGCGTCTCGCTGGATGGACGCGACGTACTTGACCGTAGAGGTGCCCGCCGACGCGGTCGCTACCGCCGGCGTGCGGAATGTCAGCGTCGAGAATCCTGGCCCGGTTCCCGCACCATCGAATGCGCTCGTCCTGACGGTGCGTGCGCCCAACCCGGTTCCTGTAATCGATGCCCTCCATCCTTCGGAGATTGAAACCGGCGAGATACCGGTCAGTATCGCCCTTTCAGGCAGTGGGTTCATCGGGGAGTCGAACGTGTATGCGGGCGCAGAAGCCCTCGAAACGGTCTATGTCAGCGAACACATGCTGGAAGCTGTTATCCCGTCCCGTCTGAGGCAGGATACCGGGACTCTGCCCTTGATGGTGGTCAATCCGCCGCCCGGTGGCGGCGCTTCGAACGTTGCCGACCTCACTGTCTCCGGCGGCGCGCCGACCGTCGCGGACTTCTCTCCCCAAAGCGGATCGGCGGGGACGTTGGTCACCATCCGCGGTAGCAACTTCGACGCGATTCAGCCGGGTGCCAACACCGTGCGCTTCGCCGGCACCTCTGCCGTGGTGGCCTCCGCCAGCGGCGAGCAGCTGCGCGTCGTGGTCCCGCTTGCGGCGGTCAGCGGACCGATTACCGTTTCCACCTCCCGAGGAAGCGCCACCTCTGACGACGAGTTCCTCCTGCAGGCACGAGAGTCTTTCGACGTGGTCCCGTCCGCGGATTCGCTCACCGTGCCCGCCGGCGGCGACGGAAGCCTCCAGCTCCTCCTGGAGAGTTTGGGCGCGCACGAGTACAGCCATCTGGTGGATCTTTCTTTCGAAGGTCTGCCTGCAGGTTTGACGCCACATCTGAGTCACGGGCAGCTGTCCCTCCATCAGCCGACCGTCATCACCCTGCAAGCTTCCGGCGATGTGGCGCCGGGAACATATCAAGTGACCGTGACCGCGTCGGGCCTCATCGACGGGCGGCTCGTGCACCGGCACTTCGATGTCGAGGTGGCGCTGCTTCCGCCCGGTACGACCACCCTGACAGGCCGCGTGCTGCAGGCCGACGACGACACGCCATTCGAAGGCGCCCTCATCCGCCTTGGCGAGGAGGTCGCGGTGACCGACGCGAGCGGGCGTTACCTCTTCCTGGAGCCCCAGCTTACCGGCGACCAGGTGATCTTGATCGACGGCCATACGCGCAACACCGACGCCGTGCACTACGCATCGAGCATCGTCATGCCGGTCATGATCGAGCCCGGCAAGGCCAACCGCGCCATCACCAGCTATCTATCCGCGGTGGACGCCACCTCCTATACGGAGATCGCCCCCGGCCAGGCGGCCAGCGTCACCCATCCCGCGCTCGAGAACTATGAGCTACGCATCCCGGAGGGGGCGGTGCTTTGGGGATGGGACGGCACGCCCATCGATAAGATCAATGTCCGGGTGAGTCCACCCGACAGACTTCCGATCCGCCCTGTACCGGAGGGTGTCACCACACGCAGTGTTTATCTCTATTACTTCTTCCGCGCGGGCGGCGCGGAGCCGACAGTCCCGATCCCCGTTACGATGGCGAACGACGTCGGCCTGCTGCCGGGCGAGAAGGCGGACCTTTGGTACTACGACGAGACGCCGGAACCGGATCCCGATTCGAACCAATGGCGCATCATGGGTCAGGGCACGGTCTCGGAAGACGGCAAGCGCATTGTCTCCGACCCTGGCGTAGGCATTCCCAGGTTCTGCTGCGGCGCGTCCTTCCCCAGCCCGCCGTCGCCGCCCGACGATGCCCCGGGCGGCGACGGATGTGGGCCTTCCGGCGGCAATCCCGTAGACCTTGCCAGCGGCATTGGGTCGCTCCTACGGGACAAGGGTCTTCGTACGCATGGCCCGTTCTCCGCCGAGCTTTCATTCGGCTACTCGGGCATGACCGGCCGCGACGGACCGCTGGGCCTCGGCACCTGGGCGAGCTATGAATGGCGCATGATTCTTGCCGGCGCCGCCGCCACCGTCGTCACGCCGCAAGGCATCCGGTACACGCTTAGCAGGGGCGCGGACGGCGCCTACCGCGCCGCCTCCGGGCGCGCGGCTGGCCTTGGCATGGAAGCGACGGTGCTTGATGGTCAGACGGTGCTGCGCTTTCCCGATGGAAGACGGTTCGAGTTCAGCCGCATCGGGGTGACGAACGGGCTGCTCACGGCGATGGTGGATGCGCGTGGCAACCGTACCACCCTCGTGCGCGACAGCGCCGATAGCGCAGGGCGCCTGCTGGAGATCCGTGACCCGGCCGGCCAGCGCTACCGGTTCGACTACGAGTCGATCAACCGACTGGCGGCCATTCGTGACCCCCTGGGCCGCGTGCAGGCGTTCGACTACGACAACCTCGGACGCCTGCGCAGCATTACGGATTTTCTCGGCCAGACGACCACCTACCATTGGGACGCCGCGAGCCGTATCAACCAAACGGGCGGCCCCGCCGCCCGTCCCCTGCGGTATGAATACGACGATGATGGCCGGGTGATCAGCCAGCGACTTCCCTCTGGCGACGCCTCTTCGGTGCTTTACGATTTCGAGTATCAGCTGGTCGGCCGCACCGTGATGGGCACCACCGTGCGCAACCCGAAGGGTCATATCACTTCGTATCGGTTCAATGGGCAAGGCTACATCACGCGCGTCACCGACGCCCTCGGCGGCGTGACCGAGACGCGCTACGACAATACGCGGAACGTGCCCCTGTGGCGGCGCGATGCCACCGGCAGAACCACCTACCTCTCGCACGACGAGCGCGGCAACGTGACGGGCATACGCGACGTGCGTGACCGCGTCGCCTCGTTCGAGTATCACCCCCGCTTCGACAAACCGACACGCATCGTCGACACCGCGGGCCGCGATTTCCGCTTCGACTATACGAGCGACGGCGCCCTGCGACGCGCCGTCGACCCGCTCGGCAACGTCCATGAGTACCAATACGATTCGCGCGGCTTGATGACGCAGGCCACCGACCCGCTGGGCAACGCTTTGCACTTCCAGTACGACGAGCGCGGATACCTGTCCTCCTTCACGGACAGCCTTGGACACGCCTGGCGCTTCGCGCACGACGCCGCCGGGCGTCTGGTGGCCGAGACCGACCCCCTCGGCCACACATCGCGCTACACCTACGACGATCTGGACCGCCTCATCCAGATCCAGGACGCCCGCGGCGGCATCACCACGATCACCTACACACCGCGCCACAAACTCGCCACAGTGCGCAACCCGAGCGGCGCCCTGATCGAGACCAATACCTACGATGTCTTCGACCGCCTGATCGAACGGCGCGACGCCGCCGGAAACGCCTGGCACTACGAGCGCGACCAAGTGGGCAACATCACCACCTACCGCGACCCGCAGGGCCGCAGCACGCATTTCCAGTACGACCCGATGAACCGCCTCACGCAGGCGTCGTATCCCGACGGACGGACCACCATCTACGTCTATGACGCGGCCGGGCGCCTCGCGCACGTCTTCGACAACGAAAGCGGCGAAGCCCGCTACGAGTACGACGATCTGGATCGGCTCGTGCGGGAGATCTCCGACCGCGGGATGATCGAGTACGCCTATGACGACGCCGATCAAGTCGCCGAACGACGCATCAACGGGACGGAGATCACCGCCTTCAGCTACGACGGCGCGGGCCGCGTGACACACATCACGCACAACGGGCGCACCGCGCGCTACGACTGGGACGCCGCAGGCCGGCTCAACAACAAGCACCTGCCCAACGGACTCACCCAGGCCTACGAATACGATGCCGCCAGCCGCCTGACCGCTATCCGCTATCTCGCGGAAGGTCAGGAAGTCGACGCCATCGAGTACGGCTACGACCCCAGCGGCCGGATCATCCAGCGCCGCCACAGCCACGGCCTCACGGTCGCCGACACCCCCTTTACGGCCACCTACGACGCCGACAATCGCCTCACCACCTTCAACGGCCACGCGCTGCACTACGACCCCAACGGCAACCTCGTCGAGCGCGAGACCGACGCGGGCAGTGTCTACTACACCTGGGACGCCGGCGACCGCCTGATCGCCATCCAAGGCCCCCACGGCTACGCCGCGTTCCGCTACGACCACGCCGGGCGGCGCATCGAGAAGACCGTGAACGGGCACAGCGTCCAGTACCTCTACGATGGCCTGCAGGCCGTGGCCGAGCTGCAGGGCGGCGCGCTCGGCGCCGTCTACCACACCGGACTGATGATCGACGAGGTGCTAGCCCGCTACAGCGCAGAAGGCGACCGCGCGCACCTGACCGACCTGCTGGGCAGTGTGCTTGCCCTGACGGACGAGGACGGCAGCCTCCTTACCCGCTACCACTACAGCCCGTACGGCGAGGTGCACCACGCAGGCGAGGACAACGACAACCCCCTCCAATACACCGGCCGCGAGAACGATCAGACGGGGCTGTACTACTACCGGGCGCGCTATTACGATCCGGTGTTGAAGCGGTTTGTGTCGCGGGATCCAATTGGGCTTGAAGCAGGTTTGAATTTCTATGGGTATGTGTTGGGCGATCCAATTAACTTTGTTGATCCGGATGGTCTTAGGAGCAGAGGGACAAATCAAAGCATAATTCGACACTACCAGCGACAGATTGAAAGGAAGCTTGAGCCAGTCAGTAAGGTGCCGCGACAAGAGTATTCTATTGCAGATATACTACCCTCGCCGTCTGACTGGCATCATTTCTATAAGAATATTGATTTTGGGGAAAACTGTAAGGTAGTTTGTGATCGCGCGGGCTTAATGTCATGCCCTGCTTCAGGAACGCCTTATATGACGAGTTGTCGGGTTGAGTGCCGATAACAATTTACTTGAATAGACCTTGGAACACGCTGCCGTTGTGGACAAAGTGTTTAGGCAACTTGTGCTTGCTTCTGTATTTCTGTACACGTTTGTATGGTTCTCGCCATATTTCAGTTATTTATGGATGGATGAGAATGTAGTAGAAATGCTTGTTATTTACGGAGGGTATGGGGCGGTGTTTCCCCATGAGCAGCATTCAACATTCTTTCTCATTTTTGATGCGGTGACATACGTCGGCTTTGTTCTATCCTCAATCGGAATGCTTTTCTTTCAAGCGATTGCCCGTGCGATATTCACTCTTCTGATTGTAATTTCACAGGTAATGGTGCTTGTTTCTGGGACGGTAGTGACTATTGAAGGTATTGCCTTTCTGGAGTCGGTTCTTTCGATGATGGATGGTGCAATTCTAGCACTGGCATATTTAAGCCCGCTTAGTAACAGGTTCAGCCCGCGTAGCGTGGGCTGACGAAGGAAGCCCCGCGTTATTTGATTGAATGTTAGGTCGCTGGTCGGCGCGTGCATCAGGTGCCGTCACGGCATGCCAACTCAGTCGCCGACAGCCTCTTCACGGCCACCTTCCGCGTCGACCTGACCCACTTCAACGGCCACGCGCTGCACTACGACCCCAACGGCAACCTCGTCGAGCGCGAGACCGACGCGGGCAGTGTCTACTACACCTGGGACGCCGGCGACCGCCTGATCGCCATCCAAGGCCCCCACGGCTACGCCGCGTTCCGCTACGACCACGCCGGGCGGCGCATCGAGAAGACCGTGAACGGGCACAGCGTCCAGTACCTCTACGATGGCCTGCAGGCCGTGGCCGAGCTGCAGGGCGGCGCGCTCGGCGCCGTCTACCACACCGGACTGATGATCGACGAGGTGCTAGCCCGCTACAGCGCAGAAGGCGACCGCGCGCACCTGACCGACCTGCTGGGCAGTGTGCTTGCCTTGACGGACGAGGACGGCAGTGTGAGCACCCGCTACCACTACAGCCCCTACGGCGAGGTGCTGTCTGCAGGTGAGGCGAGCGACAACCCGCTCCAATACACCGGCCGCGAGAACGACCAGACGGGGCTGTACTACTACCGGGCGCGCTATTACGATCCGGTGTTGAAGCGGTTTGTGTCGCGGGATCCAATTGGGCTCGGAGGAGGCCTGAATTTCTATGCCTATGTGGGAGGCTCGCCAATTGGATATGTCGATCCCGAGGGGCAGAGGGGGCAGCGGAGCACGGGTGGCCGGTCGAACCCTCAGGCATACAATTCTACGGCGCGCCGCGGGCCGGTACTTCGATCAGACAATTTTCACCGTGACCGTGAGGCAGCAGCCCGTAAAGCTGAGTTCCTCAACCGATACGTCCCGCGGTCGCAGGAGCAGCTAAGGCGGGATCGCATCCTCATTGATACCGTGTTGCACAGAAATCTCGAGAACCTCCCTGACCTGAGGCATGAAAATGAATACAGAAGGTGGTTGCAGGAGCGGATGGAGTCGGCTCAAGCGTGTAGGCCATGAGAGGGTATTGTGGATGCTAATCGCGCTCGTTGCATCTGCGCATGGTACGGCCGAGATGGCCAGTGCACAGGAATCAGGAATTCGCCTGCCGGACAGCTCGGTCTATGCCGGCGAGTTAGAGAACGGGCTGTTCAGTGGCCTTGGGATCTTAACGTGGCGCGACGGGGCCCGGTACGAGGGAGGGTTTAAGGACGGATTGAAGCATGGAGAGGGAAGCTATACGTTGCGCAACGGATGGTCGTATACGGGCACGTTTAAGGACGGGCTTGCGCACGGGCGCGGGACGGAGAAGTCTCCCGCTGGAGGGTATTACACAGGCGAGTTTGTTGACGGGCTACCCCATGGTGAAGGCGTTGAGGGGTTTGCGGACGCCGGCGTGTACAAGGGCTCTTTTCAGCACGGGCTTGCGCACGGATGGGGGCGGTACGAAGGACCCGGTGGGCTCGTTTACGAAGGGGAGTATCACCTTGGTCTCTGGCAGGGACATGGTGCGCTCACGTACCAGAACGGGGATATCTACATGGGAGAGTTCTTGCAGGGTCTCCCTCACGGCAAAGGGGCGCTCGTGCAAGCCGAGGGCGATGAGTACGAGGGAGAGTTCCGTGAAGGGCAGTTTCACGGCCGCGGGACTTACACCTTCTCAGATGGCAAGGTGCTTCGGGGCCAGTTCCGGGAAGGGATGTTCGTAGAACAAGAGTAGGCGGAGCAGTGGGCAGGCGAAGAAGCCCGAAGCTTGGCCTGAGCGCGCGCCCGCAACTTGCACGAAGTCCCGGTCCGCTACAGAACCGACGCAGATCGCACGCACCATGCCGGCGCTGCCGGGCAGCGCCTTTGGTTAATTCCCCCTCTTGATCGCAGGCAGACGTAAGCTCGGCCGCCAGCATTCCGCACATCCGGCGCTTCTGCTCGGTCTGGCGTGCCAAGCTGCGTCTCGACGGTGACGCCGATGCGGCGCTTGGGGTACGCTAGCGCGCTGTTGAAGAAGGGTGCGTCGCGCCTTTTTCAGCAGGGCTTGCGGACCTTGCTCGAAGGTCCGCTTTGTCGGCCGCAGGGACGCGCGCCTGTACCGAAGGGGGCGTGATGAATACCGAGATGATCTGGATCGTGGTCGGCATCTTGCTGATCTTGGCGGAGCTGGTAGCAACGCAGGTCGTCGCCGTGTTTATCGGCATCGCCGCCATCGAGGTGGGGCTGTTGATGCTGACGGGCGTGGTCGAGGCGCCGGCGGCGCAGTTCGCCGGGTTCGCGGTGCTGAGCGTGGTGCTTCTGTTCGCCACGCGCCGCCACCTGAAGAATATGCTGGTCGGTGCCGTGGCCGATGAGCGCGACGCCCCCTTCGGTTTCACGAGAACCTTGGCGAGCACGTGCAGGTCGTCAGCGACTTCGTCGACGGGCGCGGCCGAAGGAGTAGTCGGTTGACGGCGGGGTTCCGGTCGGCGCGCGGCCGATGAAGGAACTCGAGCGTTTGCTGGTGTGGATTGTGCCCCTGGCGATCCTGCAGGCGCTGGGTCACGCGCTGGTTGCGGGTGGGTTCAGGCATGTCCTGGCGAGCGATGGGTTGCTGGGGCTCTCGCCCGCTGAAACGCTCAGCGTGTTGACCACCGGCGGCATGGCGCTCGGTCTGCTTGTGAACCTCGCGGTGGCTCTGTGGTTGCTGAAGGCCGCCCGCAAGGTTGGGGGCTCGCGTGCGTTGTGGTCCCTGTTCGGGGCGACGTTCGGGGTGCTCGCGTTGGTGGTGTTCTTGCTCGCGCGCCTGTACGAGGCGCAGAGGGCGACGGGCTGAACGTCCCCACGCCTATGCCGCCGAAGCTCGCGCTGCGCCGCGTGCTCCGCGCGACCGTCGCGATCCCGTGGCGAAACCGGGCTGCGTTCGTGCGCGTGCTCGCCGCGCCCGTGGTCGCGTTGGTGGTGATGGACCTCGTGGTGGAGTGGGCCGAGCATGCCCTTGGGGGATGGCGGTCTGTGGTCCTGTCCGTCGCGTGGTGGGCGCTCTTTGTAGTGATTGCCGTTCGGACTCACCGCTTGGTGCTGGCCAAGGATGAGGAGCAGATGGCCAAGGCTTCCCTGCGCTGGTCGTGGCGGGAGACGCGGTTCTTCGGCTGGCTGCTGGTCATCTACTTTCAGGTGGCGTTGCTCGGCTTACTGCTTGCGATGTTGGGGCTGGCGATCATGTGGGTCGTTCCTAGCGGTCCTTTTCAGTTAATGGTCGTGGTTGCCGTACTCCCCGCCGCATACCTCTTGGCGCGGTTGAGTCTGATCTTTCCGGCCGTCGCCCTGGATAGGCCTGTGGACTTCGGCTGGGCATGGGCGCGAAGCGCAGGCAATGGCTGGCGCTTGGTCCTCGTCGTGGCCGTCTTGCCGCTCGCGTTTTCCGTGGTCGCGACCGCCGCGAACTCCGCGCTCGTCGCCGCCGTGCTGGCCGCGCCGCTGGTTGTGCTGGAGGTCGTGGCGCTGTCGGCGGCTTATCGGGCGCTGGTGGTCGAAACCGCGCCTGCAGGCGTGGGCCACTAGACGCATTGCAGGACGCGCCGGCGAAGCAAGGGCAAACCGACGCCCCTCGCTTCGCGTGGAGTCACTCGGACCTGGCTTAGGGTGCGGTGCGGTCCAGCCGCCGGTAGCCGATGGCCTCGGCGAGGTGGGATGTTTC
The DNA here is from genome assembly GCA_013348725.1 of Ectothiorhodospiraceae bacterium 2226. Lineage (NCBI taxonomy): Bacteria > Pseudomonadati > Pseudomonadota > Gammaproteobacteria > Chromatiales > Ectothiorhodospiraceae > Ectothiorhodospiraceae bacterium 2226. The sequence goes on from CP054689.1 coordinate 1,701,098, forward strand.
GATGTGCTCGGCCTCGGCGAGGTCGGCGATGGTGCGCGCGACCTTGAGGATGCGGTGGTAGGCGCGCGCGGACAGCCCCAGGCGGTCGGCGGCGCTGTCGAGCAGGGCGCGGTCGCTGCCGTCGAGGATGCAGTGGCGTTCCACTTCGGCGCCCTCGAGTTGGGCGTTGGGTTTGTCGGCGCGGGCGAGTTGGCGGGCGCGGGCCGCGATCACGCGGGCGCGCACGGCGGCGGAGTCCTCGCCCGGTTCGGCGGCGTGCAGCGCGCCGGGCGGCACGGGCGGCACTTCCACGTGCATGTCGATGCGGTCGAGCAGCGGACCGGAGATGCGCGCGCGGTAGCGTTGTACCTGCTCGGCGGTGCAGCGGCAGCGCGCGCTGGGGTGGCCGAGATAACCGCAGGGGCAGGGGTTCATCGCGGCCACCAGTTGAAAGCGCGCCGGGTACTCGGCCTGGCGCGCGGCGCGCGAGATGGTGATGTTGCCGCTCTCCAGCGGCTCGCGCAACACCTCCAGCACCTTGCGATCGAACTCCGGCAGTTCGTCCAGAAACAGCACGCCGTGGTGGGCGAGTGAGATCTCGCCCGGGCGCGGCTGCGTGCCGCCGCCGACCAGCGCCACGCCGGAGGCGGTGTGGTGCGGGGCGCGAAACGGGCGCTGGGCCCAAGCCTCGATCCGGAACGCCTGGCTGCTCAGGGAGCGCACCGCGGCTGACTCCAGCGCCTCCTGTTCGCTCATGGGCGGCAGAATGCTCGGCAGGCGCGAGGCGAGCAGCGTCTTGCCGGTGCCGGGCGGGCCGAGCATGAGCAGGGGATGGGCGCCGGCGGCGGCGATCTCCAGCGCGCGCCGCGCGTGCGGCTGGCCGCGCACGTCGCGCAGGTCGGGCAGCGCCGGCGGCGCGGCCGCTTCGCTACGCGTCACGGGGGCCAGTTCGCCGAGGCCGTTCAGGTGGGCGCACAGCGCCAGCAGGTCCGGCGCGGCGAGCACCTTCAGGCCCTCGACCAGGGTGGCCTCGGCGGCGTTGTCCTCCGGCACCACCAGCGTGCGCCCGGCGTCGCGCGCGTGCAGCGCGGTGGGCAGCACACCGGCCACCGGCCGCAGCGCGCCGCCGAGCGCGAGCTCGCCCACGAACTCGTAGTGCTCCAGTGCCTCGCTGGGAATCTGCGCGGAGGCGGCGAGGATGCCGATGGCGATGGGCAGGTCGAAGCGGCTGCCTTCCTTGGGCAGGTCGGCGGGCGCGAGGTTGATGGTGATGCGTCGGGTGGGGAAATCGAAACGGCAGTTCAACAGGGCGCCGCGCACGCGGTCCTTGCTCTCCTTCACCGCCGCCTCGGGCAATCCCACGATCGACAGGCTGGGCAGCCCGTTGGCCAGGTGCACCTCCACGCTGACCAGCGGCGCCTGCACGCCCGCCAGCGCGCGGCCGTAGCTGACGGCGAGCGTCACGCGTGTAGCTCCGCCGCCCGGCGGTCAGCTATCGGACTTGGGGGCGGCCTTGGGGGCCGCCTTGCCCGAGGTCTTGGTGCTCTTGTTGGGAGCCGCGGTCGGAAGCAGCCGTGCCTCCAGCTCCATCACCTTCGCCTCCAAGGCCTCGAGCTTGGCGCGGGTGCGCGCCAACACTTCCATCTGCACGTCGAACTCCTCGCGGGTGACCACGTCGAGCTGGGCCAGGCCGCTGCGCAGCGCCTGGCGCACGTTCTTGTCCACATCGGCCTTGAGCTCCGCCCCCGAGGGGACGGCTTGCAGTACCCGCCGCGCCAGGTCGTCAAACATCTTCAAATCCATTGCCTGTCTCCTTCTATCCGGCTGTTTCGCATGTCCTGAGTGTACCGCGTCCGCGGTGGTGCATCGCGCCTTGGCTCCATGCACCAAATAGGTGCGCGTTGCGGCAACGGGCGGTGCATGACGGTGCGCCGGGTGTCAAGGCGCGCCGCCGATACGCTCGCAAGCCGCCGAAATAACAAGATATTCCTTGGTTGGCACGGTGCCTGCTCTGCCCGGGTGTGGCCCCCGTCCGCGGCCCCCTTACAGCAGAGGTGCGAAACAGCGATGTGTTCCAGCGACGAAGTCTTACACGGCGCCCGCGCGGCGTCCCCCTCGTATCCCCGACCGGCCGCGCCGCCGGCCCCAGGAGGTGAGTCATGAAAATGGTGGTGGCGATCATCAAGCCCTTCAAGCTCGACGACGTGCGCGAGGCCTTGTCGGACATCGGCGTGCAGGGCATCACGGCGACCGAGGTGAAGGGCTTCGGGCGGCAGAAGGGTCACACCGAGCTCTATCGCGGCGCCGAGTACGTGGTGGATTTTCTGCCCAAGGTGAAGCTCGAGGTCGCGGTGGAGACGAGCCAGGTCGACTCGGTGCTGGAGGCCATCGTGAAGGCGGCGCAGACCGGCAAGATCGGCGACGGCAAGATCTTCGTGTTCGATCTCGAGCAGGCAATTCGTATCCGGACGCGCGAAACCGGCGCGGACGCGTTGTAACCGGCGGAGGACAAAAACGTGGAAGCATTAGAACAACTCGCCCAGTTGAGCTACGCGCTCGACACCTTTTATTTTCTCATCGCCGGCGCGTTCGTGATGTGGATGGCCGCGGGCTTTACCATGCTCGAGTCGGGGCTGGTGCGCTCGAAGAACACCGCCGAGATCCTCACCAAGAACATCGCCCTCTACTCGGTCGCCTGCATCATGTACATGCTGGTCGGCTACAACATCATGTACGGCGAGGGCGGCGCGGTGATCCCCGGCCTGTCGTTCCTGATCGGCGGTGACAACAGCGTCGCCGAGGTCACGGCGGGCGGCGAGGATGCGCCCTACTACTCGAACATGGCCGACTTCTTTTTCCAGGTGGTGTTCGTGGCCACCGCCATGTCGATCGTCTCGGGCGCGGTGGCGGAGCGCATGAAGCTGTGGGCCTTCCTGGTGTTCGCGGTGATCCTCACCGGCTTCATCTATCCCATCCAGGGCTACTGGAGCTGGGGCGGCGGCTTCCTGGACGAACTCGGCTACGCCGACTACGCGGGCTCGGGCATCGTGCACATGGCGGGCGCCACCGCCGCGCTGGCCGGGGTGCTGCTGCTCGGCGCGCGCAAGGGCAAGTACGGCCCCAATGGTGCGGTGCACCCGATTCCCGGCGCCAACCTGCCGCTCGCCACGCTGGGTACCTTCATCCTGTGGATGGGCTGGTTCGGCTTCAACGGCGGTTCCGAGCTGAAGGTGTCGGATGTCGATTCGGCCAACGCCGTGGCGAGCGTGTTCGTCAACACCAACCTCGCGGCCGCGGGCGGCGTGATTGCCGCGCTCATCACCGCGCGCCTCATGTTCGGTAAGGCGGACCTGACCATGATCCTGAACGGCGCGCTGGCGGGCCTGGTGGCCATCACCGCGGGGCCCGACACGCCTTCGGCGCTGCTCGCCGCGATCATCGGCGGAATCGGCGGCGTGCTGGTGGTGTTCTCCATCGTGGGGCTCGACAAGTTGCGCATCGACGATCCGGTGGGCGCCATCTCGGTGCACGGCACGGTGGGTATCTGGGGCATCCTCGCGGTGCTGCTGTCGAACCCGGAGGCCACGTTCTTCGGGCAGATCGTGGGCATCCTGGCCATCTTCGGCTTCGTGTTCGTCGCCAGTCTGATCGTGTGGGCCATCCTCAAGGCGACCATGGGCATTCGCGTCGACCCGGAGATGGAATACGAGGGGATGGACCTGGTGGAGTGCGGCCTGGAGGCCTATCCGGAGTTCACCGGCAAGGGCGCGGCCTAAGGGCCCGGCAAGGGGGCGGCCAGGGACGGCCGCCCGCCATCAGCCGCCGGGCCGCTGCGGCGGTTCGGGGGGTTTGACGGCCGGCGCCTCGTCCGTATAGCTCTCGTAAGGGAAGCGCACGTGACCGTAGCGGATGACCAGCACGGCCGCCGCGAGCAGCAGGATCCCCAGGGTGACCCCCACCAGTTCCCAGAAATCCATGCCCTTCATGTCCAGCACCAAGTAGCGCGCCAGCGCCACAATGGCGATATAAATCGGCATGCGCACGGGCAGCTGCCCGGAACGCAGGTACATGCCGACCATGGCGAGCACTTCCAGGTAGATGAACAGCAGCAGCAGGTCGGCCAGGCGGACCTCGAGCTGCTCGATCATCACCACCACCTCCTGGATGATGGCGACGACGGTGGCCAGCGCGATGATCACGAGCGCCGCGTGCTCCACCATCTTGAGCGAGTTGAGGCCGGTGCGCCGGTTGAGCATGGACAAGGGTAGCCTCCGCGGCAGGGCGTTGTTCTTGTTCAGGCGGTCATTCTACGCCGAGCGGCGCGCGCGCCGCTCGCTCAGGCGCGCCAGTTGCGCCGCGCTGAGCGCCGCGCAACCGCATACGCGCACCACCTTCTCGGGATGGCTGTGGCCCGCCACCAGTTCCAGCGCCTTGGTGCCGAGCCGCTCGGCCAGCAGGGCGAGCACCGCGCGGTTCGCTTTGCCCCCTTCGGGTGGGGCCGCCACGCGCACCTTGAGGTGAGCGCCCAGCGCTCCCGCGAGCTCGGTGCGCGAGGCGCCGGGCACCACCTTGAGGTGCAGCTCCACACCCGCTGCGCCGGGGCGTACGAAGGGCGGTGCGGCGGCGGGCGCTTCAGGTGCGCGCGGCATAGCCGAACTCGCCCTGCCAAGTACCGCCGCGGTAGTCCAGCTTGAGCCAGTGCGGCACGAAGCGCGCCGGGTCGCCCGCGATAGGCATGGCCACCAGCGGTGGCGTCCCCGCGTCCACCGGGCAGCCTTGGCTCATCACCGGCCGAAATCGCAACACCAGGCCCTGCTCGGCGGCGTCCTCGGGCGCGGCGTCGGCGAAGCGCACCGCCTTGCGGATCAGGCAGCTGAAATAGAGCTCCATTTCCACCGCCAGCGGCGCGCGCCGCTCGGCGAGCGTGGCTTGTGCGGCCGGCGTGAGCTCGACCCGCACGGGCCGCCCCAACACGTTGAAGTCGCTCATGTGACCCCTCCCGTGGCCGCGTCGCCTTCATGGTCGCGCGCGCGTGGGGCGGGCGCAAGTGCGGCCACCCCGCGACACTTATCTACAATGGTTGCTTAGTGCACGTCCATGGATGGAGAGACAACGGCATGAGCAAGATACTCGTTCTGTATTACAGCACCTGGGGACACGTGGAGCGCATGGCCGAGGCGGTGGCCGAGGGTGCGCGCGCGGTGCAGGGCGCCGAGGTCACCATCAAGCGCGTACCCGAGGTGATGCCCGCCGAGACGCTGCAGCGTATCGGCGCCAAGACCGACCAGAGCTGGCCGGTGGCCGAGCCCGACGAGCTGGGGGACTACGACGCGCTGATCCTCGGCACCTCCAGCCGCTTCGGCAACATGGCCGGGCAGATGCGCAACTTTCTCGATCGCACCGGGAATCTCTGGGCCAGCGGCGCCCTGGTCGGCAAGGTCGGCAGCGCGTTCACCAGCACCGCCACGCAGCACGGCGGACAGGAGACCACGCTGACCTCGATCCATACCACGCTGTTCCATCAGGGGATGATTGTGGTCGGCGTGCCGTACACCTGCGACGGCCTGAACTACGTGGACGAGATGGCGGGCGGCTCGCCCTACGGCGCCACCACTATCGCCAAGAACGACGGCAGCCGCTGGCCCAGCGAGGTGGAACTGGACATCGCGCGCTTCCAAGGACGGCACGTAGCGGAGATCAGCGAGCGCCTGCTACGCGGCGCCCGCTAGAGAAGATCTGAATAAATCCAGCTCGGTTTCTCAGCCCAACGCTAGCGAAGAACGTGGCTTTCGCTTTCACTCGCGCGGAACTGCGAGCAAACTCAAGGCCTTGCCGCGGCTGTGCAAAGCCGTCGCGGCGGGTTAAAGTGATCCCTTGACCTTTCCCCCGCTCCGAGGCGCGTACGCGCCGGCGTGCAGCACTCCCAAGGCGCAGCTGCCGCCTCGGCGGGCTAGCGAGGACATCGGTGGCGTACTTGAACCCGACAAAGTCCGGCGCAGCGGCGCCGCACAGCCTGCATTCACCCGCCCTCGCGCGGGCAATGCCGTAGCGAGCCATGGCGGCGCCGAATCGAGTGACCCGCGTCCATCCGCGCTTCGGCATTCGGCAGAAGGTTATCCTCATCCTGGTGAGCGTGCTGCTCGGTGCCATGACCGTCAGCGGCTGGTGGGCGCTCGAACAGGCGCGCGAGGATGTATGGACCGAGGCCGAGCAGCGCGGCGCCGATATCAGTCGCTTCGTGGCCAAGTCGCTCGCGTATAACGTGGTCGGCTACGACTACCACACCTTGCAACTCCTCCTCGATTCCGTTACAGGGACGGCCGACGTGGACTACGCGCGCGTGGTCGGCGCGCGCGGCAACACCATGGCCGAGGCCGGACTACGCCGCGACCCGGCGCAGCGGCGGCTGCTGTTCGAAGAGCCGATCGTGCTGGATGGCATGCCGCTAGGCCATCTGGAGCTCCACTTGAGCGCCCAGCCGACTGTCAGTCGCCTGCAGGCACAGACCGTTGCACTGTTGCAGCGCGAGGCGGTCATCATCCTGCTGATCGCGGTCGCCGAGTTCATCGCTTTGTCCTTGATCATCGTGCGGCCCGCGCGGCGGATGACGAATGCCTTGGCAGGCCGGCTGGACGAGGAGGGCGCGATCATCGCCAAGCTGCCCGAGGTGTCGCGGGATGAGTTCGGCGTGCTGGCCGCGCAGTTCAACCGCCTCGCCGACCAGCTCAATCGTGCCAACCGTCGCCTGCGCTCGCGCATCGCCGCCGCCGACGAGCGCCTGCGCCAAAGCAACCGCGAGCTGACGGTCCAGGCACAGGAACTGCAGCGCATGAACGCCGAGCTGAAGCGCATCTCGATCACCGATGCGCTAACCGGCCTGTACAACCGCCGCCACTTCGAGGAGATCCTCGAGACCGAGCTCGCGCTGTGCGATCGCTACGGCGACCAGAGCAGCCTCGTCCTGATCGACATCGACCACTTCAAGCGCATCAACGACACCTACGGACACGCCGCCGGCGACGCTGTATTGAAGGGGCTGGCGGAGCTGCTGCGTCAGCAGTTTCGTAAGACGGACGTGTTGTGTCGCATCGGCGGCGAGGAGTTCAGCGCCCTGTGCAAGCGCACCACGGAGGCCGAAGCGATGCGCCTCGCGGAGAAGTTGCGCGCCGCAGTGGCCGAGCGCGTGTTTGCTTTGCCGGAGGGGGAGCTGGGCATCACCATCAGCGCGGGTGTGGCGACCGTGCCGGCGGACACGCCGACGCTGCGGGCGGATATCTTTTATCAGCGCGCCGATGCGGCGCTGTATTTGAGTAAGAAGCAAGGCCGGGACTGCGTGACCTCGGCCGGCACGCACGACGTGCGGGCCGATTGATGGCGACGCGACGCCTCATTCTCCTGCTGTTGCTCGTCCTGCTCACGCCATTCGGGGTCCGCGCCGAGGCGCCGCGCGAGGAGCTGGTGCTCGGATCCGTCGCTATGGATATCCCCGCCATCATGCACCGGCGTCTGCTGCCGCTCACCGATTATCTGAGCGAGACGGTCGAGCGGCCGGTTTCGCTGCGTCTCTCGCCCAACATGGAGGATGCCATCGACGCCCTCGCCGCCGGCACGGTGGACTTGGCCTACCTCACCCCGGTGGCCTACCTGCGGGCGCGCGAGCGTGGCGCCGAATTGGTGGTGAAGACCGTCACCCAGGGCAAGGCCTCATTTCAGTTAATGATCGTGGTGCGTGAGGACAGCCTCATTCGCGAGGTCGATGACTTGCGCGGCAAGGTGTTCGCGTTCGGCGATCGTGGCGCGGTCCTGCAGCGCGCGGTGGTGGTCGGCGCCGGCCTCGCGCTGGAGGAGTTCGCCGATTACAAGTTCATCGGGCACTACGACAACATCGTGCGCGGGGTGATCGCCGGCGACTTCGACGCCGGCATCCTCAAGGACACCATGGCGTTCGATTGGGAGGCGCGCGGCATTCGCATCCTCTACGCCTCGCCCGCGCTGCCGCCTTATAACATCAGCGCGCGCCCCGGCCTCGATCCCGCGTTGGTGGCGCGGCTGCGCGCGGCGTTCCTTGCACTGGATGTGGCCGATCCCGCCCATGTCCCGGTGGTAGCGGCGATGGACCCCGAGTACACCGGCTTTGCGCCGATCGACGATGCCGAATACGACGTGGTGCGGCGCCTCATCCGCCCGTTCGAGACCGCTTCCAGCCCTGACTCCCGGGCCGCGCGCCCCTGAGCCGCACCGGGCCCGCGTGCTAAGCTAGTTTCCCCTTTCGCCCTCGGCCAAGACGTCCATGACGCACGCTCACGACCACAGTCAGCCGCCGCCCGCGGGTCTCGCGCCGGAGGTGTTGGCGGGCCTGCGCGCGGCGCTCCCCGCCGAGGCCTTGCTGTCCGAGCCCGAGGAACTGCGCCCCTACGAGTGCGACGGTCTGTCCGCCTACCGCGCGCTGCCGGGGGCGGTGGTTCTGCCGCAAGACCTCGACCAGTTGCGCGCGGTGCTGCGCGTGTGTCACGCGGCGCGGGTGCCGGTCATCGCGCGCGGCGCCGGGACCGGGCTCTCGGGCGGCGCCCTGCCGCGGCCAGACGCGGTGGTGGTCTCGCTGGCGCGCTTCAGTCGCATCCTGGACATCGACCCGCGGAACCGCGTGGCGCGCGTGCAGCCCGGGGTGCGCAACCTCGCCATCTCACAGGCCGCGCAGCCGCACGGGCTGTACTACGCGCCCGACCCCTCCTCGCAGATCGCCTGCACCATCGGCGGTAACGTGGCCGAGAACTCCGGCGGCGTGCACTGCCTGAAGTACGGCCTCACGGTGCACAACGTGCTGGGGCTCAAGGTCATGACGCTGGAGGGCGAGTTGCTGGAGCTCGGCGGCGCCGCCCTGGATGGGCCGGGCTACGATCTGCTCGCGCTGATGCACGGCTCGGAGGGGCTGCTCGGCGTGATCGTGGAGGTGACGGTGCGGCTGTTGCCGATCCCCGAGCGCGCCCAGGTGGTGCTGGCCGCGTTCGACAGCGTGGAGCAGGCGGGCACCGCGGTGGCGCGCATCATCTCGGCCGGCATCATCCCCGCCGGCCTGGAGATGATGGACCGGCTCGCCATCCAGGCGGCCGAGGCCTATGTGCACGCGGGCTACCCGCAGGCCGAGGCCATTCTGCTGTGCGAGCTCGACGGCACCAACGAGGAGGTCTCCGAGCAGATCTTCCAAGTGCAGCAGCTCATCCAGGCCTGCGGGGCGACCGAGTTTCGCACCGCCCGCTCGGCCGAGGAGCGCGCCCGTCTGTGGGCGGGGCGCAAGGCGGCGTTTCCGGCGGTGGGGCGCATCGCGCCAGACTATTACTGCATGGACGGCACCATCTCGCGCAAGCACTTGGCGCAGGTGCTCGCGCGCATCAGCGCGCTGGCGCGCGAGTTCGGTCTGCCGGTGGCCAATGTGTTCCACGCCGGAGACGGCAACCTGCACCCGCTCATCCTGTACGACGCCAATCTGCCGGGGCAGCTCGCGCGCGCCGAGGCCTTCGGCGCCAAGATCCTCGAGCTGTGCGTGGAGGTCGGCGGCACCATCACCGGCGAGCACGGCGTCGGCATGGAGAAGATCGACCAGATGTGCGTGCAGTTCGCGCCGCCCGAGCTCGCCCAGTTCCATGCCGTGAAGGCGGCCTTCGACCCTGCGGGCCTGTTGAATCCCGGCAAGGCCGTGCCGACCCTGCACCGCTGCGCCGAGTTCGGCGCCATGCACGTGCACGGCGGGCGCCTGCCGCACCCCGAACTGGAGCGTTTCTGATGCGCGCCGCCGATGCCGATCTCGCCGCCGAGGTGGCGGCGCGGGTCGCCGAGGCGGCCGCGCAGGGCAACGCCTTGCGGCTGGTGGCCGGTGACACCAAGGCCGCGCTGGGACGGGCGGTGCAGGGCGCGCCGCTGTCGCTCGCCGCGCACCGGGGCATCGTCGACTACGAGCCCACCGAGCTCACCGTGACCGCGCGCAGCGGTACCCCACTCGCGGAACTCGAGACGGCGCTGGCCGACGAGGGGCAGATGCTGGCCTTCGAGCCGCCGCACTTCGGCGCGGGCGCCACGCTCGGCGGCACCGTCGCCTGCGGCCTGTCGGGCCCGCGCCGCCCCTATGCCGGCGCGTTGCGCGACCATGTACTCGGTGCCGTGATCGTGAACGGCCGGGGGGAGGTGCTGCGCTTCGGCGGGCGGGTCATGAAGAACGTGGCCGGCTACGACCTCGCGCGCCTGATGTGCGGCGCGCACGGGACGCTAGGCGTGCTGCTCGAGCTCTCGCTGAAGGTCCTGCCGCGCCCGGCCGAGGAGCGCACCCTGCGCCGTCCGGCCGGGGCGGAGGAGGCGCTGGAGCTGATGAACCAATGGGCCGGTCGGCCGCTGCCGCTGAGTGCCACCTGTTACGACGGCGAGGCGCTCAGCTTCCGCCTCTCGGGGGCGCCGAGTGCCGTGCAGGCGGCCGCGCGGCGGCTCGGCGGCGAGCCGGTGCCGGACGCCGAGGCCTATTGGCGCGGTCTGCGCGAGCAGACCCACGGCTATTTCCGCGGCGGCACGCCGCTGTGGCGCCTGTCGGTGCCGCCCGCCACGCCCGTCTTGCCGCTGGAGGGCCGGTGGCTGTACGAGTGGGGCGGGGCGCAGCGCTGGTATCGCGGCAGCGCGTCCGCCGAGCAGGTGCGCGCCGCGGCGCTGCGCGCCGGCGGCCATGCGACCCGATGGCGCGGCGCCGAGCCGTTCCAACCCCTGCCGACGGCGCTCGCCGCCCTGCACCGGCGCGTGAAGGCCGCGCTCGACCCGGCCGAGATCCTCAACCCCGGCCGCCTCTACCCGGATCTCTGAATGCAGACGCGTCTCGCCGATTTCATCAAGGACACCCCCAAGGGCAAGGAGGCGGAGGCCATCCTGCGCGCCTGCGTGCACTGCGGCTTCTGCACCGCCACCTGCCCGACCTATCAGCTGCTGGGCGACGAGCTGGACGGCCCGCGCGGGCGGATCTACCTGATCAAACAGGCGCTGGAGGGGGAGGCGGTCTCCGAACGCACGCAGCGCCACCTGGACCGCTGCCTGACCTGCCGGGCCTGCGAGACGACCTGCCCCTCGGGGGTGCGCTACGCGCGCCTGCTCGACATCGGCCGCGAGGTGGTGGAAGCGCGGGTGCCGCGCCCGCTGGGCACGCGCATCAAGCGCACGCTGCTGCGGCGCCTGCTGCCGCGCCGGCGCTTGGTCGCGAGCGGGCTGACGCTGGGGCGCTGGCTGCGGCCCTGGTTGCCGACGCGCATGCGGGCCAAGGTGCCCGCGGCGCCCGCCGCCGGCCGCGCCGCCGACTGGCCTAGCGCGGTGCATGCGCGCAAGGTGGTGTTGCTAGAGGGCTGCGTGCAGCCGGCGCTCGCGCCGAACATCGACGCGGCCGCGGCGCGGGTGCTGGATCGTCTGGGGATCAGCGTGGTGCGGGCGGGCGCCGGGTGCTGCGGCGCGCTCAGCCATCACCTGAGTGCGGAGGAGGCCGCGCTGGCCTACGCGCGCGCCAACATCGACGCCTGGTGGCCGCATATCGAGGCCGGCGCCGAGGCCGTGCTGGTCACCGCCAGCGGCTGCGGGGTGATGGTCAAGGACTACGGGACGCTGCTGCGCCACGACATCGCCTATGCCGCCAAGGCGCAGCGCATCAGCGAACTGCTGCGCGACCCGGGCGAGCTGATCGGCGCCGAGGCGGTGGCGGGGCTCGCGCTGCGGCCGGGCCCCCGGCCGCGGGTGGCCTTCCAAGCCCCGTGTACGCTACAGCACGGCCTGCGCCGCGCCGCTGAGGTGGAGGCGGCGCTGCGGGCGGCGGGCTTTGCGCTCACGCCGGTGCCGGACAGCCATCTCTGCTGCGGGTCGGCCGGGACCTATTCCCTGCTGCAGCCGACGCTTGCCGAGCGCCTGCGTGCCGACAAGCTGGCCGCGCTTCGAAGCGGCGAGCCGGAGGTCATCGCCACCGCGAACATCGGCTGCCTGACCCACCTTGCGGCCGCCACCGAGCTGCCGGTGCGCCACTGGCTGGAACTGCTGGACGAGCAGCTCGCCTGAAGCCGCAGCGCGGGGTGCCTGACGTGGCGAAATTGGGTGCTACGCTAACTAGCATGCCCGCAGAATTGTGACGACGTTCAACACAGTGCCGCGGCGCGCATAAGAACCAGGGGGAGGGTCTGAGACATCCAGTGCTGGATTCATCAGACCGCGCAAGGCGAAGAGGCGATTGTGCGCTTTGCTTCGTTATCCACGGCTTGGCGCCATTGATAACGGCGGCACCCGGTGCCGCAGGAAACCCTGAATTGATCAGGGTTTGCTAGGGCCGCAACGGCGGCCAGCCCGAATACAGCCCGCCAGGGGAGGTCCAGCATGGCCAACGTCGGATTCGTGGGATTGGGGATCATGGGGCGCCCCATGGCGCTCAACCTGTTGCGTGGCGGTCACCGCCTCTGGGTGCATGCGCGCCAGCCGGAGGTGATGAAGCCGCTGGTCGAGTCGGGCGCCACCCGCTGCAAGACCTGTGCGGCCGTGGCCGAGCACGCCGACGTCCTGTTCGTGTGCGTCTCCGACACCCCCGACGTCGAGCAGGTCACCGTCGGTGCCACCGGCTTCATCCAACGCGCGCGCCCCGGCAGCGTGGTGGTGGACATGAGTACCATTTCGCCCAAGGTAACGCGGGAGGTGGCGCGGCGCTTGGCCGAGCGCGGCGTGGACATGCTCGACGCCCCGGTGTCGGGCGGTGAGCGCGGGGCCATCGCCGGCACCTTGTCGATCATGGTGGGCGGCAAGCCGGACGTGCTCGAACGCGTGCGCCCGCTGCTGAATCTGCTGGGCAAGAACATCGTGCACGTGGGCGACCACGGCGCCGGTCAGGTCGCCAAGGCCTGCAACCAGATCGTGGTCGGGCAGACCATCGCCGCGGTGGCCGAGGGACTGCTGCTCGCGCGGGCGGCGGGGGCCGATCCGGCGCGGGTACGCGAGGCGCTGCTCGGCGGTATGGCCGCCAGCCGCGCGCTGGAGGTGCACGGCGAGCGCATGCTGGTGCGCAACTTCGCGCCCGGCTTCAAGGCGCGCCTACATCAAAAGGACCTGCGCATCGCCCTGGAGGCGGCGCGCGAGGCGGGCGTGGAACTACCCGGCGCGAGCCTGACGGCGCAGCATGTCGATGCGCTGGTGGAAGGCGGCGCGGGAGACCTCGATTCCGCGGCCCTGGCCGAGGTCCTGGAGCGGCTTGCGGTGCAGACGCTACCGGCCGCCGCCGGGGGCGGTTCGCGTTAATCAGCCGCCGAGTTCGCTCAAGGTCTGCACCGCCTCCACCCCCGCGCGGGCGCAGGCCTCGTCCGTTCGCCGGCCGTCTGACGCCGCGGCACCCCGGACGCGCCGATCGCGCCGTAGAACTGCCCCGCCACCTCGATGGGCAGGCCGCCGCCCACCCGCAGCACCCCCGGCGTGGCCGCCAGTTCCGCCTCGTCCGCCAGCACTTCGATACGCAGGGTGCCGGTCTGCGCGGACGCCCCGCTAGCGAACATCAGCATCGCCAAGCCCGCAAGTGCCCGGTCATCACCGACTTGTGTCCGCGCATCGCCGCCCCTCCCTCCGGATGACCCGACAATACGAACGGGTGCGCGCGCCCGCGGAAGCGGGTCGCGCTTAGGCACCTTGCGCCTAAGCCGCTATACTGCCGGGCTGTTTTCGCCAGGCCGCCGGGGGTGCCCGCGTGTCACGTCTGCATATCCAAAATCTGCGCACCCACCACGTCGGCCCCGTGGACCTCGCCGTGGAAGCGGGCGAATGCGTCGCGCTGGCCGGGCCGTCAGGTTCGGGCAAGACGCTGCTGCTGCGCGCCCTGGTCGACCTCGACCCGCACGAGGGGGGTGTACTGCTCGACGGTGAGGCGTGCGAGGCGATGCCCGCGCCGCAGTGGCGACGGCAGGTCGGTCTGCTGCCCAGCGAGAGCCAGTGGTGGTACGAAACCGTGGGCGAGCACTTCGACGCCCCGGTGCCGGAGGCCTGGCTCGCGCGCCTCGGGCTCGAGGTCGGCGCCATGGACTGGCAGGTGGCGCGCGCCTCCACCGGCGAGCGCCAGCGCCTGGCGCTGTTGCGCCTGCTGGTCAACCGCCCGCGCGCCCTGCTGCTGGACGAGCCGACCGCCAGCCTGGACCCGGCGGGGGTGCGGGCGGTGGAGGCCCTGGTGGGGGAGTATCGCCAAGCCGCGCACGCGCCGGTGCTGTGGGTCAGTCACGACCCCGAGCAGGCGCGGCGCGTGGCCGGGCGCCGCTTCCGGATTGCCGATGGGCGTCTGCACGAGGAGGCGGCGTGAGCCCCCGGGACAGCCTGATCTACCTCTCGCCGTGGGACCTGGGGCTCGCGTCCCTGCTGATACTCGCCTTGGCCGGGCTGTCGCTGTGGACACGGCTGGGCGTCGAGCGGCGGCTGATCGTCGCCGCGCTGCGCACCGTCATCCAGCTCACGCTGATCGGCTTGGTGCTGCGTGCCTTGTTCGACCACGTGCATCTGGCCTGGGTCGGCCTGCTGGCGCTCATCATGCTGTCGGTGGCCGGCTGGGAGGTGATGTCGCGCCAACGCCGGCGCCTGCGCGGCTGGTGGGGCTATGGGGTCGGCACCCTGTCGATGTTCGTGTCCTCGTTCACGGTGACCGTCCTGGCCTTGCTCGTCTTCATCGGCCCGCAGCCCTGGTATACCCCCCAATACGCAATTCCGCTGCTCGGCATGGTGCTCGGCAACACCATGAGCGGCATCGCGCTCGGGGTGGACCGCCTCACCCAGGACGCCTGGCAGCAGCGCATGCAGATCGAGAGTCGTCTGATGCTCGGGCAGGAGTGGAGCCGCGCGGTCGGGCATACCCGCCGCGAGGCGGTGCGGGTGGGCATGATCCCCACTATCAACGCCATGGCTGCGGCCGGCATCGTCAGCCTGCCGGGCATGATGACCGGACAGATCCTGGCGGGCGCCCCGCCGATGGAGGCGGTCAAGTATCAGATCCTCGTGATGTTCCTGATCGCTGCCGGGACCGGCTTCGGCACCATGACCGCAGTATGGGTCGGCTCCCGGCGCCTGTTCGATCGGCGCCAGCGGCTGCGCATCGATCGGCTCAGCGCCCCGCGGGACTGACCCGCCACCGGCCGCTGCTTGACACGCTGCCCGCCGCTGCTTGACTTACGGGACCGTCATGGCGGCTTGGCCGCCAAGATAAGAATAAGGGAAGCGGGGGCGCCCCGGCCCGGATGGGCGGACGACGCCTCGCCAAGGCTCAGCAGCAGCGCCGCCCCTTTGTCCGACTCACCGAAGGAAACGGAATGCCTTTGGCATGCACAAGCTAGTCATCGCGCTGTTCATCGTGGCGCTGCTGGTGGAGCACGTGGCCGTGAAGTACGGCGGCAGCCCCGGCCGCTTCCTCACCCTGCTGCCGGAGCTGTTCTCGGTCATCCTGATCGTGGTGCTGCTGGTGCGCCTGGCGATCGTGCGCACCGTCTCGCTGCCGGCCAAGTACGGCATTTTCTTCGCCATCTTCTTTCTGCATATGCTGGTGGGCGTACTAGTGAACGCCGTCGAGCCCGGCGTACTCGTCGCAGGGTTTCGTAACTATCTAAAATATCTTCCGTTCTTTCTGCTGCCCGCGATGTACGCGTACAGCGACCAGCAGATGCGCCGACAGCTCTACTGGTTGATGGGCTTTGCCTTCCTGCAGTTTCCGTTCTCGGTCTGGCAGCGCCTGGAGACCATCCGCGCACGGGCCATGACCGGCGACTGGGTCGTGGGTACCCTGAACACCCACTCGACCAAGATGCTGTTTCTGGTGTGCATCATGTCGGTGCTGGTGGCCTTCGTGATCAAGGGGCGGCTGCGCCCGGGCGTCGCGGCGATCACCATCATCGTGCTCCTCATACCCATCGCCATCAGCGAGACCAAGGCGACCATCTTCTTCTTGCCGCTGGCCCTGTTGGTGCCCGTGGTTTTCTACCACGCCAAGGACTGGGCGGCGCGGGTCAAGAAGCGCAAGCAGCTGGTTACGGTGACCGTGGTCGGCGCGCTCGCCCTGGCTATCTTCGTCCCGATCTACGATCACTATCAGAAACCGCGTTGGGGCTACGGACTGGTCGACTTCTTCTTGATGGAGAACCGCGTTGCGGGCTACCTCGCGCCGAGCACCAGCGGTCTGCGCCCGGAACGTGTGGGCCGCATCGACGGTGTGGTCTCCGCCAACGAGATCCTCAGCGAAGAGCCGGTGCGCTGGATGGTGGGCCTGGGTATGGGCAACATCTCGCCCTCGTTCATTCCGCGCTTCTCCGGCGAATATGTGCACTACCAGGAGTTGATCGGCGGCGGCGCGCTCGCGCCCTATCTGTTCGAGCTCGGCTTCGTGGGCGTGGGCCTTTTATTGTTCTTCTATTTCATGGTGTTCCGAGACGCCATGCGGCTCAGTCGCCAGGACTCGCTGGCGGGGGCGGTGGCGCTCGGTTGGCTCGGCGTGATCGTGATCCTGGCAGTCGCGCTGGCGTACAACTCCTACACCATGCGCAACGTGAACTACCTGTTCTGGTACTTTTCGGGTTATGTCGCCGCGTCGCTATACCGCGCCCAGGTGGCCGCCCGCGCGGCGTCGGCACAGCCTATGCCGACGGCCCACGTAACGCCCGCACCCGCGCTGTCAGGCGCCGGCGCCTTGAGCCCGAATGGCCAGAGCCGGGCGCCACGCCGGCCGCGCGGTCGCACTCCCGGTCCCGGCCCGATCGGTCCCACCCGGCCGCTGCGCCCCCAGGGCTGACGTCCTTCATCGGGTCCGTCCTCCCGTGCGGCGGCCGCGCCCCGGCGGTCGCCTTGCGTTCGGCGGCTGACCGTTTCAGAGAGCGCATGTTGGACGTGCGTCCCAAAATCGGCATTCCCTTTCCGGGTTATCCCTCGTCTCCGGCGTATCCGGTGGCGCGCGCCTAGCTCCAAGCTATGTTTAGTGACCATACCAATCACAAGTAACCAATCACATGCTCGACACCTACCGCAAACTGCACGATCTGTTGGACCGTCGCGAACGCCGGCAGGCCCTGCTGCTGTTCATGATGATGCTGGTCATGGGGCTGCTCGAAGCTTTGGGGGTTGCTTCGATCATGCCCTTCATCGCCGTGCTGGCTAACCCGGAGTTGATTAACACCAACCCGGTGCTGAACGCGGTGTACGTTGCGCTGGGCTTCAGCAATACCCATACGTTTCTCATGTTCCTTGGCTTCATCGTGTTCGCCGTGGTTGTCGGCAGCCTGAGCTTCCAGGCCTTGACCCACTGGGTCATGGCGCGCTTTGCCAACATGCGCAACTTCAGCATCAGTAGCCGCCTGCTGAGCGGCTATCTGGCTAGGCCCTATAGCTGGTTTCTGCGCCGTCACAGTTCCGATCTCGGCAAGACGGTGCTGGATGAGGTACAGCAGGTCATCAGCCATGCGCTGATGCCGGCGCTGCAGCTGGTCGCCAGTCTCATCGCGGCCATCTTCCTGGTGGCGCTGGTGGTGGTGGTCGAGCCGACCGTGGCACTGGTCGCCCTTGTCGTGTTGGGCGGCACCTATGCCTTGATCTACCTCGCCCTGCGCAAGTACCTGCGCTGGATCGGCGAAGACCGCCTGATCGCCAATCGCGAGCGCTTCCGCATCGCGCATGAGGCGCTTGGCGGCATCAAGGAGGTGAAGGTGCTCGGCCTGGAGAATGCGCAGCTGCGTGCCTTCCGCAAGCCTGCTCTGCGCTTCGCTCGGCGTCAGGCCACCAACCAGATCATCTCCGAACTGCCGCACTTCGCGCTGCAGGCGCTGGTGTTCGGCGGCATGGTGATCCTGCTGCTGACCATGCTCGCCGCGCGCGACGGCAACCTGACCGCCGCCCTGCCGCTGCTCGCGCTGTACGCCTTCGCCGGCTACCGCCTGATGCCGGCGTTGCAGAAGGTGTACCGCTCCATGACCAAGCTGCGTTTCGGCGAGGCCCCGCTGAAGGCGCTCCATGACGACGTGGTGGCCACCGGCATCATCCAACGCGCAGTAGATGCCGCGCCGCTGCCCCCGCCGCCCGAGCCGATCCGCTTGCGCAAGGAGCTGGAACTGCGCGAGGTGAGCTACTCCTACCCGGGCGCCGCGCGCCCCGCGCTCAGCAAGATCGAGATGAGCATCCCGGCGCGAACCACGGTGGGCATCGTGGGCAGCACCGGCGCCGGCAAGACCACGGTGGTGGACCTGATCCTCGGGCTGCTTTCGGCGGATGCGGGCGAGCTGCGGGTGGACGGCAGCGTCATCACGCCCGAGCGTGTCCGCGCTTGGCAGCAGTCACTGGGCTACGTCCCGCAGAGCATCTTCCTCACCGACGATACCGTGGCCGGCAATATCGCCTTCGGCGTGCCACCGGATCAGATCGACATGGCGGCCGTGGAGCGCGCTGCGCGTATCGCCGAGCTGCACGATCTCGTGGTCAACGACATGCCGGAAGGCTATGCGACCGAGATCGGCGAGCGCGGGGTGCGCCTGTCGGGCGGGCAGCGCCAGCGCATCGGGATCGCGCGCGCGCTCTACCACGACCCCGACGTGTTGATCCTGGACGAGGCGACCAGCGCGCTGGACAACCTGACCGAGCGGGCCGTGATGGACGCGGTCCACAACCTTGGCCACCGCAAGACCATCATCTTGATCGCGCACCGCCTCACCACGGTTCGCGAGTGCGACACTATCTTCTTACTGGAGCACGGTCGCGTGAGCGAGTCCGGAACCTACAATCAACTGCTGGCTAACAGCCAGCGCTTCAAGGCCATGGCCGCCACCGCCTAGCAGCGGCGCGCCGCGCGCCGCGCGCCCTGGCCCGGCAGGGAGGCCGCGTGCGGAGCAGTCTGCTGAACTGGATAGGGATCGCGCTGCTGGGCTGGCCGCTGGCGGCAGCGGCGCAAGGGCCGAGCACCGAGTGGCTCGGTGTGCGCCTGGAGGCCTTGCCGATCGGCGAGCCGTATCCTCCCTATCTCGCCGATCCACACCGGCGCGCGCTGTCGCTGAAATGGCTCGGATTCGACCGGGTCGACATCCCGGACACGGGTTCCAGTCGCCTGTTGGTGCGCGCCGGCATGCGCTTCGGCCTGTTGCGCTTCACCCCTGTCGATCGCCCCGACGAGGCTTGGCAGCTGAGTTTCGAAGGTGGCTACGACGCCCAGTTCGACAATGACCGACGCCAGGACAACATCGGCTGGGACGGCCATTACGGCCTGCTGCTCACCACCCGCCGCGGGCCCTTTGCCTACAAGCTGGGCGCGCTACACGTGTCCGGTCACGTCGGCGACGAGTACATGGAGCGGGTGGGGCGCCCACGCATCAACTACACCCGCGAGGAGTGGGTCGCGGGTATCGCCTGGTCGCCCGATCCTCACTGGACCGCCTACGCCGAGACCGGCCGCGCCTACCATCGGGGCAGCCCGCTGCTCGAGCGCTGGCGGGCTCAGGCCGGCGTGCAGGTCGAGCGCCGCCCCCCGCAGTGGGAGCGCCTCGGTTGGTATGCGGGTCTCGACCTGCAGGGCATGGAAGAGCGCGATTGGCGGGTCGACGTGGCGCTACAGGTCGGGCTCAGCATCCCGAGCGGGCACCGCCTGTGGCGCGTCGGCCTGGAGTTGTACGAGGGCCGCCCGCCCATGACGGAGTTCTTTGAGCATACCGAACGCTACATCGCGCTGGGCGCCTGGCTCGACATCTAGCCCCGGCGCGGCCTGGAGAGCGGCGACGCGCTCCCAGATTCGCGCCCGACAGGCGCCGACCGTTCCGGCGCCCGCCGTGACTGGCCTACACTGGACCTCTATGTCCGAGAGCCGTCCTGAACCCCAAGGGCTGCGCCACCTGTTTCGTGCGCTGCGATTTCGCAACTACCGACTGTACTTCACCGGTCAGCTGATCTCGCTGGCCGGTACCTGGATGAGCTTCGTCGCGCTCGGCTGGCTGGTGTACCGCCTGACCGGCGATCCGCTCATGCTGGGCCTGGTCGGTTTCTGCCTGCACGTGCCCACCTTTCTGCTCTCGCCGGTGGCGGGCGCGCTGGTCGATCGCTGGGACAGCCGCCGCGTGCTGGTCACCGCCCAGGGCCTGGATCTCGTGGTGATGCTCGGTCTCGCCGGCCTCACCCTGAGCGGCGCAGTGGAGGTTTGGCACTTGCTGCTCGGTTGCGTGGCGCTCGGGCTGACCAAGGCCTTCGAGATCCCGGCCCGCCACGCCCTGGTGGTCGAGGTGGTGGAAGAGCGCAGCTACCTCGCCAACGCCATCGCGCTCAATTCCTCGCTGTTCCACGGCGCCCGCCTGGTGGGGCCGATGATGGCCGGCGCCTTGCTGACGGTCGCCGGCGAGGGGCTGATTTTTCTGCTCGACGCCCTGAGCTATCTGCCGGTGATGGCCTCGCTGCTGTTGTTGCGCCTGGCGCGCCGGCTGCCACCGCCGCCGCCGCGCCCGTTGTTGCAGGAGGTGGGTGAGGGCCTGGCCTATGTCCTCGGCTTCCGGCCGGTGCGAGCCCTGATGGGCCTGGTGGCGCTGGTGGCTCTGCTCGGGCTGCCCTACGGCACGCTGCTGCCGGTGTTCGCCGATGCGGTGTTGGGCGGCGGCGCGCGGACGTACGCCCTGCTCATGGCCGCGAGCGGCGCGGGCGCGCTGTTCGGCGCGCTCTACCTCGCCGCGCGTACCTCCGTGCTCGGCCTCGGCCGCCTGATCGCCGGCGCCACTACGGCCTTCGGCGCCGCGCTGGTACTGCTCGCGCTATCCGACGTGCTGTGGTTCTCCGTGTTGGTGCTGGTTGTCGCGGGGCTGAGCTCCATGTTGGCCATGGCGGGTGCCAACACCATCATCCAGACCCTGGTGGGAGACGCCTTGCGCGGCCGGGTGATGAGCCTGTTTGCGATGACCTTCATGGGCGCCATGCCGCTCGGTACGCTGCTGGCCGGCAAGGTGGCGCGGCTGGCCGGCGCGCCCGCCATGGTGATGGTGGGCGGCCTGGCCTGTATCGCGGCGGGCGCGGCCTTCGGCTACCGCCTGCCGGGGCTGCGCGCGCAGGTGCGGGAGGTGTACGTCGAGCGGGGGATTCTGCCACCGCTGCCCGAGGCCCCTGCGCGCGGACCCTGACGTCGCCGCGCCCGCGGCGCCAAGCGCTAAGCTTGTGGCGGAACCCGCAGACGAGGAACGCTATGACGGCGAGCGATGAGGCCAAGACCCTGGCCGAGGTGGTGGACGAGATCACCGGCGCGGGCGATGGCGAGGGCGACATCAGCGTGGCGGAGATTCTCCAGTCCGTGGGGCAGCGCTCGTTCGGTCCCATGCTGCTGGTGCCCGGGCTGATCGTGCTGTCACCGATCAGCGGCATCCCGGGCGTGCCCACCCTGGGCGGCATCGTGGTGCTGCTCATCGCGGGGCAACTCCTGATCGGGCGCCAGTGCTTCTGGGTGCCGCAGATGATCCAGCGCCGCGCGATCAGCCGCAAGCGCATGAAACAGGCGGGCCGCTTTCTGATGGCGGTGGCGCGCGTGGTGGACAAGGTGGTCAAGCCGCGCCTCAGTTTCCTGGTCCAGGCACCATTCAACTACGTGATCGCCGCGACCTGCGTGCTCATCGCCGTCTCCATGCCCCCGCTGGAGGCGATCCCGTTCGCCAATGTGGTCACGGCCGCCGCCATCTCTGCCTTCGGGCTCGCACTGGTGGCGTATGACGGTGTGCTCGCGCTGATCGCGTTCGCCCTCACCGGCGTGAGCTTCTACTTTTTGTTCACGGGGCTGCTGTTCTAGGCCGCTCGCCTTGACACGCGCGCCTCGCAGTACAGACTGACTACAAGAAGTGGCTGATTAATCACTAACAATGCGCGGGGGAACCCACCGCGCCAGTTTGTGGGCACACGGACGTGCCGCCGGCGCTTCGGCGCCGGTTCTTCCATGGATGGCTCCTTTCGACTTACCACCGTACGCGCTCCAGAGTGACGTGCGCAGGAGTTTATCGCCATGGAGGGGGCACGCCGTTCGCCTGTCTTTGTTCGCCTGCGGGAACACTGGCCCGTACTCGGATCCATGCTCGTCCTGTTCGGCGTGCTGCTCGCGCTGCAGCCCTTCGGTGCGCCCTATGCCGGTGGACTACAGCTCGTTACCAGCGCGAAATACACCCTGCTGTTGCTCCTGTGGAGTTCGCTCACGCTGCTGCTGGTGTCCGCGCGCCAGGGACCGCGCGCGGCCTTGTACTGCGTGGCGCTCGGCCTCGCCTTGTACGCCGAGGCGCGCAATTTCCAGGAGTTCTCCCTGTGGGCGCCGGTGGCGTGGACCACCCTTGCCGTGCTCGCGCTGGTCGCCGAGACCGCCCTGCGCGAGCGCCTGCTGACCAGTCCACGCAGTCAGACATGGCGCGCGGCCGGTTACACCCTGGTGCAGCTCCCGCTGTTCGGTGTGCCGCTTGCGGTGCTTGCCTACAACGGCGCCACCGGCGCGACCCTGAGCGATGACTCCCTGCTCGCGATCTACCAGACCAATCCCGGCGAGGCGCTAGCGTTCGCGCGCGAGTTC
This sequence comes from Ectothiorhodospiraceae bacterium 2226, assembly GCA_013348725.1. Classification (NCBI taxonomy): domain Bacteria; kingdom Pseudomonadati; phylum Pseudomonadota; class Gammaproteobacteria; order Chromatiales; family Ectothiorhodospiraceae; species Ectothiorhodospiraceae bacterium 2226. The sequence continues at coordinate 1,723,629 of CP054689.1, forward strand.
ATCCCGCTGCATTATCTGCTGTTGGTGGTGGGGTTGCCGGTCGTCCTGTACGCGGCCAACCGCGTGCAGGTGGCGGGCGAGACCGCCCCCCGCCGGCCGGCGCCGGTCTTCTTGCTCGCGCTCGCGGGCTCGCTGTCGGTGCTGCACCTCGGGGTGGTGTACGAGAAGTCGCCGCTGCTCGGCATGGGCGGCGCGACCTACAGCGACTACCGTGCCGAGCTGCGCGCATTTCGCGCGGTGCGTGCCGAACGCGGCGAGCGCCTGCCAGAATTCACCGCCTCGACGAGCGGCGCGCCGCGCACCTACCTGGTGGTGATCGGCGAGTCCCACAGCCGCCACCACATGAGCGCGTACGGCTATGCCCGTCCCACCACCCCGTGGCTCGACCGGATGCGCGCCGACCCCGGTTTGATCCTGTTCGGCAATGCGTACGCCAATCACCCCCACACCATGCCCGCGCTCACGCTCGCGCTCACCGAAGCCAGCCAGTACAACGAACAGGACTACGTGAACTCGGCGTCACTCGTCGACATCGCCAAGGCCGCCGGCTTCACCACCACCTGGATCAGCAACCAGGTGGCCTACGGGAGCTGGGACAATCAGGTCACCGCGATCGCCGAGTACGCCGACCGCCAGTACCGCCTCAACCGCCATGTCGGCCAGACCACCCGCACCACACACTTCGACGAGGCCACGGTGCCGCAGCTCGCGCGCGCGCTGGAGACCCTCGATCCGCAGGCCCACAACCTGATCGTGGTGCACCTCATGGGCAGCCACTGGATCTACTGCAACCGCTTCCCCCGCGACGGGGACTCGCCCTACGCGGCCTTCGTGCCCGGCGACTGGGCGCAGGAGGAACGGCTGGACTGCTACGACCACAGCGTGCGCTACAACGACTACGTGATGCGCGCCTTGTACGAGACCGCGCGCGGCTTCGAGAACTTCGCGGGCCTGGTCTACTTCCCCGACCACGGCGAGAGCGTCGAGTCCGGGCTGGGGCACTACGTGGGGAATTTCCGTTACGAGATGATGCACATACCGTTGTACGCGTGGTTCTCAGAGGACTATCGGGCGCAGCGCCCCGAGCGGGTGGCGCGACTGCGTGCCCGTGCCGCGCGGCCGTTCACCAACGACATCATGTACGACACCTTGCTCGGCATCATGGGCATCGAGACGCCCCACTACCGCGCCGGCCACGACCTCGGCGCACCGGAATACGGCATTGCCAAGGATGCGCTGCTCACCCTGCACGGCGAGCGGCGCGTGCTCGACGACCCATGGATCCGAAAAGGGGTCCGCGACGGCGTACCGGAAACCGGCGGCATGCGCCGGGTGACACACCGCTGAGCCCCCTCAAAGGGGGCTGGTGACCACGGCGCCGATCACCGCGTTCGGCCTCAACGCGACGAGTTTCTACTTCCTCTTCACCGGCTTGTTGTTTTAGTCGGCGATGTGGGCCGGGCGCTGGCGAGCAGCAGCGCCAACACCGCCACCCAGAGCGCCGCCAGCCAGTGTGCGAGCAGCAGCGCCACCGCCCCCGCGAGCAGCGCTACCGCCACCACGTAGCGCCAGGCCGCACTCCAGCGCGTTGCCCGGCGCATGTCGCCGCGCCGGGCCAGCAGCGCGCGCAATAGACGCCCGCCGTCCAGCGGATAGCCGGCCAGCAGATAGAACACCATCAGTGCGCCGTGGCCGAGCATCAGCACGAACGCCACGCCGATCGCGGGCAGCGGGGGGGTGGTGCCGAAGCCGCGCGAGAACAGCACGAAGCACAGGATCGCGAGCAGCGCGGTCACCAGCAGGTGCAGCACCGCCAACAGCGCCTCCGTGCGCGGCCGCGTGGCGGCGGCGGGCGTGTCGAACGCCGGGCCGAACAGGTACAGGGTGAGCACGCCCTCGGTGTGCAACGCGCGCGCCGCGAGCAGCAGCGCCGCGCCGCGGATCACGGTGCCGACTACGAGGCCAAGAGTGGCGACGAGGGCCATGCCCCAGTAGACGCCGGCGCCGAGCTCCGGCGCCAGCGGCGGCAGGACCCACTGGGCCAGAGTCCAGACCAGCGGTGCGAGCAGTACCAGCGAGACGAGGTCGATACGCACGGGGGCCCCCATCGTGCGCGTAACCGTCGGGCGCAGGTCGGTCAGGCGGCGCATCACGTCGGCCCGTCCTCGAACAGGAACGGACGGCTGACCTCCACCAACTCCGGGGCCGCGGTGTACACCAGGGTATGCGCGACGTCCGGGATGACGTTCAGGCGACCGCGCGGCAGCCGGCGCGTCACCTCTTCGGCCCAAGCTTGGCTGCAGATCGGATCCTCGCTGCCGCGCACCACCAGGCTGGGCGCCTGCACCTGCGGGAGCTTGTCCTCCACGGCGTCGTCCAGCGAGACCTGAAAGGTGCGCAACGCGCGCACCAGGCCGGTCTTGGCATAGTCCGCGTCGGCAATCTCCTCCATGCTGGGCGGGTTGTAAGGCGAGTTTTGGCGCCAGCGCACGAACTGCCAGAACCAGCTGCGTTCCTCGGGCGGGGTGGTCGGCCCCTGCAGCACGGTGCGGGCGACGCGTTCGGGATAACGCGCGGCGAAATCGACGATGATCTGGCAGCCGAAGGAGTTGCCGAGCAGGCTGGCGCGCGGCAGGTCCACGGCCGCCATCCAGGCGTGCAAGGCGTCGGCCAGCGCCGGTACGTCCAGTACCCGTCCCGGTTTGTCGCTGTCGCCGAAGCCGGGCAGGTCGGGGACGTACACCGGGTGCGTCTCGGCCAGCAGTTCGGCGGTGGGCATCATGTAGGTGCCGGACAGGGCCATGCCATGCACCAGCACCACCGGCGTGCGGTTCCCCGGCGCGTGGTCCGCCACGCGCGCGTGCATGCGTTGCCCGTCGACCTCCGTCCAGACGCGGCGAAAGGCGGACTCGTCCGGCGGCGATACGCGGGCGGGGGCCTGCGCCGCGACGGCCCGCGCGAGCACCGTGCCGGCGGTGAGCGCGAGCGCGCCGGCTGCCGCGCCGAGCAGGCGCCGACGCTGTGGGGAAGCGAGCGCGCCGTGGCGCGGCCGCGTGGATGAAGGCGGCGAATGGCGGCGGTCGTCCATGAGTGTCCTTCGAGACGGGCGCGCCCGCGGATGCGCGCGAGTAAAAACGTTACCCGTCGAAAGCTTAGCAAATGGGTGGTGCCCGCCCGGCGCCGGCGCCCGCCGGCGCGGGCCCTCAGCGCGGCGGTGGCGAGGATGCCGTGAGGTCGCTCAGCAGGGCGTCGAGGTCGAGGGTCTGGATCGCGCCGAGGGCCGCCTCCCAGGCGCCCTCGCCGCACAGCCCGCTGATGGACGCCTGCTCGTGCGCCTCGCGTGCCGCGTGCAGGCAGGCCGTGCGCACCGCCTCCGCGATGAGGTGGGGATCTGTGTGGCTCATGGGGCCCTCCCGCTCGCTTGCGCCGTGTGTCAGCTAAACGAACCGCGCCCGGCCGGGTTCAGGGCGCGGGGTCCGCCGCCTGCGTGCCCGGCGAGGGCCGCACCAGCAGCGGCCAAACCCGCAGCAGGAACAGCGCGAGCCCGCTCAGGGCCAGTGCGCCGCCGAGGAACACCGCGCCGTGCACGCTTACCAGCCAGCCGAACACCATGGTCAGCATACCCAGGTGAATCAGTCCCTGCGGCATCCAGGCCCATAGCAGCCCGCCGGCAATGGGGTGTCCCGTGAAGCGCGGCAGCATGTGCTCGCCGAGCCCCATGATGAGCAGGGTCAGAAAGCCGAGATTGAACAGATGCAGCGGGGCCGGGCGCGCCGGGCCGTCGGGGAGCAGCGTGCCGCTGAGGGGCAGCGCGAGCCCGGCCACCAGCAGATAGCCGACCGCCGCCAACACCGCCGCGCGACTCGAGGCCGACAGGCCCAGGCCCACGTGGCGCGGCCCGCGGTTGGCGCGCGCCGGGGCCTCGGCCACCAACTCGGTGGCCGCCGGCAGGTCGAGCACGCCGATGTGGCGCAGGGCGCCGTCGACCACCACCGCGGGGATGGAGCGCACCCGCAGCCGCGAGGCCAACGCGCGGCCCTCGGGCTGCGCCATGTCGACCACCGCGAACTGGATGTCCTTGGCCTCGGCCACCTGGCGCCAGATGCGCTCGGCCTGATGGCAGGAGGCGCACCATTCGGAAACCAGCAGTTCCACTTTCATCGCCGCTTCGCTCCTATTGCGCGCAGCGCATGCAGTGGATGTCGTACTGCTCGATCCAGCGCTTGAGGGCCTCGATGGCCTCGGGGCCGGTGTGCAGCTTGTCCAGCGCGCGTTCGGGGTCGTCGGGCCGCATCACCACCACCCAGGCGTCGGTGTAGGGGGCCACGTTGACCAAGCCCGGGTCCTGCTCGACCGCCGGATTGACGCGCTCGATGGTGCCGTCGAAGGGGGCCGGAATGCCGCCGGCCCATTTGCCCGACTCCAGCCGCGCCACCGGCTTGCCCGCGGCGCGGTGGGTACCGGCCGCGCGCGGGCGAAAATACTGCACGCGCCCCGCCATGGTCTGCGCGGGATCGGTGATGCCGATGGCGTAGGTGCCGTCGCCCTCGGGGCGCACCCACACGTAGTCGAGGTCGAAGAACAGGTCGTCGGGCAGTTCGCAGCCGCGGTACTCCTGCGCGCTCATGTCAGGCCCCCTTCGGTCCGTAATGACGTACCGTGAGCGCGATGTTGGCCGCGAACAAGCCCATCGCGCCCCACACCAGCACGCCGCCCACGATCACCGTGGGGTTGTGCCACAGCATCCAGCCCGCGACCATGAGCCACAAGCCGAGGTTGGCCGCGTAGAGTTGGATGTTGGCCAGCCGCTCGGAGTAGAGCGGCCGCCCCGAGAAACGCGGCAGCACGTGCAGGCCCACGCCGTAGATCATCATCATGATGAAACCGAGCAGCATCACGTGCCCGTGGATGCGCGGCACGTTGCCCGGTATGAGCAGCGGGTCGGCCACCCAGGTCAGTCCCAACAGGCCGCCGAGCAGGCTGTAGACGAGGGCCGCTAAAATGAACATTCGATTTCGAGGATGCATGGGTCTTCGTCCGGCGAGCTTGACCGGCAGTGTGCACCAAGCCGGCGTCGCTTGTCTTGACCGACATCAACGGCCGCGCATCCGAGGCGCGACGTTGGCCTGGAGGCCCCGATGAAATTGTCACGCACCCCCGCCCCCGGCTTCGCCGACCCCGTGGGTATGCTGCGCGCCTGCCACGAGCGCATGCGCGCGCGCTTGGCGACCCTGGAGCGCTTGCCCGCGCACCTCGTGCGTCATGGCGTGGATCGCGCCGCGCAGGAGGCGGCGCAGGCGGTGGTGGCCTATTTCGAACGGGCGGCCCCGCGCCACCACGCCGACGAAGAGGACGATCTGTTCCCCGCCTTGCGCGCCTGCGCCGGGCGTCCCGGATGGTTGCCCTCGCTGGCGGGGCAATTGGAGGCACTGGCCGCCGAGCACGAAGTCTTGGAGCAAGGGTGGGAGACGCTGCGCCTGGACTTACACGCCTTGGCCGCGGGCTGTGCCGCGGCGCTGGAGGCGCCGACCGTGACCGCGTGGCTCGCGGCCTACCGCCGGCACATGGAGCGCGAGGAGACCGAGATCCTGCCGCGCGTCGCCGCGCTGCTGAGCGCGTCGGAACTGGCGCGCATCGGGGCGGCGATGGAGGCGCGGCGCCTGCCGGAGCCGGCGCAACCCGCACTGCCGCCGGGCGTAGCGGCTCGTCATGTCACCGCGCCTTACACCGAGACCGATCTGCCCCAGGCCCTGCGGTTGGGTCATGTCACGGAGGCCGGTGTTTGGGTATGCATCACGGTGGAGCAGGGGCGGGTGCGGTACCGACTGCGTAGCGGGACACGGCCCGAATGGATGCTGGCGGCGGGCGACGCGGGCCCCGTGCCCCCCGGCCACCCCTATGTGGTCGAACCGTTGGGGCGGGCGCGCTTTCGCCTGACGTTCTACTGCGCCGCGAACGGCGGCTGCGACGCGGCGCTGAACCGCGCACTGACCACCCTCGCGCCCTCGGAGGCATGAAAAGGGGGCGGACGCCGCGGCGTCCGCCCCCAGCCGTAGTTACTGTGCGAAGGGTCCGCCGCCGACACCCGGTTCGCCGGGTTGGCGGGCCGGTTCGGCCGGCGGTTCCTCGACGGCTGCGAATTCGCCCGCTTCTTGTTCCAGACCCAGGGCGCGCAGCGTCTGTTCGTCAATCTGCGCGTCCGCCTGCAGGCCCTCGGCTTCCTTGAAGCGCTGCAGCGCCTGTTCGGTGCGCGGCCCCTTGATGCCGTCCACCGGTCCGGCCTCGTGCCCCCGCTCGTTGAGCGCCTGCTGCACAGCACGAATCATCTCGCGATCCTGCGCCTGCTCGGTCACCGCGGTCCGCTCGCGCGCCGTTTCGGTCTGTTGCTGCGCCGGCCCGGCCTGTTGTTGCGGTTGCTGTTGCGCGCCGGGGCCGGCCTCAAAAGGTGTCCCGCGCACGCCGGGCCCCTGGCCCTGTCGCTCCGCGAGCGCCGTGCCGAACCCCAGGGATCCGGCTGCGAGTAGGACGACCAGCCATGCTTTGTTGTTGCGTTTCATCGGTCCACCTCCTTGTGGTTCTCAACCCGTGAAACGTCGCCGTGCCGTCGGCGGCGCCCGCCGTGACAGGCGCTCCGATCGCCGTGGCGTGCTTAACTGCTTCTTCTCACAGCGTAGCAGGGGGCGTAAACGGCGCAACTGTATTCAATAGGATCGACCAATCTTTCTGATCAATATAATTCATTTAAACTAATAAACGCCGCGGCGTAGGCTCAAACCGAGAGCAACGTGAGGAGGTGAGAGCCATGGCCAAGACACTTAGTTTTACCGCTATGCACATGAGCATCGCGTTCGGCGTCGCCTACGCGCTGACGGGGGACGTGTGGGTGGGGGGCGCCGTGGCGCTGGTGGAACCGCTGGTCAACGCCGTGGGCTACCATGTGCACGAGAAGCTTTGGAGCCGCCGCGGGAGGCGCGCCCGCGCACACGCGCACCCGCCTGTGGCGGCCTGAATCGGCACCGCGCCGGGGAGGGCGTATGAGCCTCACGAACTACCAGGCCATGGACCCGAATATGCTGTACAGCCTGGTGAACACGAAGCTGCGCAACGAGTACCGCGACCTCGACGAACTGGTGTCGGCGATGGAACTCGACCGCGCGGTGTTGGAGCGGCGGCTGGCGGCGGCGGGTTTCTATTACTGGCCCGAGCTGAACCAATTCCGCGGACAAGCGCCGCAGTAGCGCCGGGGCGGCAACGCCCGCCCCAGCCGGGACCTCAGCGGCCGAACAAGCCGCGCACCCCGTCCCGCACGCCCTCGCGGACTCCCTCGGAGACGCCGCGCCGCGTTTCGCTGCGCGCCTCGTCGGCGGCCTCGCGGCCGATGTCGCGCGCCTCTTCGGTCGCCCAGTGCCCACCCTCCGGCGCGCTCGGCGGTTGGGCCGCGGGGGCGCGGGCGCCGGGCATCGCCATCGGTTCGGCGGGCAGCGTGAAGTGGCGGTCAGGAATGCGGTCGCGGTTCAGGCTGGTCAGGCGCCACTGGGCGCCGTAGCGCAGCACCGCCTTGTCGGCCAGTTCCGGCACGTCGCCCGGTCCTTTGTCCAGCCCCTGCTCGCCCGCCATGGCGCCGAGCACCTCCGTGATGCGCACCAGGCCGCGGTAGGCGGCACGCGCGTCGGCGTGATCGGAAAGCACGATCTCTTCCTCGGCGGCCCATTGGCCGGTCCGGGCATCGCGCTCGGCGTAGGTGTACACCTGGCCCGGGATGCCGGCCACCGTCTCGCGGCGCCCGGTGTCGCGCAGGCGCACCTCGGTGTCGACGCCGGCGCCGTCGCGCTTACCGCCGCCCCCCGCGGCGCCCACCCAAGCGGCCATGTCGTCCATCGCCACGACATGCCATCGCGAGCCCTCGCGGCCCACCATGTAAGCCTTGCCTTCTCGAATCACGAAAAACGCATCGTCGCCGGCACGCATACGGACATGGTCATCGTCGCGGTACTCGATGGTGACTTCGCCTTCGGGCGTGGCGAACACCGCGGTGGCATCCGCCCAGGCGGCGGGGGCGGCGACCGTGGCGGCCAGAAGGGCCGCCGCGGCGGCGGAAAGGGGGCGGGAGAGCGGGACTGACATAGCAACCTCCATAGGCAGGTGACGCGGCATTCTTGTTCGACGTCGCCGGCCCCAGGCGCGGCGCGTGCCGCGGGAAGCAGGCCGGTGCCCCAGCGTAACGGAAACGGCCGACGCACCCAAGCCCTTGCCTCCACGCAAAAAAAACGGGGAGCCGCAGCTCCCCGTCTGTCGCGCACGGCGCGGTGCTCTTTACAAACCGCCGCCCATGCCGGTGTCGCCACCGCCTTCCATGCCGCCCGTGTCGCCCTCGGGCTGCACGCCGACGTCACCTTCTCCTTCGGGCGCGCCCATGCCGTTCTCGGGCTGGGCGCCGATGCCGGCCTCTTCCTCGGCCGCAGCGAACTCAGCGGCCTCGTCCTCCAGGCCGAGCGCGCGCAGGGTGTCCTCGTCGATCTCGCCGCTGGCCTGCAGGCCCTCGTTCTCCTGGAACTCCTGCAGCGCCTGCGAGGTTTCCGGGCCCTGGATGCCGTCCACGGACACATCCTTGCCCTGCTCGTTGAGGGCCTCCTGCACGGAACGGACGATGTCCTCGCTCGCGCCGGCGGTGTGGTCCTCCTGCCCCATCATGCCGTCCTGAGCGCCCATACCTTCATCGCCCATCATCCCCGGCTCCTGAGCCCCCATGTCCTGGCCGCCCATCATGCCCGGCTCAGTGGTCTGGTCCTGCGCCCCGGGATAGTCCGCGGAGCCGCCGCCCATCGTCTGGTCGGCCATGACGGGGGCCGCGGCCAGCGTGCCCGCGGCGGAAACGGCAATTAGCCAAGTCTTCAGTTTCATAGCCACTACTCCCTGTGGGTCGTCACTCGATGCTCGCCATAGCGTCTGCCGGCGAGCGTGAACTCGGAGAAAAGGTTAGCAGTGGGGGGTGGCCCCGCAAGTGTCGGCGCGCGGCGACGCACTCACCGTTTTCGTCTGCGGTGGCACGCAAGCCTTTGTGGCGGAATCAGAATTTGCGTCAGTGCCGGCATCCCCGAACGCCAGGCGAGGGCTCGCGACCGCGTTGCGAGCTTGCAAAATGGGATGGAATCGTGATTTGAGGGGCTGGAGATGCGTGTTTTACGTCCGGAGTGAACATTCGACGACAGGTCATCGCTGCTCATCGCGCGGTAGCGGGGCAAGGTATGACGGTGCAGGTGCAGCCGCCGGCGATCTGGTGCGGACGGGTTCCGGCGCCACCTTCTGAAGCCACATTCCATTAGAAGCCGGCGCCGCATTTAGAAGGGCGCGTCTCCGAGCTCGTCCATCAGGCAACGCACGAGAAGCGCGCGCGGGCAGCATCACGCCGAAGTAAGGAATGACGCGGCGGTTGCAGATACCGCCCTCCGTTTCGCGAGTCCAGCGGGTGCCACCCCGTTCAGTTCACAGCCACATCTCACTCTTGTGCCCGTGTTCCGCTTAACGCGCCCCATCGCCGGCGCGATCTCAGCCGACGTACCGGCCGGGCCGGGCGCGGGCGGCGGATCGAGCCGGCCGCGAAACTTGAGCCATACTGGGCGGAAGCGTTTAACGACTATGTCCGACCAAGACCCAATCCGAGTCACTAGCTTCCTGGGCGGCCAACGGCGCGGCGCCGGCCTCACCGCGCGGCTGGTGTTGTTCGCCTTTCTGTGGTGGGTGCTGAGCGGGGGCAAGCCGGAATCCTGGTTATGGGGCCTGCCCCTGGTGCTGGCCGCCGCCCTCGTCAATCCGGGCTTACCGCGTGCGGCGCCCTGGCGCTGGCGGGTGCGCGGCTTGCTGCGCTTTCTGCCGATGTTCGCCCTGTTCTCACTGCGCAGCGGCGCCGACGTCGGTTGGCGCGCGCTATACCCGCGGCGTGCGTTGCGGCCCGCACTGGTCTGTTACCTGTGGCGCGTGCCGGCGGGCCCCGCCCGCCTGTTTCTGGCCAACGCCATCAACCTGGTGCCGGGGACGCTGAGCGCGCGCATCGAAGCCCGCGCGCTCACGGTGCACGTCCTCCACGACCCCGAGCGCGCGCTGGAGCATCTGGACGCCCTGGAGCGGCGCGTCGCGGAGTTGTTCGGCGTGCAGGTGCGGCCATGAGCGGGATCTATGCGGGCGCGGTGGTGTTCCTGCTGGTGAACATCGTGGTCGGCCTGTTGCGGGTGCTGCGCGGGCCCACGGCCGCGGATCGCATGCTGGCGGCGGACCTGTTCGCCACCGCCGCGGTGGCCATCATGCTGCTGTTGTCGGTGGTTGCGGCGGAGCCGGCGCTGGTGGACGTGGCGCTGGTGTTCGCGCTGGTGTCGGTGCTGGCGGCGGTCACGTTCGTGAGCCGTCTATGGTCCGAGCAAGAGCGCGAGAAGGAGCGGGACGATGGCCCTGCTGCATAACCTCGGGACGCTGCTGGTTCTGGCCGGCATCGGGTTCTTCTTCGCCGGCACCGTCGGGCTGCTGCGCTTTCCCGACGTCTACACCCGGCTGCACGCCTTGAGCAAGGCCGACAACCTGGGTCTGGGTCTGGTGTGCGCCGGCCTCGCCCTGCAGGCCGAAAGCCTCGCGCTGGGGCTGAAGTTCGTGCTCATCTGGGTGCTGGTGTTGCTGGCGGGCGCCACCGCCACCAGCCTCATCGCCCGTACGGCACTCGCGCGCGGCGTGCGCCCCTGGGGCGTGTGAGCCGACGTGCTGGCGCTGGCGTTCGACGGCGTACTCGCCCTGGGTCTGTTGGCCGTCGCGTGGCAGGCGCTGCACAGCGCCGACCTGTTTCGCGCGGTGATCAGCTTCATGGTCTTCGGCGTGCTGATGGCGGTGGCGTGGGTGCGGCTGCAGGCGCCCGACATCGCGCTGGCGGAGGCCGCGATCAGCGCCGGGATCACCGGTGCGCTGCTGCTGTCGGCGCTCGGTCGCCTGCCGAGCGGTGGGCCGCGTCCCCCGCTGCGTGTCGGATGGCAGGAGGTGCTGGTGTGGGGCCCGCTCGGCGCGCTGTTCGTGCTCGCGCTCGGGATCACGGCGGTGCGCTTGCCGGCGCCCGGCCTCGGCCATGAAGTGCACGAGGCCTTGGCGCGCGCGGGCGCCGAGAATCCCGTGACCGCGGTGCTGATGAACATCCGCGCCTTGGACACCTTGCTGGAGGTGACCATCCTGCTGCTCGCGGTGGTGGTGGGTTGGTCGTTCCGCTCCTCGGTCTCCGCCGCCGCGGCACGCGTCCCGTCCCCGGCCCTGCCCGCCCTCGCGCGCCTGGTGTTTCCGGTGTTCCTGCTCGCCGCGGGCTACCTGTTGTGGGCCGGCACCCACGCGCCGGGCGGCGCCTTCCCCGCCGGCGCCGTGATCGCCGCCGGCGGGGTGTTGCTGCTGCTCGCGGGGGCCGCACCGGCGCTCGAGAACGGGCCGCCCCTGCGCTGGGCGCTCGCTTCCGGCGTCCTCGCCTTCCTGCTGGTCGCGCTGGGTGTGATGCTCGCCGGCCAAAGCTTTTTCAGCTATCCGCCCGCGCACGCGCGCGGCCTGATCGCGGCGCTGGAAGTGGCCATCAGCCTCGCCATCGGCTTCATGTTGATCGCCTTGTACGTGGGCGGTGAACCCGCGCTGCGGCGCAGGCGGTGGTCGTGATCTATGCGTTCCTCGCGGCGGCCTTGTTCGGCTTGGGCTTGCACGGCCTGGTGGCGAACCGTCATCTGCTGCGCAAGATCCTCGCCCTGAACGTGATGACCAGCGCGGTGTTCCTGATGCTGGTCGTTGTCGCCCACGCCGCGCCGGTGGTCGATCCGGTGCCCCACGCGATGGTGCTCACCGGTATCGTGGTGACCGTGAGCACGACCGCGGCGGCGCTGGCGCTGCTGGTGCGCCTGCACAGCGGACACCGCGGCGCCGCCGAATGAGCGGCGCGGCATGGTGGCACGGCGGCGAGCCGTGGCTGGTGCTCCTGCTGGTGATTCCGCTCGCCGGCGCCCTGCTGTGCTTCGCCCATGCGAACTGGGCGCGGGCGGTGGCGCTCGGCGCGGCCACGCTCACGGCCGTTGCCGCGGTGTTCTTGAGCGCGGCCGTGGCGCGCACGGGAAGCGTCGCCTACGCCGTCGGCGCATGGCCCGCGCCGCTCGGCATCCAGTGGCACGTAGACCCCCTCGGGGTGTGGATGCTCCTGTTGTCGGCGGCGGTGGGCTGGGCCGGCGTGGTGTACGCGCTGGGCTACTACTCGCCGCGCGGCGAGCATACCGCGGGCAGCCGTCAGGCGCGTTTCTTCTGGCCGCTGTGGCTGTTCCTGTGGGCCTCGCTCAATGCGATGTTCATGTCGGCGGACTTGTTCAACCTCTACCTCGCGCTGGAGCTGACCGGCCTGGCGGCCGTGGGACTAACCGCGCTGCCGGGGGTGGACCAGGCCCTGCGCGCGGCCATGCGCTATTTCCTCGCGAGCCTGCTCGGGTCGCTGGCGTATCTGCTCGGCGTGGCGCTGTTGTATGGGCGTTATGGCGTGCTGGACATCGGTCTGCTGGGCGAGCGCTTCGTGCTCGACTGGCCGGGAGTGCTCGCGGCCGCACTGATCACCCTGGCGCTGCTGCTCAAGTCGGCCATCTTCCCGTTGCACTTCTGGCTGCCCGCCGCGCACGGCCGCGCGCCCACGCCGGTGAGTGCGGTGCTCTCGGCGGTGGTGGTGGCGGCCACCTTCTACCTGCTGGTGCGCTTGTGGTTCGGCCCCTTGGACGCGCTGTTGCGGACGCCGGCGGCCAACTTGCTGGGCGCACTGGGCGCGGTGGCCATCGTGTGGGGGGCTATGCAGGCCCTGCGCCAGCGCCGCCTCAAGATGCTGATCGCCTACTCGACGGTCTCCCAGCTCGGCTACGGCATGCTGCTGTTTCCGCTCGCCGCGGCCGGTGCCGAGGCCGGGCTGGCCTGGTCCGGCGCCTTGCTGGTGGTGTTCGCCCATGGTTTGGCGAAGGCGGGGCTGTTCTTCGCCGCGGGCTGCATCGCGCTGCACTACGGCCACGACCGCATTGAGCGCCTGCTCGGCATGTGGGGCTCGGTGGCGTGGGCGTGGCTCGCCTTCGCGCTCGCCTCCGCGAGCCTGGTGGGGCTGCCGCCGAGCGGCGGATTCGCCGGCAAGTGGCTCATGCTGCAGGCGGCGATCGCCACCGAGGCGTGGCTGTGGGCGGGCGTCATCGTGGCGGGCACGCTGCTGACCGCGCTGTACCTGTTCCGCATCCTGGAGCGCGCCCTGCGGCCCGGCCCGCGGGTGCGGGAGGTGCGCCCGCTGCCGGCGCCTATGCTGGCGCTGGCGGTGATCCCCGCCGCCGGCGCCTTCCTGTTGGGGCTGTTCATGGCCCCCCTCGGCGACCTGCTCACGCTGGACGCGCCCTACGGGAGCGGCGGCCCGTGACGGAGCACGCCTGGGCGCTCCTGCTCGCCGTGGCCGCGCCCTGGGTCGCGTTGCTGCTGCTCGCGGGCCGTCGCACGCGTGGCTATCTCCCGCGCTGGGGCGCCTTGGCGGCCGTGCCCGCACTGGGCGTCGCGCTGTGGTTGCCGGATGGCGCGTTCACGCTCGGGCACCCGCTGTACGCGGCACGTTTCGGGATCGACCCGCTGGGACGTGCGTTCCTGCTGCTCGCCGCGCTGGTGTGGGCGGCGGCCGCGTTGTTCGCGCGCGGATGGCTGCCGCCCGGCGCGCGGCCCGCGCGCTTCATGGGTTTCTTTGTGCTGTGCATGGGCGCCAACTTCGGCCTGGCGCTGGCGCAAGACCTGCTCACCTTCTATGTGTTCTTCGCGTTGATGAGCTTCGCCGCGTACGGCTTGATCGTGCACGACGGCCGGCGCGCCTCGCGGCAGGCGGGGCGCATGTACGTGCTGATGATGGTGCTGGGCGAAGCGTGCCTGTTCACGGCGGTTGCGCTGGTTGCCTTGCGTGGCCCGGCGCTGGCCTTCTCCGGCCTGGACGTGGCGGCGGCGGGCCCGGTCGCGCTGCTGTTGTTCGTGCTGGGCTTCGGGATCAAATTCGGTCTGTTCGGCGCGCACCGTTGGCTGGCGCTGGCGCATCCGGCCGCGCCGGTGCCGGCCAGTGCGGTGCTGAGCGGCACCATGATCAAGGCGGGCCTGCTCGGTTGGCTGCGCGTGGCGGATGCGGCTCCTGCGTTGGAAACGGTCGGCTGGGTGCTGGTGGCGGTGGGTTTCGCGGGCGCCTTCTATGCCGCGCTGGTCGGTGCGCTGCGCGAGGACCCCAAGGCGCTGCTGGCGTACTCCAGCATCAGTCAGATGGGCCTCATCACGGCATTGAGCGGCGTGGCGCTGGCGGTGCCCGAGGCGCGTGCGGTGGCGCTGGCGGCGGCCGCGCTGTTCGCGCTGCACCACGCCCTCGCCAAGGGCGCCTTGTTCCTCAGCGTGGGTCATGCCGTGGCGGTCGCGGGCGGCGGCCGCATGCTGCTGGGGCTCGGCGTCCTGTTCTTGGCGTTGGCTCTCGCGGGCGCGCCCGGCACCGGCGGCGCGCTCGTTAAAGTGGCGGCCACCGAGGTACTGGACCGCGCGCCGCATCCGCAGTTGCTCGGCGGGGCGTTCAGCTTGGCCTCGGCGGCCACGGCGCTGCTCATGACGCGCTTCCTGATCGTGTTGCGCGCGTATCGCGCCCCGAATCCTGCGCGCGAGGCGCGCGCGCTGTGGTGGGGCTGGGGCGTATTGGTCGTCGCGGCCGCGGCGGTGCCGTGGTGGTGGGCGCCCGAGGCGCAGTGGCGGGCGCAGGCATGGCGGCCGGCGGAGCTGTGGGGCGCCGCTTGGCCGGTGCTGCTGGGCGCCGCGGGCGCCCCGCTCGCGGCGCGGATGGCGCGGATGGCGCGCGGCGGCTGGCGTCCGCTGCGCGCCATTGCCGCACTCGCGCGGGCTGCGAGCCGCGGCCTGGCGACGCGCTTCGCATCGGCCGCTCGGCGCGTGCTGCGTGTCGAGCCGCTGCTGCACGAGTGGCGCCTGGTCGGCAAGCTGCTGGCAGCCATCGGCGCAACACTGCTCGTGCTCCTGTGGTGGGGCGCGAACGGTTACCATGGGACATGATTCGAGTGGCGGGAGGGTGACATGGACGCGCAGGCGCGCATCGAAGAATTGGAGATACGCTCGGCCCATCAGGAGCGCGCATTGGAGCAGTTGTCGGAGCAGGTCGCGGCGCAACAGCAGCGTCTGGACGCCCTCGAAGCGCAGTTGGAGCGGCTGCGTGAGCTGTTGCGCGCGGTGGCGCCCTCCGACATTGCGCCCGAGGCGGAGGAGCGGCCGCCGCCGCATTACTGAGCGGTGCGGTCAGGCCGCGCCGAGGAAGCGCACGAACGGCATCAGGCTGAAGTAGAGGATGCCGGCCGCGCCGGCGAGGTAGAGCAGGCTGCGCAGCGGGTGGCGCATGAGCCGCGCGACCAGGGTCTCGTGCTCGCCGCGGCGGCGCCGCTCGGCGTACTCGGTCTGCATTCGCCGCGCGTGTTCGGCCTGCCAGTCGTCCAGCAGGCGCCGCGCCGCGGCCACGTCCGCCCCGTCGCGTAGCCAGATGGCGGCCACCGAGATGCCCCACGGCCCGGCTTGGGTCTCGTAGAAGTCGATACCGTGCTCGCTCAGCAGCGCGCGCACCGCGTCGGCTTCGTCCTCGGGGACGCTGTTGAGCCTGAATAGAAGTGTGGGCACCGCACGGCTCCCGGGCGCGACAAGGGGCGACGAAACGCCCAGCATACCCGAGCGATCGCGCGTGCCGCGAGTCTCAGCGGGCGTGCGACGCCGAGGCCAGGGCCTGGATGCAGGCCTCGATCTCGTCGAACTTCGCCGGCTTGTGCAGGATGCGCACCCCGTGGGACTTGGCCGCTTCGGCAAACGCCACGTCCTTGTTGCCCGTGATCATCAGGCACTGGGTGTCGGCGTGGGCGCGTATGCCTTCGATCACCTCGAGCCCGGTCTTGTCCGGCAGGTAGTAGTCGGTGAGGACCACGTCAGGGCGAAAGCCTTGCTCCACCAGCGCGATGGCCGCCCGGCCGGTGGACGCGTAGCGCGCCTTGAAGCCGGCCTCCCGGAACAGAATCTTCCAAATGGCAACCAGGTCGTCCGAGTCCTCGACGACCAACAGGTGCGTCTCATTCCGAGGCGGCGCCATCCTTCCTCCCGACTTTGGGAATGGTGAGTTCGAAACAGGTGTTGTGGTGCTGGGTGTCGACCCGCAAGTCGCCACGGTGCGCCTTCATGATAGACCGCGCGAGGCTGAGGCCGAGCCCGGTGCCTTCCTCCTTGGTCGTGAAGAACGGCGTCATCACCATCGCGGCGATCTTGCCGGAAATGCCACCGCCGCTGTCGATCACCCGCACCACGGCCGTATCATCCTCCTCCTCGATCTCGATTCGAATCCACTTGTCTTCGAGGTTGCGTACCGCGTCGATGGCGTTGTTGATCAGGTTCACGAACACCTGGCTGAGCTGCGTCGGATGGCAACGGACCGGCAGCGCCTCGCGAGCGGGGTCGAACTCGAGACGCACACCCTTGTTGCGCAGGTGGAAGTCGCACATGGTGATCACGTCGCGTATCAGTGCAATCACGTCGCAGGGGCGCGTGTCGTGGTTGCTGTCCACGCGTGCAAAAGAGCGTAGCCCCACCACAATCTCCGAAATGCGCGCCACGGTGTCCTCGATAGCATCGATGGCCTTATCCGTGTATTCCGGGTGCAGCTTTCCCTCCACCCGCGTCTTGCGGATAAGGTCGACGTAATTCTGGATTGTGTTGAGCGGGGTGTTGAGCTCGTGCGCGATGCCCGCCGCCATCTCGCCCAACGAGGCGAGGCGAGCGGTCTTCAACACCTCTTCCTGCTTGCTACGGATTTGCGTCTCCTGCGCGCGACGCTCGGTCGACTCCACGATCACCAGGATGAGGTGGCGTGCGGGCCGGCGCCCGCGCGGATGGTGTGTGGCGCGGATCTCGAAGTAACGGGTCTGCTCGCCACGTGCCTCGACCTCGATGGGACCGCCGCCCGCACGGGCGAGGCGGGTGGTCAATGCGTCCGCTTGAGTATCGCCAAAGGCCGCCGCCAATACATCACGCAGCGAGGCGCCGTGCAGGTCGACCTCGGGTGCATTGAAGGTGCTGCCAAAGGCGTGCGAGATGAAATCGGCGCGGTAGCCCTGACGGCCGCGGCCGCGATTGAAGATCAGGATGGTCTGGTTGGAGGCGGCGATGACGTCGTGGAACAGCTTAAGCGTGCGGTGCGCCTCGACGCGTTCGGTGATGTC
The DNA here is from genome assembly GCA_013348725.1 of Ectothiorhodospiraceae bacterium 2226. Lineage (NCBI taxonomy): Bacteria > Pseudomonadati > Pseudomonadota > Gammaproteobacteria > Chromatiales > Ectothiorhodospiraceae > Ectothiorhodospiraceae bacterium 2226. Next base: position 1,740,908 of record CP054689.1, read on the forward strand.
CACGGCGATGGTGCAGAGGGCGTGGGAGGTATCGTGCTCACCCTCGACCAGCGGGAAACGCGTGGCGAGCTTCATGCGCGCACCGCCGGGATAAGGGACGCGCTCCTCGTAGCTGCGGGCGCGCAGTGCGCTCAGGACTTCGAGGTCGCGTTTGTGCATCAGGTCCGCGGTATGGGTGTCGAACAAATCGCGGTCGGTGTTGCCGATAATCTGTTCCTTGTCGCGGCCCAAGGCGCGCGCGAAGTGGTCGTTCACGTAGGTGTAACGGCCTGAGGCGTCCTTCACCGTCAGCACCGCGGGCACGTTCTCGAAAATGGTCGCGAGCGTGCGCTCCGAGGCCTCCGCGCGGCGCAGGCTCGCGGCGATTGCGGTGTAGTCCATGAACGAGGCGACCACGCCGTCCACGCGCCCGGTGTGGCCCCGAATAGGGCGGCAGGTGACCTCCAGGTCGTACTGTTCACTCTGCACCGCCACCGTCTGCGGCCGGTCGTCGTGCAGGCTGCGCTCTATCGCCGCCAGGGCGTCACGCAACGAGTCCTTGTTCGGAATCAGGTGGACGCTCTTGCCCTTGTGGTGCGGATGGACCTCGAGCAGCTTCTCGGCGCCGCGGTTGAAGTCGACCAGGTTGAGGTTCTTGTCCACCATCAGAATCGGGTACTGCGTGGCGTCCTGCACCGCGTGCAGGTAGTTGTTCATGTCGAGCAGTTCGTTCGACTTGATGTTGAGCTCTTCGTTGAGCGTGGTCAGTTCCTCGTTGGTCGACTGTAGTTCTTCATTGGAGGTCTCGAGTTCCTCGTTGGTCGATTGCAGTTCCTCGTTGGCCGAGTGCAGTTCCTCGTTCAGGGCCTGCAACTCTTCGTTGGCGGTCTCCTGCTCCTGGATGACCGTCTGCAGGTGCTCGCGGGTGGCGGCCAGCTCCCGCTCGAGTTCCTCGATCTCACCGGTTCCGGCGGGCTCGCCAGCCGAGGTGGGGGCATGCTGCGGTGTGCTCGGCAGGGCGTCGAAGCTCAGGACCAGCCGCCCTGCATCCTGTATCTGCACCGGGTAGACGCGGGGCTGCACGATGCGCCGACCGTCCGCGCACGCCATCTCGAGATGCGTGCCGAGCGCCATGCGCCTGCTGCGCTTGGCGCGGTGCAGCAGCGTAACGATCTTGTTCTTGATGTCGTCGGCCAGCAGCCTCTCCACCGAATGGGTGACCGTGCCCTCGGGAAAGCGCAAGTATTGGCGCGCGTTGCCATAGATCTCCCGGACCATCAGGTCTTCGTCGAGCACCAGCGAATCGGGCGCGAAGGCGCGGATCAGCGCGAGGAGCTGCTCCTGGGTGGCGCGCGCCTGGTGGAAGCGCTCGGCGGCGCGGCGCGCGCTGCGCTCGAGCGGCAGGCTGGAAAAGGAGATCTCGGGATCGACCGGGCGATCACTACGCTGATAGAGCTTGTTGTCCACCGGGCGGAAGTAGGCCTTGGTGCTGCCGAGCGACTCCGCCTTGCCGAGGAACAGCAGCCCGTTCGGACTGAGCGCGTAGTGGAACAGCTTGATGATGCGTTCCTGCAGGGCGCCGCTGAAGTAGATGAACACGTTGCGGCAGGAGATCAGGTCCATGCGTAGAAACGGCGGGTCGCGGGTCAGGTCGTGGCGCGAGAACACCACCCGTTCACGCACCAGGCGCTTGATCTGGTAGACGCCGTCCAGCTTCTCGAAGTAGCGCGTCACCAGCGCCTTGGGCATGTTCTCCAGCGAGGTCTCGGAGTAGATGCCACGCCGCGCCGCGCTCATCGCCTCCTCGTCGATGTCGGTGGCGAAGATCTGGATATCGAGGTTGAGCTTCAACTCGTCCAGCAGCTCGAGCAGCATGATGGCCAGAGAGTAGGGCTCTTCGCCCGTGGCGCATCCGGCGCTCCATACGCGCACCGGCGTGTCCAGTCCGCGGTGCGGTAGCGTGCGGCGCAGTGCCTCGCGCAGCGACTCGTACTGCTCCTGGTCGCGAAAAAACGAGGTGGCGGAGATCAGCACGTCCTGGAACAGCCGTTTGACCTCCGCGTCGTTCTCATCCACAAACTTCAGGTAGTCCGGCAGGCTCTTGATCCGGTTGGCATTCATCCGCCGCTGGATGCGGCGGTGGAGCGTGTTCGGCTTGTACAGCGCGAAGTCTACCTGGGAGTGTTGCTTGAGCCGATCGAGGATGCGTCGAAAGGGCTCGTCCGCGTCGGGCGCCTCGGTGAGGTCGTCCAAGCGGTTCTGACGCAGATGCTCCAGGATGCCGCCGAGCTGCGCCGCGATATCGCCCGGGGCGAGCACCAGATCGACCACCCCGGTGTTGATCGCGGCGCGGGGCATGCTGTCGTACTTGGCGGTGGTGGGATCCTGGGCGATCACGAAGCCGCCGGCGGCGCGGATCGCGCGCGCGCCCTGCGCGCCGTCGCTGCCGGTGCCGGACAGGATGATCCCGCCGCAGCGGGGCCCGAGCTCCTCGGCCATCGAGCTGAAGCAGCGGTCGATGGAGGGCTTGGGCCCGATGCGGTCGTGCAGGTCCAACAGACGCAGGCGCCCGTCGCGCAGCACGATGTCGTAGTTGGGCGGGGTCACGTAGAGTACGTTGACCTTGAGCGCCTCGCCATCGACCGCCTCGCGCACCTCCATGCGGCTGTCGCGCGCGAGCAGCTCCGCGAGCATGCTGCGGTGATGGGGCGCCATGTGCTGCACGACGATGAAGGCCGCGCCGACCTCCTGATCCAGGCGCGCGAGCAGCGCCCGCTGCGCCTCCAAGCCGCCGGCGGAGGCGCCGATGGCGACCACGAACGGCGCTGCCGGAACGTTGGTGCTGGGCTGCGGGGCGGGGGTGTCCGGTGAGGTCGCGTCGGGGGCCGCGCCCTCCACCGCTTCGGCGGATTCGTTCCCTATCTCGCTCATCTGGTCTCCGTGCACGGGCTTTCCTGCGCCCAGCGCGCACCCTGCCGGCGACGCCGGAAGAGATTTCCGAAAGGCGGGGTGAGCACGCGGGGGAGGCGCGGGCAAAGCGTCAGGGGAAAGGATTCTGCCGCAGAGCGCCGGGCGCGGGCATTGGGGAAATACCTGATAGCGGCACGACGCCCGGGGGGGCTGTGAATCAGCGGCTTGCGCCGAGCGCCGCCTTTCTGCCCGGCGATGCGGCGTACGGCCCGGCGGGTGGACTCAGTCCCGTCCCTCGGTCGACGCGTCGCTGTGCCGCGTCTGTTGCTGAACCGCCCACAGGCGGGCGTAATGGCCGCCGCCGGCCAGCAGCGCCTGATGGTCGCCCACCTCGACGATGCGCCCGTGCTCCATCACCAGGATGCGGTCGGCGTCCACCACGGTGGACAGGCGGTGGGCGATCACCAGCGTGGTGTGGTCGGCCGAGACCTCTCGTAGGGCTTGCAGAATGCCCTGCTCGGCGGTGCTGTCGAGCGCCGAGGTAGCTTCGTCGAACACCAGGATGCGCGGGCGCTTGAGCAGCGCGCGGGCGATGGCGACGCGCTGCTTCTCGCCGCCGGAGAGCTTCAGGCCCCGCTCACCCACCACGGTGTCGTAGCCCTGCGGCAGGCTGGCGATGAAGTGGTCGATGTGCGCGAGGCGCGCCGCTTCTCGAATCTCCGCGCGGGTCGCGTCGGGGCGTGCGTAGGCGAGGTTGTAGTACAGCGTCTCGTTGAACAACACGGTGTCCTGCGGCACGATGCCGATCGCTGCGCGCAGGCTGGACTGGCTGACCTCGCGAATGTCCTGCCCGTCGATCAGGATGCGGCCGCGGTTCACGTCGTAAAAGCGGAACAGCAGCCGCACCAGGGTCGATTTGCCCGCCCCGCTCGGGCCCACCACCGCGAGCTTGCCGCCCGGCGGAATGGTGAAGTCCACGTCGCGCAGGTTGACCCGGTCGCCGCGGTAGTCGAAGTCCACGTGCTCGAAGCGGACCTCGCCGCGTGTCACGCGCAGCGGCGGCGCGTCGGGGCGGTCGCGGATCTCCGGCCGCTCGTCCAGCAGCGTCACCAGGCGGTCCATATCGACCAGCGCGTACTTGATCTGCCGGTACACGATGCCCAGCATGCCGAGCGGGATGAACAGCTGCAGCAGCATGGCGTTGACCAGCACCAGGTCGCCCAAGGTCATGGTGCCGGCGCGCACGCCGGCGGCGGCAAACAGCATGATGAGCGTCACGCCGACGGCGATGATGGCCGCCTGGCCGAAGTTCAGCACCGACATCGACGTGGTGGCGCGCACCGCCGTGTCCTCCCACTGGCGCAGGGTGTCGTCGCAGCGGCGCGCCTCCAGCGCCTCGTTGCCGAAGTATTTCACCGTCTCGTAGTTGATCAGCCCGTCCATGGCCTCGTTGTTGGCTTGCGACTCCAGGCGGTTCATCGCGTGGCGGTGCTCCATGCGCCAGTTGCTGACTGCGATGGTGAACAGCACGTAGGCGACGATGCTGGCGATGACGATAAGCCCGAACACCGCCTCGTAGCGCCACAGCAAGACCCCCAGCACCAACCCGAGCTCGACCAGCACCGGCAGGATGCTGAACACCAGGTAGTTGAGCAGGCTGCTGAGGCTGCCGGCGGCACGCTGCAGGTCGCGCCCGATGGCGCCGGTCTTGCGCTCCAGGTGGAAGCGCAGCGCGAGTCGGTGCAGGTGCTCGACGGTGCGCAGGGTGAGGCGCCGCATGGCGCGATAGCGCACCCGCGCAAACAGCGCGTCGCGCAGTTCGTTGAATCCGGCACTGGCCAGGCGCAGCGCGCCGTAGCCCATCAGCAGCGCCACCGGCAGCACCACCTCGGGGGTCAGCGTGGCATCCAGCGCGTCGACGATCTCCTTGAGCACCAGCGGCACGCCCACGTTGGCCACCTTGGCCAGGATCAGGAAACCGAGCGCGAGCGCCGCGCGGCCGCGGTACTCCCACAGGTAGGGCAGCAGATTGCGGAGGTTGTGCCAGTCGCGGCGGGTGCGGTGCAGATCGTCGCGCGGCGAGGCGGAGGGACGCATGGAGCGCGAGTATATCAGGGGCGCCGCGTCGCCTAGCCTTGGTGGAGTTCGAGCGTCCAGCGCGGCGCGCTACGTTAGGGAGGCCCATGACCCGCAGGGCGTACTACGGCTATATGGGCGTCGCCGTGCTCGCCCTCGGCGCCATGCCGTTCTTCAAGAAGGCGGCGGTGGAGGCGGGGCTGGGCGCCTATCCGCTTGCCTTGGTGGTGGCGCTCGCCGCCGCGCTCGGCGCCTGGGTCCTGGTGCGGGCGACCGGCGCGCCCGCCTACCTGCCGCGCCGGGTCTGGCCGCACCTCGCGCTGATCGGCGTGCTGGCGGCCGGGGTGGTGGTGTTGATCAATGCGCTCGCGCTGACCAGCACCAGCGCCACCAATCAAAGTCTGTTCCAGGCCATGTACCCGAGTTCCACCTTATTGTTCGCCTGGCTGGTGCTCGGCGAGCGCCTGCGACCGGCGCACTACGCCATGATCGTGGTGATGAGCCTCGGGGTGCTGCTGGTCAACAGCGACGACGGTGCGCTGGCGCTGGGCGCCGGCTTCTGGCTGTTGCTCGCGACGCTGCCGATCATGGGATTCTGCGACGCCTACGCCAAGCGCACCATGGCGCAGGTGGGCCCGGACCAGGTGGCGGTGGGACGGTTCGCCTTCGGCGCACTGCTGCTGGTGCTGCTGTTCCCCATGGCGCGCGCCGGGGATTGGGACGCGCTCGGGGTTGCCTGGCCCTGGGCCGCGCTGGGCGGGGCCATGACGGCGCTGGGGGTGTTCGCGCTCTACCGCGCGCTGCGGGTGCAGAAGGCCGGCGTGGTCGGCGCGCTGGTGGCCACTGCGCCGGTGCTCACCGCACTGCTGGAGGCGACGTTCCTCGGCCAGGTGTTCGCGCCGTGGCAGGTGGCGGGCGTGGCGCTGGTGGTCGCCGGTGCGGCGCTGCTGGCGCTACGCGCCTGACCTCGGCGGTGAGCGACGCCAGCAAGCTGCCGCTCACGAAGCGGAGCGCAATGCCCCGCTGTGTGTCGAACGTCACGGCCCACGGCGCAATGCACTGCGCTTTGCGCCTACACCGCGCAGTCAGGAGTCAGTGCCCGCCGGGCGAGAGATCGACGCCCTTGTCGTGTAGCGCGAGGCGGTCGTGCAGGTCGCCGCCGCTCTCCTGCCGGGGTCTGAGTACCTCCACCGCGATGCCGTTGCGGCGCAGCTTGCCGACCACCTTGTCGATGGCGGCCACCGCGGAGCTGTCCCACAGCCAAGCGTGACGTAGATCGATCACCACGCGCTTCACGTCTTCGTCGTAGTCGAAGGCGGCAATGAACTTGTCGGCCGCCACGAAGAACAACTGGCCGTGTACGCGGTAAGTGCGCTCGGGGCTGCCGGGCGCGCGTTCGGTTTCGATGTCGATGCTCTGCGCGATCTTGCGCGCGAAGAACACCGCCGACAGCAGCACGCCGGCGAACACGCCCTTGGCGAGATCGTGGGTGACGACCACGGTGCCCACGGTCACGATGAGCACGAAGGCGTCGGTGCGCGGGAGCTTCGCGAGCGCCGGTATGGAGGTCCAGTCGAAGGTGCCGATGGACACCATGATCATCACCGCGACCAGCGCCGCCATGGGGATCATGGACACGAGGTCTCCGAGCACCAGGATGAAGAACAACAGGTAGAGACCGGCGGCGAGCGTGGAGAGCCGCCCCAGCCCGCCCGATTTGATGTTGATCACCGACTGGCCGATCATCGCGCAGCCCGCCATGCCGCCCAGGAAGCCGGTGGCGATGTTGGCGATGCCCTGCCCCTGCGCCTCGCGGTTCTTGTCGCTGGGCGTGTCGGTCAGGTCGTCCACGATGGAGGCGGTCAGCAGCGACTCCAGCAGGCCGACGATGGCCAGGGTGAGCGACACCGGGAAGATGATCTGCAGCGTCTCCCAGGTGAGGGGCACGTCCGGCAGCAGGAAGAAGGGCAGCCCGTCCGGCAACTCGCCCATGTCCCCGACGTTGGACAGCGGCAGGCCGAAGAAAAAGGCGGCGGCGGTGAGCAGTACGATGGCAATCAGCGGCGGCGGCAGCATGCGCGGGTAGCCGGGGAGGTAGGGCAGGCCGTAGATGAGCGCGAGCCCCGCCGCGACCATGGCATACATGATCCAGCCGGCGTCCACGAAGTGCGGCAGCTGTGCCATGAAGATGAGGATCGCCAGCGCGTTGACGAAGCCCACCATCACCGTGCGCGGGATGAACATCATGTAGCGCGCGAGCCGGAACCAGGCGAACAGCAATTGGATGACGCCCGTGAGCAGCGTTGCGGCGAGCAGGTATTGCAGCCCGTGTTCGGCCACCAGGGTGACCATGAGCAGCGCCATGGCGCCGGTGGCGGCGGAGATCATGCCGGGGCGCCCACCCGCGAAGGCGATCACCACCGCCATGGAGAACGAGGCGTACAGGCCGACCTTGGGATCGACGCCCGCGATGATGGAAAAGGCGATGGCTTCGGGGATCAGCGCCAGGGCGACCACCACGCCGGCGATCAGGTCCCCGCGAACGTTGAAGAACCACGTCTCGCGGATCGAGCCCCACGTGCGGCGTATCGCCTTGTGCATCTATCACCCCTCGGAAAAGCGAAACACCGGCCCCGCCACCTCGTCCCGCGACGCGGCGCTGCCGGAAAACTCGAAACTCGGGATATTCAGCGCCCGCCTTGTCGGCGGGGAGGCGCAACCCGGAGGGGCACGCCGTAGAGGGAATCCTTGCAACCCTGCACCGCAACCGAAACCATGCAGGGGAGACGGTGTTTATCTCAATAAAGATGTGCGAATATACTAATTATCTTATTCTTGAGTATCAAGTTCCGCGCACGGCGCGCGCGGGACGTCCGTCCCGCGGAGATCAACCATGTTGCGTCGCATCCTGATTCCGGTCGATTTTTCCTCCGCCTCCGCCGAGGCCTTGGCCATCGCGCGCCAGTATTGCCCCGGCGGCACCAAGCGCCTGCTGCATGTGCTCGATCCCAAGACGCTCGCGAGCGACACGGCTAATCCGCGCCTGTCGCCCATCCACGCCAAGGACATCCGGCGCGAGGCCGAAGAGGCCGGCTTCGAGAAGCTGCGCCGCTGGGCGCTGGACTCCGACGAGGTGGCGCTGGCGGTCGGTAATGCCGCCGAGGCGATCTTGAAGCACGCCGAGGAGTGGAACGCCGACATGATTGTGATCGGCACCCGCGGGCGCCGCGGCATCGCCAACTTCCTGTCCGGCTCGGCCACCGAGTGGCTGGTGCGTCATGCCAAACTGCCTGTGCTGGTGGTGCACGACGTGCCGCTGGACGCCGAGACGGCCTGCCGGCTGCCGCCCCAGTAGCCGCCGACACGCTGTTGTTCAGCCAACCTGCTGCGGTGCGCGCACGTCGAGCGGCGGTGGCGGGTGGCTGGCTTCAGTCGATGCCCCCGGCCCTGACGCATGGCGGGGCAGGCGCACCCGGAACACCGTCCCCAGCTCCTCCCCCGACTCCACTTCGATAGCGCCGCCATGGGCGCGCACGATCTGATCGCTGATATGCAGCCCCAGCCCGAGCGAGCCACAGCTGCCGCCCGAACCCTGCCGAAAGGCCTCGAACAGGTGCGGCATGCAGTCCGACGGGATGGGCGGGCCATCGTTGTGCACTTCGATGCGGCAGTCGTCCTCCGCCGCGTTGACCACCCGCACCTCGACCACGCCGCCGGCACCGTGCTCCACCGCATTGCGAATCAGGTTGCCGATGGCGTCGGTCAGGCGCTGGGCATCCCACACGCCGGGTGCGGGCTCGGTGCACACCTGGATGCTGTGCTGGGGATAGGCCGCGCGCACCTCGTCCGCCGCGGCGGCGCACACCTCGTCGAGGCGCGCGGTGTGCACGCTGAGCGGCCAGCCCTCGCGCTGCAGCTTGGCGTAGTGCATCAGGTGGTTGACCAGGTGGGTCGCGTGCGCGGTGCTGCGTCGAATGCGCGTCAGCGCCGCCTGCATCTCGCCCTCTGAACCGGCTACGGCATTGCGCGCGAGGGTTTCGGTCGTATTGCTGACCGCCGCCAGCGGCGTGCGCAGGTCGTGCGCCACCATGGCGAGCACGCGCAGTCCGCCGTTCGCACCATCCATGTCGGCCGCCGCTCGGGCGCGGCAGCAACGCAGCGCGAGGTGGGCGCTTTGGGCGATGCGGCCCAGCAGGAACAGCTCGCGACGGGTCGCCCGATGGGGCTGCGCCCAATAGACGCCCAGCGCGCCGAGCGGATCATCCCAACCGAGCGGCAACGCCGCCAGGCTCTTCACGAAGGTCGGCCGGTAGGCGTCGACCAGGATGCGCGGGTCGGCGAACACGTCTTCGACCACGGTGGCGGCCCGGTGGTGCATCACCCAGCCCGAGATGGATTGCGAGGCGTCGAAGCGCCGCCCCTTCCAGAGCGGGCCGACGGCGTCCTCGTCGGCGTAGTGGACCCGCTCTCCTTCACTTAGCACGAAGCTGACCCCGTCCACTCCTAGCAGCAAGCGGGTGCAGCGGCAGGTACGATGCGCGAGGCCGGCGGTGTCGGTGGCTTCGGCGAGACTGTGCAGGACGTCTGCCAGCGCCAATGCATCTTCGGTGGAGATCTCTGTGGCCGTCCTTGGCACGGAAGCGCCCTCGGCGAGCTTTCAAAGTGTGATGTATTTCACGATATGCGCGCGTCAAGCCGGGGTCAATGTCGTGCGTGCCGCATCCTGCGCTCGTCGCCGGTCGTTTTGCCGCGCCTGCGCTATGCGCCGGGGAGCGAGCCGCTCAGACTTGGCTTTGGGCGGGTGGCGTAGCGTGTTCCGGCTCCAGCACGCCGTGCCGCTGAGGGAGCCGTACGATGAACTGGGTGCCGTCGCGCGGCGAGGAGGCCACCTCGATGCGCCCGCCGTGCGCCCGCACGATCTGCGCGGCGATGTGCAGGCCGAGCCCCAGCGAGGTGTTACCCGCCGCCGGGCCGTGATGAAAGGCGTCGAACAAATGCGGGAGCTGGTCGACCGGAATGGCGGGGCCGCTGTTGTGTACCCGGATACGGCATTCTTCGTCTCCAGACTCGACGTGGATGTCGATGGCCGCGTCTTGGGCGCCGTGCTCCACGGCGTTGCGCAGCAGATTGCCGATGGCGTCGGTGAGCCGGTGGGCGTCGCACAGGGCGGCTGTTTCCACGCCGTGGACGCGGATGAGCCGATCCGGATGCGCGGCGCGTACCTCGTCGGCCGCGGCGCCGCAGATGGCATCCACCCGCGCCTCGCGCACCGACAAATCGAGCGATCCGCGCCCGAGCTTGGCGTACTGCAGGAGCTGATCGACCAAGTGCGCGGCATGGGCGGTACTGTGCATGATGCGCAGCGCCGCCTTGCGCTGCGCCCCATTGGCCGCGCCGTAAGCCAGCGCTTGGCTGGAGTTGGCCACCGCCGCCAGCGGGTTGCGCAGATCGTGCGCCACCGTTGCCAGGGCGTGCAGGTCGTTCTCGCGGGCCTGCGCAACATCGGTGGCGGCGGCCGTGAGGCAGCGACGCAGCGCCGCGTGGATGCCGCGCGCGGCGCGCTCCACGAGAAAGCGCTCGCGCGGCGTCGCCTGATGGCGGTGCGCCCAGTAGACGCCCAGCGCCCCCAGCGGTTCGTCGCGGTCGAGGGGCGTCATGATGAGGCTCTTCACGAAGGTGGGCCGATAGGCCTCCAGCGGGATGCGAGGGTCCGCCTCGATGTCCTCGATGACGGCCGCGACGCGGTGCTCGATGGCCCAGCCGGAGATGCAGGCGGCGGCGGGAAAGCGCCGTCCCTTCCAGAGTCGGCTGGCGGCGTCCTCTTCCGCGTAATAGACCTGCGTGCCCTCGGCCAGCACGAAGGTGACGCCATCGGCGCCGAGCAGGCGGCGCACGCCGTGGCAAGCGGTGCGTGCGAGCTCCGCGGTGTCGGTGGCCCCGGCCACTTGCTGCAGCATATCGGCGAGCGTGAGCGCGTCGTCGACGGATACCGCGGCCTGCCCTGGCTCGATCATCCGCTTACTCCGGCGTGAGGAAGCCACACTATAACCACGCCGGCGGAAGTTGGTCAAAAATCGATCAACACTCGATGACGTTTACCGCCAGCCCGCCGCGGGCGGTTTCCTTGTATTTGTCCTTCATATCGGCGCCGGTCTCGCGCATGGTCTTGATCACCCGGTCCAGTGATACGGTGTGGCGCCCGTCGCCGCGCAGCGCCATGCGCGCGGCGTTGATCGCCTTGACCGCGCCCATGGCGTTGCGCTCGATGCACGGCACCTGCACCAGTCCGCCGACCGGGTCGCAAGTCAGCCCCAAGTTGTGTTCCATGGCGATCTCGGCCGCGTTCTCGACCTGAGCCGGCGTGCCGCCCAGCACCTCGGTGAGTGCGCCGGCGGCCATGGACGAGGCCGCGCCCACCTCGCCCTGACAGCCGACCTCGGCGCCGGAGATCGAGGCGTTCTCTTTGTACAAAATGCCGATCGCGCCGGCGGTGAGCAGGAAGCGCACCACGCCGTCCTCGCTCGCGCCGGGTGAGAACTTCCAGTAGTAGTGCAGCACCGCCGGCACGATACCCGCCGCGCCGTTGGTCGGCGCGGTGACCACGCGTCCGCCGGCGGCGTTTTCCTCGTTGACCGCCAGCGCGTACAGATTGACCCAGTCGAGCGCGCCGAGGGCGCCCTCGTTCGGCGTCGTGTCGGCGGTGAGCTGGCGATGGAGGCCGGGCGCGCGGCGCTTGACCTTCAGCCCCCCGGGCAGCACCCCCTCGTGGCGGCAGCCGCGCGCGACGCAGTCCTGCATCACGGCCCACAGGCGCAGCAGCCCGGCACGGATCGACTCCTCGCTGCGCCACGCCTGTTCGTTGGCGAGCATCAACGCGCTGATCGGCCGCTGGTGCTCGGCGCAGTGCGCGAGCAGCTCGGTCGCCGAGTGGAACGGGTAGGACTGCGGTGTCCGATCCTCCACGATGCGCGGCCGACCGTCGGCATCGGCCTCCGCCACGAAGCCGCCGCCCACCGAGTAGTAGGTGCGCTCGTCGAGCACCGTCTCGTCCTCCGCCAGGGCCTGCAGGCGCAGCCCGTTGGGATGGCCGGGCAGTCCCTGTCGGCGGTGGAAGACGATGTCGCGCCCGCGCTCGAAGCGGACCGGGTGACGGCCGAGTAAGGACAGGCGCTGCTCGTCGTCCACGGCGGCGAGACGCTGCGGGATGTCCGCCACCGCCACCGTCTCCGGGTCGGCGCCCTGCAGGCCGAGGATGACCGCGCGGTCCGTGCCGTGCCCCTTGCCGGTCGCGCCCAGCGAGCCGTACAGGGCGATGCGCACCTGTCGCGTGCGCGGCAGCAAACCCTCGCTGTCCAGCGCCTCGGCAAAGCGCCGCGCCGCGCGCATAGGGCCCACGGTGTGCGAGCTGGAGGGCCCGATGCCGATCCGAAACAGTTCGAAGACGCTGATGGCCATGGCTTCCTCAGCGTTGCGCGCGGGCGAGCGCCGCGCCGGCGCCGAGGCCCAGCGCCAGGGCCCCGAAGGCCAGCGCCAGCGAGCGGTGGGAGATGCGGTGCTCCCAGCCGGGGGTGAGGCGGCGGGGCACGAGGTGATAGTCGGTCAAATAGGCCAGCGCCGCGGTGGCGGCCGCCGCGACGGGGGCAGCGGCCTTGCCGCGCGCGTCGAGGCGGGCCCCGAACAGCCGCTCCATGACCAGCGCCCAGAAGCCCGTCGCGCCCGCATTGATGAGCAGGCCCGGCAGTGTATGGTTTACGGTGACGCGGCCGCTGGCCGCAGCGCGCGGCCCCCACAGCACGTGGCTGGTGGCGTTGATGGGCGCGAGCGCGCTGCCGCTGTCGTGGCGCCCGCGCAGCGCGACCGTGAGCAGCGTGGTCACGGTCGCGAGCGCGGTGGGCGCGGCGGCGTCCCGCATCGACTGGCGCCAGGGTTTCATGCGCACCTCCATGTCGTTGTGGACCAGCCGAAGTATAGGTAGCCAGCCGCCGCCAGGGCGGCCGCCGGACAACGAGGCTCGTCATGCAGCCCGACGAGGGTGTGATCAAATTCGACTTGCGCCATCGGTCGGCGCCGCCGCTGCCGGCACCGACCCTGCGCGCGCTGAACGGTTGGCGCAGCCTGCTGTTTCGGCTCGGACTGATCGGCCGCGACCCGGCGCGCTACGATGGCGCGGGCTACGGCAACGTGAGCCGGCGCCTCGGCGCCGGCCGCCCGCCGCGCTTTGCGATCAGCGGCAGCCAGACGGGGCACCTGCCGACGCTCGCGCCCGCGCATTACGCGGTGGTCACCGACTGCGACGCGGCCCGCAATCGCGTGGTGGCGCAAGGGCCCGTGGCGCCGTCGTCCGAATCTCTGACCCATGACATGCTCTACCGCCTCGACCCGCGGATCGGCTACGTGTTCCACGTGCACGCGCCCTGCATCTGGGCCCGGCGCGCCTCCCTCGGGATGCCGAGCACCGACCCAGCGATCCCCTATGGAACCGTGGCGATGGCCGAAGCCGTGGCGGCGCTCTTTGACGACCCGGCGGTTCGCCGGGCGCGCGTGTTCGCCATGGGCGGTCACGAGGATGGCCTCGTCGCCTTCGGGCGCACCGCCGACCAAGCCGGCGCGCCGCTGGTGAGCCTGCTCGCCCGCGCGCTCGCCGGGTAGCCGCCGCGCCCCGGCGCCCGCGCGGGCGGGATCTTACGCCGTCGGCCCTTCGTCCCAGGCCTGTACATCCACCTCGCGTGAGATCTTGCCGCCCCGCAGGTGGATGGTGCTATTCATGAAGACCCGCGCCCCGTCCGGGTAGCGGCATTCCTCGGTGAGCGCGAAGCCCTTGTCGCTGACGATTTCGTCCAGCACGCGGTGCTGCATGTCGCGGCCCATCACGTCGCGCAGGTAAGTCTCGATGGCGCGCTTGCCGTGCAGCTCCATCGGCCGGCTGGGCGGATGATCGCGGTCGACGACCTTCAGTTCGGCGTCATCGGCGTACAGCGAGAGCATCTGCTCGATATCCCGCGACTCGAGCGCGGTGTGCAGCGACTGACAGATCGATTGGGTGTTCATGGGGAGGTCCTCAGGGTGAGTGGGGGGCACACCCCGCGCGGCGGGCCCCTTGGTCCCGCTCGGCCCGCCGGCGGAACGCTCATTTCAAAGTATAGGCGCGGCAAGCAGCCGCCACTGACCCAGGCACGGCCGGCCTGCGCGTGCTTTCGAGGTGCACGTGGGGCGAGCGACGGCCAATCCGCATCAACGTCAGGCTATGGCGAGCCGCTCCCGCTTGATCGGCTATCGCTTTGCGTTCTCGTTCGCCCTGGGGAGGTTGGCGCCTCTTGTGGTACCTTGGCCGCCTGCTTAGGCTTGTGTGCGCCGGCACGGCGCCGGAAGAAGTTCGATGGACAAGGAACAGACCATGTCGGACGATTCTTTGCTTGATCCCGCAGGGGCAGCGCTCGATCCCGCGGGGGCACCGCTCGATCCTGCAGGCGCGGAAGCCCTGTTGGCCGCCATCGTGGATTCCTCCACCGACGCCATCATCAGCAAGGACCTCAGCGGGCGCATCCTCACCTGGAACCGCGCCGCCGAACGTCTGTTCGGCTACACCGCCGCCGAGGCGATCGGCCAGCCGATTTTCATCATCATACCGCCCGAGCGGGCGGACGAGCCCACGCAAATCCTGACGCGCATCAAGGCCGGCGAGCGCGTGGCGCATTTCGACACGGTGCGCGTGGCCAAGGACGGCACGCGGATCGACATCTCCCTCACCGTCTCCCCGATCAAGGACGCCGCGGGGCGCACCATTGGTGCCTCCAAGATTGCGCGCGACATCCGTGAGCGGCGGGCCGCCGAGGCCACGCTGCGCGAGCGCGAGGCGCGCCTCGCGGCGCGGGCGGCCGAACTGCAGACGCTGATGGACGAGGTGCCGGCGGTGGTGTTCATCGCCGACGACCCGGAGTGCCACCTGATCCGCGCCAACCGGGCGGGGCACGAGCTCCTGCGCGTGCCGCCGGGCGACAATACCTCCAAGACGGCGGCCGATCCCCGCGAGCGGCCCGCCAACTTTCGCGTGTACCGCGACGGCGCGGAACTCGCGCCCGAGGATTTGCCGGTGCAGCGGGCGGCGCGCGGCGAGTACATCCGCAACTTCGAGGAGGAGATCCGCTTCGACGACGGCGAGGTGCGCCAGATGCTGGGCAATGCCGCGCCGCTGTTCGACGAGGCGGGCCAACCTCGCGGTGCCGTGGCCGCCTTCGTGGACGTCACCGCCCTCAAGCGCGTGGAACAGGCGCTACGCGACGACCACCGCCGCAAGGATGAATTCCTCGCGGTGCTCGGTCATGAACTGCGCAATCCGCTCGCCCCGATCGCCAATGCCGTGGAGTTGCTCCTGGTCAAGCGCGGTCAGGAGCCCGACGTGCGTTGGGCGGCGGATCTCATCCAGCGGCAGCTCAAACACATCGGCCGCCTGGTCGACGACCTGCTCGACCTGTCGCGCGTCAGCCGCGGCACGCTGGAGCTGCGCCGCGAGTCGGTGGATGCGCGCGAGCTCGCGAGCCAGGCGGCCGAGACCGTCACGCCGCTGCTCAAGGCGCGCGGCCATACCCTGGAGCTCGAACTTCCGCCGGAGCCGATGCGCGTCTACGTCGATCCGCACCGCTTGGTGCAGGTGCTGCTGAACCTGCTCAACAACGCGGTGAAGTACACGCCTGAAGGCGGGCGCATCGGCCTGCAGGTGGCGCAGGAGGACGGCCGTCTGGTGTGTCGGGTACGCGACAACGGCATCGGCATTGCGCCACAGGACCTCACGCGCGTGTTCGAGCTCTTCACGCGCGCGCCCGGCGCGGCCGCGCAGTCGCCGGGCTTGGGCATCGGCCTGACCCTGGTCCGGCGCGTGGTGGAACTGCACGGCGGGCGCGTGGATGTCGTGAGCGAGGGTCCCGGCCACGGGAGCGAGTTCACCGTGAGCCTGCCGATCTTGCAGGCCGACCCGCTGCCGGTGGTGGTGGGCGGTACGTCGGCCGAGCGCGCGCGGGTATCGCGGCGCATCCTGGTGGTGGACGATAACGAGGACGGGGCGCTATCCCTCGCCATGCTACTGAACGGCCTGGGGCATCAGGCGGAGGTCGCGCTGACCGGCGTCGAGGCGTGCGAGAGCGCACGCGCGCAGCAGCCCGAGGTGGTGTTCCTGGACATCGATCTGCCGGACCTCAGCGGTTATGAGGTCGCGCGCGAACTGCGCGCGCTGCTGGGGCGGCGCGTGCGCCTGATCGCACTGACCGGCTATGGCGGCGAGGATGCGGCGCAGCGCGCCCACGATGCGGGGTTCGACGTGTACCTGATGAAGCCCCTGCTCGGCGAGCGCCTGCACGCCATCGTGGAAGGATCCGCGCCCGATTGGGCGGCGGGCTGAGGGGACTAGTCCTCCAGCTCGCCCTTGGGTACCACCCGGTGAGACGGCACTTGCTGACCGCGCCGCCAGGCGCGCTCCAACTCGCGTGCCTCCTCATAGCTGCGCAGGGCGCGCGCTACTTGCGGATGTGTGGCAGCCTCGGTGTTGCGCACCGCCCGCACCACGTCCGCGGACGCCAGCCGCAGATCGGTCTCCACGATCCAGTCTTCCTTTTCGCGGCGCATCCGCAGCCGACGGCCGGCCCAGACCCCCAGCGCGCCGAGCCCGCCGAACACCGCCGCTGCCTGGATGACCATCTCCGGTGCCACGGGCAATGCGTCGCCGAGGTAGCCCCATAGCAGCAGGACCATCACCAAGAGGAAGGCGTTGGAGGCGTAAGCCAGCGCTTCGAACAACACTTCCGGGACACGCGCGATCAGCATGGGTCGAACCTTTTGAAACCTGTGCAAGTGCGCGTCGTACTTTAGAGTCGGCCGCCGGCCGCCGCTGTGAAGCGCACTCCAAAGACTGGCGCGCGCTTAAGGTGCCGATGCACCGCAAAGCCCGTAGACTAACCCTAAACTTCCGGGCACGGCTGCCCTAAGCATTGGGACGGTAAGGTGAAATGAATATCTGGGTGGATGCGGACGCCTGTCCCGGCGCGATCAAGGAGATTTTGTACCGCGTCGCGCAGCGCCGACAGTTAGCGGTGACGCTGGTCGCCAACCGCGCGTTGCGCGTGCCGCGCTCGCCCTACATCAAGGCGGTGCAGGTGGGGGCCGGTTTCGACGTAGCCGACAACCACATCGCCGCGGAGGCCGCGCCGGGCGACCTGGTGGTGACCGCCGATATTCCGCTCGCGGCCGCGGTGATCGCCCAGGGCGCGCACGCGCTCAACCCGCGCGGCGAACTCTACACCACCGAGAACATCGGCGAGCGGCTCGGCATGCGGGACTTCATGGACGAACTGCGCGGCACGGGCGTGGCGACCGGTGGGCCGCCGCCGCTCGGGCCGCGTGAGCGGCAGGCCTTCGCCAATGCGCTCGACCGGCTGCTGGCGCGTTGTGGTTGAGCGCAACAGGGCCGCCGCGCTGCTGCTGGCGCTGCTGCTCGGGCTCGGCGCCAACGCTCTGGCGGCGTCGGAGCGGGCCGTGGTGGGGCTCGCGGACACGCAGTTCCGGGTGGAGGTGGTGCGCGAGCCGCCCGACCGCGAGCGCGGCCTCATGTTCCGCGACACGCTGCCGCCGGGCACCGGCATGTTGTTCGTGATCGACCCGAGTGAGCCCGTCGCGTTTTGGATGAAGAACGTCCGCTTCCCGCTCGACATTCTGTACTTCGATGACCGGGGGCGGTTGGTGGAGGTGGCCGCCGAGGTGCCGCCGTGTCGCCGCCGTCCGTGTCCCGTCTACCCCAGCCCCGGCCCGGTACGCTACGTGCTGGAACTGCCCGCCGGCGAGGCGGCGCGCCTTGGGCTTGCCCCGGGTGCCCCGCTACACCTGCGGAATGAGCCATGAGGCGCGGGCCTCGCCGCGCCGCCTAGGCGTGGTACAACCCATAGCGGTCCCCGTCGGCACGCTTGGCGGCGTACATGGCGGCATCGGCGCGCCGCATCAAGGCGTCCGCATCGACATCGGCGGCGCCCGTAAATGGGTAGATGCCGATGCTGGCGCTCACCGTCACCGTCTGCTCCGGACGCGCGGGATCGATGGCGATGGGTTGAGCGAGCGCCTGCAGGATCTTGCGCGCCACGAGCTCCGCCTCCTCGACGCCGTGTAGATTGCGCACGATCACGAAGAACTCGTCGCCGCCGACGCGCCCTACCGTGTCGCCCAGGCGCAGGCAGGCGCGCAGGGCGCGCGCGAGTTCGCACAGCACGCGGTCGCCCACCACGTGCCCGTAGGTGTCGTTGATCGGCTTGAAACGGTCGAGGTCGATGAACATTGCCGCGTGCAGACTGCCGTCGCGCTGTGCCTGAGCGATTGTCTCTCTCAGCCGTCGGCGGATGTAGGCGCGGTTGGGCAAGCCGGTGAGAAGGTCATGCAGGGAGAGTTTCTCGTGGTGCTGACGCTCGGCCTCCAGGGCCAAGGTGTCGCGCACCATCAGTCGGCGCTGGCGTTCCGACAGGTAGGATGCCCCGCCGCCGATCACGTGGGCCCCAAGCAGCAGGAAGTTCTGTGTCGCCAGCAGCGCGAGGTCCGGCGGTTGTTGTAGCAACAGCGCCGCGTTGTACGCGACGCTCGTGATCAGGCCGGTCGCCAGGGCGTAGACGAACGCGAGCCCCGACAGCAGGTAACTCCAGAACAGCACCAGCAACAGCAGTGCGAGGTAATAGGGCGCGGCATCTGCGCCCAGGATGGCGGCCTTGAGCGCGACGCCGGCCCCCGCTGCGATCGCGCCCAGCCCCAGGGCGAGCTGGTTCCAGCGTACGAAGTGGGCAGTGTAGCTGAGGGCGAGGATGCCCAGACCCGTCAGCATCACTACCGCGCGGGTGCCCCACAGGTACCATGGCGACACGCCGGCCGCCAGCCAAGGATCCAACACGCCCGCGGCGAGATACAGCGCCAGTCCGATCACCAGTGCCACGCGCGCGTGCGGACGCAGCCGTTCGGCATGGTGCGAGGCGTAGGTCGCTTCCATCCGCCGCTCGGCGAACTGCAGGGTGAACTTATGGAGGCCTTCGGCCGCCGCTCCGCGCGTTCGGTGCTTCATGTGTGCTCGAAAACGTGACGAGCATCGCATTTTGATGCCTGCGGGGCGATTACGAAAGGATTTTCGCTTTCTTTCGTGAGCGCTTTGGAATATTGCGCACACACTCTTGCGTTGCATCGAGGATGCTTGTGTGGTCTCGATGGCCGTGTTGCGAAAACGCGTGCACGCCGGACGCGAACACATGGCGCAATACCGCAAGACGCCTACGGGAAACATCTAATCGTCCCGTCTGCGGCGCTCCCTTATACTCGCCGTCACGACAGGAGGTCGGGTACATGGACGAACAACGCAAAGGGCAGGGACAGCCGGCGGCGCAGGACGCGCCACTCTCTTATCAGCAGGCGCTCGAGCGCTTGGTGGAGGCCGTGCAGGCCTTGTCCCTGGCGCGCGACGTAAGCGCCATCGGACGCATCGTCGCCGCCGCCGCGCGGGAGCTCATCGGCGCGCAAGGGGCGACCGTGGTGCTGCGCGAGGGCAGCGCCTGTTACTTCCTCGAAGCCTCCGCGATGCCCGCCGACTGGAGTGCCAAGCGCTTCGCGCTCGACAGCTGCATCAGCGGCCGGGTCATCGAGCAGCGCACGGCCTGCGCCATCGAGGATGTGCAGGCCGATCCGCGCATCGCGGCCGAGTCCGACGTCTGCCGCTCCGTCAAGAGCTTGGCCATGGTGCCGGTGCGCTCGGCCGAGCCGCTGGGCGCCATGGCTGCCTACTGGCGCACTCAGCACCACATCACACCCCCCGAGATGCGCCTGCTGCAAGCCTTGGCCGATGCCACCGCCGTGGCGATGGAGAACATTCGCGTCTACCGCTCGCTGGAAGAGCGTGTGCGCGCACGCACGGCGGAGCTGGAGGCCTCCAATCGGCGCTTGCAGCATGAGGTGGCCGAGCGTCAGCGTGCCGAGGCCGCGGTGCGCAAGCTGGCACTCACGGACTCACAGACCGGTCTGGCCAACCGGCGCGGTTTCTTCCACGACGCGCGGCAGAAACTCGAACTCGCCGAGCGTCACGGGCTCGACTGCGCGCTGCTGTTCGTGGACGTCGACGGCCTGAAAGCGGTCAACGACACCCATGGCCATCAGGCCGGCGACAAGCTGGTGGGGGCTGCCGCGAGCGTGTTGCAGCAGACCTTTCGTCAAAGCGACGTGGTGGGCCGCATCGGCGGCGACGAGTTCGCCGTGCTGGTGGTCGAGGGCTGCGACGCGAGCGCCGCCTGCAGCCGTGTGCAGCAGGCGGTGCGCCGTTTCAATCGCCACAGCGAGCTCGGCTTTACCCTCTCGCTCAGTATCGGCGTGGTGCCCTACAGCGCGGGCGACGCGCTCGACCTCGAAACCCTGCTCGACCAGGCCGATGCGCGCATGTACCGCCACAAGCACGCCAAGCGCGCGGCGCGCCAGTGCGCGCCCTTGGCTCCCGCGCCCGCTCCTCTCGTCAAGCACCTTTAGGGCGGCCTGAGGCAATTCGCGCGGCGCGGATTAGAATGAGGATGCGGGCCCGAGCGCCTGCATCCGCTGTACGCGGCGCCCCGATCGCCGCGGCCGCACGCGAGGAGGTCTCATGCGGACTCAGGAACGCTTCTACCGCCCGGCCGAGACAGGCCGTGAACCGCGCTGCTTGCCCGCCGCCTTGTACAACGGCCTGAGGCTGTTGCAGCAGCGCGCCCCCGAGGGCTACGCCTTTCTTCCCCTCCGCTCCATGCAGTACCTCGCCGTTATCGACCCCGAGGAGATGTTGTTCGTGGACGGTATGGGGCCGCGCATCATCGAGATCGCCTGGCAGCGGTTTCGCCCGCAACGCCGCGCCGGCCTCAATGAACCCGTGCCGTTCGAAGTGGTGTATTACGCCGCGGGCGCAGCGCGCACCATGGAGCGCTTGCTCGCGGAACTCGGCCCGGCGCTGCGGCTGCGGCATCATAAGGACCGTGCCCGCCCGGCGCCCCCCGCGCCGGTGGTGCGGCTGCGAGACCGCGCCCGATGAGCCTGAGCTGGAACGAACGCTACGCCGAGCCGGGTTACGCATACGGCACCGAGCCCAATACCTTTGTGGTCAGCGTGGCCGACCGCATCCCGCCGGGGCCGGTGCTGTCGCTGGGGGAGGGCGAAGGGCGCAACGCGGTGTACCTGGCCGGGCGCGGCCACGACGTCACGGCGGTGGATGCCTCGGACGTCGGTCTGGCCAAGGCGCGGCAGCTTGCCGCCGAGGCGGGGGTGACGGTGGCGACGGAGGTCGCGGACCTCGCCGACTTCGAGCTGGGCGAGGGCGCCTGGAGCGCCATCGTGTCCATCTTCTGCCATGTGCCGCCGCCGGTGCGCCGGCGCGTGCACGGGGCCCTCGCGCGTGCCCTGGCACCGGGCGGCCTGTTCGTCTTCGAGGCCTACGGGCCCGAGCAGCTGCAGCACGGCACGGGCGGGCCGCGCGACCTCGCCTTCCTACCCGATCTCGACACCTTGCTCGCGGAGCTCGGTGATCTGGAGATCGTCAGCGCACAGGCGCTCGAGCGCGAGGTGCGCGAGGGCCGCTATCACACCGGCCCCGGCGCGGTGATCCAGATTCTGGCCAGGCGCGCGCCTTAAGCAGCGGCGGGGCACGAAGGCCGCGCCCGCAACTCGCAGGTGGGGTTGGAGTCAGTGCCGCCGCGCCCGGACACACGCCGGACGCGGCTGTTTGAACACGGCGAGACGGCCCTTTTGCAGCCGCCTAACGGCGCCGCCGATCAGTGGGCCCGCAGGCGCGGGTCGTAGCTGCCGTTCGGTTTGCGCATGACGTAGTAGTCATTCTGGAAGTCATGCTCGAGCTGATGCACCTGGATGTCCTCGAAGCCGGCGCGGCGCAGGTAGTCGGTCGCCTTCTCGCGTCCCCACATGGTACCCAGGCCCTCGCCCCCCTGCGCGAGCGAGACGCTCATGCAATGCATGCACGAGATCGCGTATAGCGCCGGCCCGATGGGGTGCTCCATGTTGTTCTGCAGGTCGCTGGAGCCGTGGATGTCCTGCATGAGGTACACACCGCCGGGGCGCAGGGCGCGATAGATCCCGCGCAACAGTTCGAGCGGCTGGGCCTGGTCGTGCACGGCATCGAAGGTGGTGATGAGGTCGAAGGCCTGCGCCGGTGCCTCCTCGGCGAAGCGGCTGAGATCGCGCGCCTCGAAGTGGACGTTGCCGAGTCCGCGCGAGAAGGCCTCGCCGCGTGCCCGCTGTACCGCCTCATCGGAAAGGTCGTAGCCCACGAAGCGGCTGCGCGGAAACTGCTGCGCCATGAGGTTGAGCGCGCGTCCGCTGCCGCAGCCGGCATCCAGCACATCGATCCCCTCCTGCAGCCGTGAGGTCAGTCCCGGGGCGAGCGGCAGGATGTGGTCCATGAGCGCGGGGAGCACGGTCTGGCCGCTGTCTTCCGCCATCACGTCGTGGAAACGGGGATAGCGCTCGTAAGGCACACCGCCGCCATCGCGAAAACACGCGAGGACATCGTCCTCCACCGAACCCAGTACCGAGATGTACTGCATGAACACGGCAATATTCTCGCCGCCGCGGGTGAGAGAGGCCGCATGCTCCGGGGGCAACGCATAGCGGCCGGTGACCGGATCGTAGCTGACGATGCGCCCGGTGGTCATTGCGCCGAGCCACTCGCGCACGTAACGCTCGTTCAGGTTCGCGCGCTGCGCGATCTCGGCGCTGGTGGCGGGCGGGGCGGCGGCCATGGTGTCGAACAGGCCGCTGCGGTGCCCGAGGGAAATCATCAAGCTCAGCGCGGCCTCATTGAAGGTGCCGATGAGGCGATTGGCGAACGCCTCGGTGCGTTCGTTCTGACTCTGCTGTGCGGCCTGTTGCATGACCGGCCTCCTTGCGTCGCAGACGGGGGGTCCTTCTGAATACGCCCTCTGCGTTAGCCCGGTCAAGGGCCGGATGCACAAGCATTATTTGCCAAAATTTCCCTTATGTCCTTGCGGCGATAAGAGGCCGGCGCCTCACTCCTCGTCCTTGCTCGGCAGCGCCTCCGGCGGCTCGCGCGGCGGGTCGCCGGGGCGCGTGTCGCCCTGCTGGACGGGCGGCGCCGCCGGCGCCTTGCGTACCCCGGCCCGCTCGCGCTCCTCCTCCGGGGCGGCGGTGCCAAACGGCTCGCCGGGTTGGGTGGCCGCCGCCGAGCCGCCGGTGCCGCCGGGCGGGGCGGCGCCGCCCGGGCCGAGTCCCGCGCCGGAGGCGGGGCGGCTGGTGCCGCCGATGCCGGGGTCCGGCGTCTGTTCCTGATCCTTGTCGGGTCGTTTGTCCATGGCCCTTCCTTGTGGCTACGGAGTACGAACCTTCAGTGTAGGCAAGTCGGTCCCGGTGCGGGTGGGCGCGGGGCCTAGCGCCGGGCGCGCCGCGCCAGCCAGCCCAAGGGGTCGGCCGGGTCCACGCCGGCCATGAACGGCACGCGCCGGTCGTTGTTGGTGGTCTGGTACACCTTGCCGACCCAGTTGTTGATGATGGCCTCGGCGGTGTCGTGCCAGGTGTTGTCCAGGCGCGGCGCCATCAAGGCCTCGGGCAGCGCGGGCGGTGTCGCGCCGCGCGCGAGCGCGGCATCGAGCTGGTCGCGGTACTCGTCCAGCATGGCCTGCGTCTGCAGGGTGAAGTAGTTCTCGGGGAAGGGCGGGTAGTCGGCGCGGTCGCCGGCGACGTAGCGGCCCACCTCGCGCTTGTACTCCTTCAGCAGGCTGATGGTGTCGTACTCGGGGTGGCCTTGGAAGAACACCAGGCGAAAGCCGTCCTCGCTCACCGCGAGGTGCACGCCCGCCTCGGCGCTCTCGGCCAGCACGTGCAGCCCGGCGGCCTCGAACTGGGCGCGCGAGATGTCGTTGAACCGCGAGTGCGGCACGTCGAAGCGGGTGTTCACGCCGGCCACCAGCGGGTGCGTCGCGGCCACCCGATGGCTGTACACGCCCCAACGCTTGTAGCCCATGGGACGGCGCCGCTCGCCGTAACGAAACTGCATCACGGCGTGGGTGGCGAGGCAGGAGCAGAGGGTGGAGGTGACGTTCTCGTAGGCCCAGTCGATCACCCGGATCAAGGGCTCCCAGAACGGCTGGGTGGCCAGCTCCGGCCCGACCACGTTGGCGCCGGTGATGATGAGCGCATCGAGGCCCTGCTCGCGCACTTGGTCGAAGGTCTCGTAGTACCGCTCGACATGTGCGCGCGCCTCGTCGCCGCGCGGCAGCTCGGGCAGCGTGAAGGGGTGCACGTAAAACTGCGCGATCTGGTTGCTCTCACCCACCAAGCGGAAGAACTGACGCTCGGTGGCGGCCAGCGCCGCGTCGGGCATCATGTTGAGCAGCCCGATGTGCATCTCGCGGATGTCCTGGTGCAGCGCGACGTCGCGCGGGACGACCGTCTCGCCCTCCTGGCGCAGGCGCTCGAAGGCCGGCAGATCGGTGTTGGCAACCAATGGCATGAATCGCTCCCTCGTTCAGACCGCGCGCGGCGGGCCGTCCTCGCGCTCGAGCACGCGCTCGATCAGCGCGAGGAAATCCTCGTCGCTCCGCACCGCGGCCATCTCCTGCGTGGTGACCGTATACCCGTATTGCGCGGCGATCGCCTGATAGCGCGGAATGCGCGCGTAGAAAAGGCGCGGAAACATCCAGCGCACGAAATCGTCCGGGTCGATCATCGCGACATACGGCAGCTCGCGCTCCTTCATATAGATCGCGAGCTGCTCGTCCAGGAACTCTTCGCGGTAGTAGAGCGGCTTGGGGTCGCTCTCGGCGCGGCGGATCAGTTCGTGCTCGTCGTGCTCGGTCGCCTTGATATAGAGGATCAGCGTGTGCTCGGCGAGCTCGCGCAGCACCTCGGGGTCGTCCAGCTCGCACACGCTGCCGCCGGCGTCGTTCACGAAGTGGCGGTAGCCGTAGATCGCCTGCGCTTTGCGGATGAACTCCGGCACGTCGCGCATGGCCTCGACCTCGGCCGCGTGGTGCAGCGCCTGGCGGCGCTTGAACTCCGCCAGCGGCAGGCCGCCCTGCTCGGGATTGCCGAGCTTGCCGAGGAAGCTCGACACCGGGTGCAGGTTGTCCACTGTGATGTTGTTGCAGAAATAGATCGAATCCGAGCGCAACAGATCCCGCAGGAACGGCACCTGCATCGCCTGCTGCTTGATGTTGTCCAGAATCGGCTCGTCCAGGTAGCGGGTGCCGATGCGGTAGTCGCCCGAGTAATGGAACCAGTCGTTACGGCGCAGCATGTGCGCCAGGCGCGTCTTGCCCACGCCCGACATGCCGAGCAGGGTGATGCACTTGTGCGGACTGTCGCGGAACTCGCGCGCGCTGAGTTTCATGGAGGCCCCCGGGTTGGTGAAGCGGCTATTGTAGGGCATGCCCCGGCGCCACGTCAGCGCGGGGGGCAGCCGCTAACGAACGGCCCCTGCGCTGCCGTTCCCGCCGACTCGCCGCGTCGGGCGGGTTCAGGAGCCACGTCAGTCTCGCCGGTCAATGTTTGTAGGCCAATGCTTACACTGGAGCTCATGCGGCACGTAGGTGATTGACGTGCCGGATTAATGCTCCGGCCCGCGCATGAACCCCCCGAAATCCTGTTGGTTGCCCACTGCGCTACCGGCACTGTAAAAAGCCGCCTTCCACGACTGTCGGAACCGCGTGTGATGAGGACGCCGCGCGCCCAACTCAAAAGGGCGCGCACCCCGCCGGTCGAACAATAACAACAAAGGGCGGCGACCATGGGTCGGCTTTTCATCGAGCCAGCACGCGTGCTGGTTACTCTTCTACTGCTGCTTACGGCCGCACCGGTGCTTGCCGCAAGTGCCCAGGCGCTCGCCTGGTTGGATGCGCAACGCCAGGCCGACGGCATCTACCACACAGCAGACTCGGTGGCGCTCGAACCCCAGGTGCTGACCGAAATCCTGCTCGCGCGCGCGGCACACGGCGATGACCTTGCCGCGACGCCCGCTTCGATCTGGACCCGGTTCAGCGCCTGGGCCGAGGCAGATACCGAATTTCTCGCGGGCTGGATCCGCGCGGCGGCTGCCGCAGGCCATGACCATGCCGTAGCGCTCGGCCAATTGCGCGCGCGCCAGAACGAAGACGGCGGCTTTGCCGACCAACCTGACGGCCCCAGCACGGTGTTGGCAACGGCCTTTGCGCTGCAGGCGCTGCACGCCGCCGGCGTGGACAGCGGCGCCGTGCTAGGCCCTGCGGTCGGTTTTCTTATGAGCCGCGCGCGCAGCAGCGGCGGTTGGGCGGTGGGCACCAATATCTCCACCGTCTATACGAGCGCGCTCGCCCTCCAGGCGCTGGCGCCCTTGGCGGGGCGCTACAACCTCGTCGCGACCATCGATGGCGCCGTCACCTACTTGCTGAACCAGCGCGTCGGCGGCGGAGCGTATGCGTCCGACTGGGAGACCGCGCACGCCTTGCTCGCCCTCATGCCGGTGCTCGCCGACCCGGGACGCTACGGCACCACCTTGCGCGCGCTCGACGACGCACAAGACCTCCACGGCAGTTGGTCGGATGATCCGTATCCGACGGCGCTGGCGGTACGCGCCCTCTCCCTGGCCGAGCGCCTCTCCGATCCCCAGGCCCCGCCGATACCGCCGGCCCCCACCCACGGCACGATGAGCGGCACGCTGGTCGGCGACGCCGACGGCGCCCCCTTGAGCGGCGCCCAGATCACGGTGCAGGAATTGCCGGAACTGCAGGCCGCCAGCCTGTCGACCGGCCGCTTCGAGCTCGCCCTGCCCGCGGGTGAGCCCCTCACCCTGGTTTACCAGGCGGCGGGGTATCTGCAGGCCACGCAGCCGGTGATGGTCGCGCCGGGGGAGGTCACCAGCGTCGGCACCGTGCGCCTCACCCCCATGCCCGACCACGGCCGGTTGTTCGGGATGGTTTCGGCAAAGGACACGGGCGCCGCGCTTGCCACCGCGGTGCTGCGTCTCTCAGGGGATGTCGCGCTGGATACTCCGGTAGGAGGCGACGGCGCATTCGATGTGGCGTTGCCCGGCGGCAACTACGCCATCGCCGTCGAAGCGCCGGGCTATCACCCGGTGGCGGGCAGCTTGAGTCTGCAAGTCGGGCAGGCGATCCATTTCGCGCCGGTGCTGGTTCCTGAATCCGAGCCGCTCGACGGCACACCTGCGGCAGTGATGGGTGTCGTCCAGAACGCCGAGACCGGGGCGCCACTTGCCGGCGTATCGGTGGAGGCACCGGCCGCCGGGCTGGTGGTGCTCACCGATGCGGCGGGGCGTTTTCATTTTGAAGGGCTAGTCGCCGGTAGCTACACCTTCTCGCTAAGCCGCGACGGTTACCACGGCGCCAGCATCATGGTGGGCCTGGTGCCTTCCATTACGGCGGATCTCGGCATCATCGCTCTCCCGCCCGTTCAAGAGTCCGCCGGTCTTAGCACCGTGGTCGGTGTGGTCGTTCATGCGGACGACGGAGCGCCCGTGCCGGGCGCTCGTGCCTCGGCAGGAGCCCAATCCACCACGACCGACGGGCAGGGGCAGTTCCGCTTGGAAGGCATCACCGAGCAAGACTTCAGCTTGCTCGTCACGGCAGACGGATTCGCCTCGCGCGAATATGCGATCCAGCTGCCGGAACCCGGCACCCTGCAGATCTCCGTGGGACTGACGCCGTACGACCGCGGCGGCCTGCGCCTGAGCGGCCTGCGCGCCGCACAACCCGCGTACGAGGCCCACAGTGAGGCGTCGCTCGAGATCGACCTGGCCAACACAGCGCAGGAAGCGCAGATCGTGCGCCTCTACCTGGAGGTCAACGACCCCAGCGGGGACTCGCTGGGTGAGCAACCCGTCGCGCCGATAATGCGCGAGGAGGGGGCGCTCGATGCCGCCCACGTCACCGTCGAGCCGGGTGGCCAGCTGACCGAGCGCTTCTCCTGGTTCACCGAAGCGCATCCGCCGGGCGACTACCGGCTGAGCCTGCGCGCCTATCAGGCGTTCAACGGCGAGCTGCTGGGGGAGCGCTCGCTCGTGCTGCGCATCCTCGAGACCCGACGCATCGAACTCGTGTCGGTCAGGCCGAACCCGCTGTACCTCACCCAGGGTGCCGTTGAGGAAGTGGGCTTCGACGTCTTGGTGCAACACCGCTCCAACGTGCCGTTCCCGCTCGAGGTGACGTTCCAGCTCGCCGATCCGCAGGCGCAGGTGCTACACACCGGCACGGTGGCGCTCGAACTCCGCCCCGAGCAGACGAATCGCCTGGAAACGCTCGAGGGCACCGCGGTCGACGCGGCGTTACCCGGCGCACACCCGATCGAGGTGTTCGAGACCTCCGGCTACGCGCCAGCGGTGGTGCACGGACAGCCCCTGTACGTCGCGCCCGGCACACGCGTCGAGATTCGACAACGCCGAACGCCCGGCGTCATCGCGCCGGACGGCAGCAACCCGATCGACATCGAGATCAAGCTGGAAGGGAAGGATCAATGATGGCAAGCGCAATGAGGAACGCCCGCATCGTCATGCTCCTCGCGGCGCTGGCCGTGCTGCTGGGCATGGTCTCCCAGGAAGCGCAGGCCTCGCACTTTCGCTTCGGCCACGTGTACTGGGAGTCACGACCGGAAGTGAGTCCAAATACGGTTGAGTTCATGGTGGTCGTGGCGTTCCGGCGCAATGGTTACCGCGGTACTGCTCCGGATGGTCGCGTTCAGGTTGGCGATATCATGTCTGTCGCCACCGGCGGACTCATCAAGCCGCGCCTCAATTTCGGCGATGGCTCCGTCTCCAGTGTTCTCGAATTCGTAGTGACCGCCTACAGCGTGGAAGAGAATTGGGCGATCGGACTAGGGAGGGTTCCGGGCACTGCCGGCCCAGGAATACTGAAGACGTATGCTGCTCCAACCGCGGCAGGCGGATCGCCATGGACGGCGTTCATCAGCGACGACTGCAGGCTTACGTCGATTCGGAACTACTCATGCCGTTATCGAGTCGAGACGAAGGTCAATCTTGCATCGAGTCATCGCTCACCGCGGAGCAACCTGCCATCGATCGTTTCGTGCGGTCGTGGGCGTACGTGTCAGTTTCATGTGCCTGCGACCCAGGAAGTCGGCATCGCGACGCGGTGGAGGCTGTCGACGCGGCAGGAATCCGGCATCGCGACTCCTCCCGGGCCTCCCTATTCACAAGCCCCGCTGACCGTCGACTCGCTGACGGGCGTGGTGACATGGGAGATCGATTCGACGACCCCGCTCGGTCTCTACAGCACCGCGGTCACCATGGAGAGCTCGGATAATGGGGTACTTACGAGTGCCTCAGCGATCGAGTTCCTGGTGCACGTTGTTGATGAGGACGTCAACCAACCGCCGGCCTTCGACGTGCCGCCCACTCCTCAAGCAAACGAGACTATCTCCGTTCCAATAGGTGCGCCGCTTGAGTTTGTTGTTCAGGCCGGCGATCCCGACCTCAGCGATAATGTCACGCTCAATCACGTTGGACTACCCAACGGCGCCGAGTTCATCGCCGCGCCCGGCAATCCGGCGACCGCAACCTTCCGCTGGACGCCGACCGAGGCACAGCTCGGCGAACACCTGGTAACTTTCACCGCCATCGATAACCGCGGGCGTGCCGCTCTTCCGCATCAATTGCGCATTGCGGTCATCGACCCGGCCATCCGCGATGTCTCGGTGGTCGCCGAGGTGAACGACGACAATCTCCGCATCGCCGGCGGCTCGTTCACACGCCCACCCACCCAGATCGATCAGCACGCCGGTTTCACACGCGTGGAGTGGTATTTCCCGACCCTCACGCCGCAGGATGCCGAGGACCTCAACTTCACCGTCGATCTGCAGGCGCCTATCGGCGGCGAGCGCCGGCTCGTGACCCGCACGGTGTTCCTCGAGTACACCGACATCAACGGCAACCGCATTCGTCAGGAGTTGGACCCCCAGTACGTCGACGTGTTGCCCGGCATCTTCGCTGTCGACGTCGCCACCGACCGCCCGGTATACGGCGCCAGCGAGACGGCGCAGATTTCCTCCACGCTCGACAACCTCAGCCGCTTCACGGCGACGGCGCAGGTCGACCTCGCCGTGGTGGACGAGGTGGGCGCGTTGGTGGCGGACCTCGGCCTGTACGATGCGCCGGACCTGCTCTCGGGCGAGAGCCGCGCGTTTGAGCATCTGACCTTCGAGACCGGGATGGTGTACATGGGCCACTACGGAGTGCGCGCGCGGGCTCTTGATGCGACCGGCATCCAGGTCGCCGAAGCGTTCGCACCGTTTGAAATCCGCGCCGACCTTGCCACCAGTGTGGGGGCGCAGGTCGGCACCGACCGCCCGCTGTACCAGGCCGGGGAGACCGTGGAGATCCGGGACCGGGTGCACAACCTCGCCGCGAACCTGCTCATGCAGGACCTGAGGGTGGACACCGCCGTTCGCGATCCCGCGGGCGAGGCGCTGTGGGAGGCGAGCGCGTCGCTCGCGCAGCTGCGCCCGAACACCTTCAGCGATCTAGTCTACAACCTGCCGTTGGGGCGCGCGGCCCCGGGCACCTACAGCATTACGCTGGACGTGCATCATCCCGACGGCGCGCTCGCTGCCCGCGACATCACCACTTTCGAGGTCGCCTCCACGGCGGAGACCGGCGTCGGCCTTGCGGGCGATGTCAGCGCCTATCCCATGCCGGTGCTACGCACCGAGCGCGTGGCCTTGGCGTATCGCGTCACCAACGACGGCAACGCGCCGCTGAGCGACCTGCCGATCACCTTGTCGATCCTCGACATGGCCACCGAGCAGGTCTATGCCAGTTGGACACGCGAACTGGCATCTTTGGCCCAGGGAGCCACGGCCGATTTCGACCAGGCCTGGGATGCGGTGGTGCCGAGCTCCGGCGGCCAGTATGTCGCCGTGCTCACCGCGCAGGTCGGCGACGAGCAACGGATTCTTGCGACAGCCCCCGTGCTGGTGGCCGAGAAGCTCGAGACCGCTATCCTCCCCGAGTACCGGGGGCGCCTGCTGGCCCTGGTCGATGGCCCCACCGCGCTCATGGATGCCGAGGCCTGCCCCGGCGCGCAGGAGCTGGAGTTCGCTTTGAGCGCCCCGGTTGGGCTGCACGCGGACCACCACGTTACGGTCGATCTCTACGATGCCGCGGGCGGCCTGCTCGATCAGGAGACGGCGGTGGTGGGCGGTTTCCATTCCGCCTGGATGAACCGCGGCGCCGAAGGTCGGTTCCTCGCCCTGTCGCGCCTCGACGCCGGGCGTCTGCAGTGGAGCCTGATGAACCTATCGGCGCCGGCTGTCACGCCGCAGTTGCGCGTGGCGGTCACCGTGCAGGGGCCGGAGGGCGATCTGCAGTTCGACAGCGGCTACTTCACGCATGCCTGTGCGCCGGGGGAGGCCGACAGCCACGGTGACTTCACGCTGATCAATGCCTGGGGTGCCGATGCGGCCGATCCGCTCGGCCCGCGCGACGCCGCGAGCCTGGCGACCCAACGCCGTTACCTGGAAGCCATGCTGCGCGCCCGTGGTTGGGCGTACACCTTGGTGAGCAGTGCCGAGGCGTTCGAGCAGCAGTTCGACGCGGCGACCTATACCGCCTACGCCCTGTTCAGCGAGCACATCAAACTGCCCGAAGCACTCCTGCACGCGTTGGTTGACGCGGTCGATCAAGGCGCGGGACTGCTCGTTGCCGGCGCGCATGATCAGCGCAACGGGCGTGTCGACCAGTCGCTG
The DNA here is from genome assembly GCA_013348725.1 of Ectothiorhodospiraceae bacterium 2226. NCBI lineage: Bacteria > Pseudomonadati > Pseudomonadota > Gammaproteobacteria > Chromatiales > Ectothiorhodospiraceae > Ectothiorhodospiraceae bacterium 2226. The sequence continues at coordinate 1,772,612 of CP054689.1, forward strand.
GGTATCGACTTCCGCGGGCGCTTGCCGAACATCGCCGGCATCGAAGTCGACCCCCACGGCACCTTCGCCGGCGGCAACGCCGAGTTCCTGAGCGGCCTGATGCCATTGCGCGCACGCTTGGCGGGCGCCGCCCCCGTGGCCACCTACACGCCGCCGCCGCCGAATGGTGAGGCAACCGCCGCTGCGCATCACAGCTACGGGGACGGGCGCTCGGCCTACATCGGCTTCGATGTGCTGGCCGAAGGCGCACTCACCGGCTCGGCGTTCCACGCGGGCCTCCTGGACGCCGCCTTGATGCATGTGGTGGGTGTTCCACCGACGCCCGCCGCGCGCGGCCTTGCTATCGAGATCCGCAACCACGGCCACGCGGCCGACGGGGAACTCATCCTGCCCGCAGCATTCGGCGTGCAGGTGCTCGACCTCGGGCTGGCACGCCTCGACAGCGCCGGAAATCTCGTCTGGGCCTTCCACCTGGAAGAGGGGGGCATCGCCCGTCTGCCCTTGTGGCTGCGCCGCGAACCGGATGGCCCCGACGAAGTCGCTGCGCTGCTGCGGATTACGACCACCGGCGGCGTGCTGGTCGACTACGGCACAGTCATCGTCCCGCTGCCATGACCGATGGCCGGCCTCGTCGGCCGGCCGCCCAGAACACCAACAAGAACCCACGACCAGAACAATAACAGGGACATCGCTATGACCTCGCTCCGCTACTGCCGCGACGGCGCACCGCCGGCCTACCAGGCGCCCGCTATCCTTTCGCTCCTGCGGCAGAGCTACCTGAGTCGAACGCTGGCCGCGCTGGTGATCGTCGCGTTCACGATGCTCATCACGCAGCCGGTTGCGGCCGCCTTCCAGGGCGCAGCACAAACCCCGCCCGCGCCGCAACCGGTGCCCCCGAGCAAGGCGGACCAACTCTCGCGGGCGCTGCAGAAAGCGCGCGACGTCTCCGCCGTGGCCGTCGACCGCGCGGCGCGCGGGCAGGCCATCGCCGAGGAGCGCCGCGAACTCGCTACGCTGCGTCGCCAGCTGGTGGACCTGCGCGCCGAGGCCATGGCCGACTTTGCCTCCGTCGGCGCTATGCTGCAGGCGCGCGAGGTCCCGGAGGTCATCCACCAGCGTCAACGCGACGCGGTGGCCGCGTTCAATGCCGAAATGGACGGCCTGCTCGAAGAACTCGCCGAGGTGGAGGCCGCGGATACCGATGAGGGCGTGCGGCGCGGCCTCGAGCGCGCCAAGCAACGCCTGACCGAGCGTCAGCTCGAGCGCAGTCAGCACCCTTTCAATCCCAACGAGCTGCCCCACGGCCCGCAGCTCCCGAATCCGGACAATCGCCCCAAGCTCGAGGAGCACGAGTTCCGCGCCGCCGGCCTCTACAGCAACCCCCTGGTCCAGCTCGCGGCGCTGGAGAACTACCGCTTCGACACCCTGCCAGGCGCCGCCGATCCCGCCTACCTGGGCGAGACGGTCGAGGTGCCGCTCACGCCCGCCATCCGCGCCAAGGCCGAAGAACTCGGTTACGAGCCGGTCAACATCTACCACTGGGTGCGCAATCACGTCGAATGGGTCCCATCCTGGGGCGCGGTGCAGGACGCCGACCTCACGCTGTCGGCGCAGCGCGGCAACGCCATGGATACCGCCAGCCTGCTCATTGCCCTGCTGCGCGCCTCCGGCGTGCCGGCGCGCTATGTTCACGGCACCATCGAGGTCCCCGAAGCGCGCTTCCGCAATTGGGCCGGCGGCTTCGAGAGCATCGAAGCCGCCATGAACTACGCGTCCTCCGGCGGTATCCCCACCACTGGCATCACTCAGGGCGGGCGCGTGGTCACAGTGCGTATGGAACACGTCTGGGCTGAGGCGGCAGTGGACTTCCTCCCCTCCCGTGCCGCCATCATGCGCGAGGCCGACACCTGGCTCGCGCTCGATGCCAGCTACAAACAGTACGAATACCTGGAAGGGCTCGATGTGGCCGCCATCGCCAACCTCGACGGCGAGGCCTTGGCCGCGAGCTTCATGGCCAGCGGTGCCGTAGACGAGGCGGCCGGCTGGGTGCAGGGGCTGGACGCCTCCATTATCGAGGCCGCGCAGCAAGACGCCCGCCAGGCGCTGGAAGCCCACATCGAGCAAATGACCGATCCCACGGTGGGCGACGTCATCGGCGGCCGTAAGGTCGTCATCCGCGAGGCACCCGTGCTGCCCTCCGCCATGCCCTTTGCGCGCATCGTCGAAGGCGCCCGCTACGCTGCGCTACCGGCCGCCCTGCAGCCCACCATCACCTTCGGTCTGGGTGCCGACATCCTCGGCACGCCACTCGCCCAGGCCCAGTTCCCCTGGGCGCAGCTCAACAACCGCAAGGTGACCCTCTCCTTCCGTCCCGCCACGCAGGCCGATGAGGATGCGCTGCACGCGCTCCTGCCCGAAGGCGAAATCACCGACATCAGCCAGCTGCCCAGCAGCATCCCCGCCTACCTCATCAAGGTCGTGCCCGAGCTAAAGGTCGAGGGCGAGACGGAGCTTGCGGGCGCAGCCATGAAGCTGGGCGAAGAACTGGCCTTCCGGTACAGCGTGCGCGATCCGGTCCACGGCATGCGCCATTATCCAAATAAAGTGTTAGCCGGTTCGTACATTGCTGTAGGCGTGATAGGCGGCAATGTGGCCCCAAGCAGTCTGCGGGATGCTCAGAGTGAGCTGGAATCTACCCGCACGAAGCTTGGGTCAGGAGAGGATGGGCAACTCGAAGGGTTGACCCGCGAAGACTTGCTGGGCGAGATGTTTCATGCTGGGTTATTAGGCTATTTCGCGCAGTATAATGCTGTAGGACGTCTGATTGCCCAGAGTCGAGGGGGTCATTTCCAGCTCGTCAATTCGGCAGGAAGCTATGGTTACGTGCCAACCGTCACGTACTTTTTTGGTGTCCCTCGTGCTGTTATCCCTGGTGGCGTAGAAATGGACCTCGACCGGGTGGCGCATGTGTCGAATGTGGATCAACAGCCCCCCTCCATGTGGGCTGCCTTCAACTTTCATGTTGGCGCCGTAGCTTCGGCACTTGAGCATGTACTGCCCGAACAGATGTTCAAAAGGAACGGCGGCACCGGCGGGGCGGTTTCTGCAGTGAAGGCACTGCAGCTTGCCGCCGCACAGGGCCAGCGAATCTACCACATCACCAAGGCAAATCAGGGCATCATGTTGCCGGATGTCCGGCAAAGCCAAGTGGTAATGAATGACATTTCTGCGGCGCTGGCGGTAGGTAAAGAGGTTGTTGTGCACGCGAGCCCGATCAGTGTGCCAGGCTGGGTTGGTGCGGGCTATGTGATTGTCGATCCAAGTACGGGCGCCGGTGCGTGGAAGATCGGGGGAGGCGCAAATGGGGGCTTTCTCTCGGAAGATGCGGCAGGAATACTTGGGTTTATGGGGTTTGCCCTCGGGATGATAGGCGCTGGATTTGGCGCGCCCATCCTCGTGTTTCTCGCAGCTGCTATCGCTATGATCATAGCCGTTAACCTAATCCTCGAATATTTAACCGTAGATCATAACTGCTCGGGTCTTGATTACCTTATCGGTCTCGCAGTGCTGGCCGCGTTTGCTGGTATATTTGCGTCGGGTATCGGGGCGATAATTGTCATGTATGTCGGTCTAATCGCCGGAGGGGCAGCCTTAGCAACCGCTAAATCTAGCGTTTGTGCAAACTAGAGGAGACATTCTTGCAATCTGGGTTAGCCAACTTTCTGCTGTTTCTTACCGACGCGGCTATTGTAGTCTTCGCGGGCATGGCGATCTTTGGGGCGCTGAAAGGAAGAGCGTACGCGTTAGGGCGTTGGTACACCGCCGCGGAGGGGAGATCTGCATATTGGCAAGTGATTATCGGCTATGTTTTTCTCGTGATCGTGTTGGCGTATATTCGGTTCGCTGTTTATCCCGAGGCACTTTACCCCCATCTGTAATAATTGATGCTTGGCTATAGGTAACGTGAGGAAAAAGGGGTGGAAAAAGGGGGCGGTGCGTTCAACCGGTCGATGCAACAGCCCGCGTAGGTTGGGCTGACGAAAGGAAGCCCAACGTTGTTCCCGATCGCGCCGGATCGGACTACTCAGTCTGATCAGTTTTTTGCATCGCTAAAGGCGACGAGCACGCGTACGAGGGGCATGCACATCGAGAGCTTGAGGGGTGTTGGGCTTCCTTCGTCAGCCCAACCTACGTGAACTGGGCCGGCGGCTTCGAGAGCATCGAGGCGGCGATGGACTACGCCTCCTCGGGCGGGATCCCCGCCACCAGCCTCACCCAGGGCGGCAGCGTCGTGATGGTGCGCATGGAGCACGTCTGGGTCGAGGCGGCGGTGGACTTTCTGCCCTCGCGCGCTGCCATCATGCGCGAAGCCGACACCTGGCTCGCGCTCGATGCCAGCTACAAGCAGTACGAATACCTGGAAGGGCTCGATGTGGCCGCCATCGCCAACCTCGACGGCGAGGCCTTGGCCGCGAGCTTCATGGCCAGCGGTGCCGTAGACGAGGCGGCCGGCTGGGTGCAGGGGCTGGACGCCTCCATTATCGAGGCCGCGCAGGAAGACGCCCGTCAGGCGCTGGAAGCCCATATCGAGCAAATGACCGACCCGACCGTGGGCGACGTCATTGGCGGTCGCAAGGTCATCATTCGCGAGGCGCCCGTGCTGCCCTCCGCCATGCCCTATGACCGCGTCGTCGATGGCGCCCGCTACGCCGCGCTGCCGGCCGCCCTGCAGCCCACCATCGCCTTCGGTCTCGGCGCCGACATCCTCGGCACGCCACTCGCCCAGGCCCAGTTCCCCTGGGCGCAACTCAACAACCGCAAGGTAACGCTCTCCTTCCGTCCCGCCACGCAGGCCGATGAGGATGCGCTGCACGCGCTCCTGCCCGAAGGCGAGATCACCGACATCAGCCAGCTGCCGAGCAGCATCCCCGCCTACCTCATCAAGGTCGTGCCCGAGCTAAAGGTCGAGGGCGAGACGGTGCTGGCAGGCGCAGCGATGAACCTGGGAGAGGAGCTGGCGTTCAGGTACAGCGTGCGCGACCCGATCCACGGTCTGCGCCATTATCCGAACAAGGTAGTGGCGGGTTCCTACCTCGCGGTGGCGGTGGTCGGCGGCGGGGTGGCAACGGGCAGCCTACGAGAGGCGCAGGCCCGCCTCGAAGCCACCGGCGGCGCGTTGGCCTCGACGGACGATACATTGCTCGCCGGGCTCACTCGCGAAGACCTACTGGGGGACATGTTCTACGCAGGACTTCTGGGGTACTTCGCGCAGTACCAAGCCCTGGGACACCTCTCCGCCCTAAGCCAGAGCGCGCACTTCCAACTCGCAACCTCGGCGGGGACCTATGGCTACGTTCCCCAGGTGAGCTATTTCTTCGGCCTGCCCCGCGCAATCACACCGGGGGGAGTCGAGATGGACCTGGACAGGGTGGCACACACCTCCAGCGTTGACGGTCAGGGCGCCGATGCCTGGCGCCAGTTCAACTTCCAGCTCGGCGCGCTGTCCTCAGCCCTGGAGCACGCCGTGCCCGAGCAGATGTTCGTGACGCCCGAGAACCCCGGCGAGGCGGTCTCGGCGGTCAAGGCTCTGCAGCTCGCCGCCCAAGGGGGTCAACGGGTTTATCATGTCAATCAGGCCAATCAGGCCGAGGCTCTCACGAACATCCGCCAGAACAGTCTGACCATGAGCGAAATCCGCGCAGCGTTGGCGGTGGGTAAGGAGGTGATCGTGCACACCGACCCAATCAGCGTGCCGGGGTGGAGCGGCGCGGGGTATGTGATCATTGATGCGGAGACGGGAGCGGGGGCTTGGAAGATTGGGGGTGGAGCAAAGGGTAGCTTCTTCGAGGATGTGGGGGTGGGGCTGTGGATATTGCTGCAAGCCCTAATCTCCAATGCGGAGAATGCTGCTTTACGCGCTCTCGGCGCGCTCAGCCAAGCAATAGAATTCATAGAGAACGTATACTCAGCGATCACTAGTTGCCCATCGAATGCCTTGCCGCTCGTCGTTTTCGCGATCGTTGCATCTACTTTGATTTCAATTGCGTTCGTGGCGGCGGCCGCCGCGGTGGGTGGTGTGTTTGCGGCTATCGCTGCGAGCATATTCGTTTCGTCAATATTTCATTGGGCGATTGGGAGCATGTTGAACATATGTCGTCTGGTCGCAGTGAGGAGCGAAAATGATTCGACCGCTGCTACTGCGTAGTATTCTCTGGATCCTGGCAGGATTGCTTTTCATCTGGCCACTGGCGTTGATGATGGCGGGGGGGCAAACTGTGGCGTTCGTGATCGCTTCCATCGGTTGGGGGCTATTCATTCCAGCGCTTGATCACGTGGATATGAAGCCGATTCGAACGCCGCGACAGCGCTACGTAATCAGCATATCGCTCCTCATGCTTAGCGTTCTTCTTGTGCGCCCCGGCTAGAACCCCGCATACATGGCGATACAAAGGGGGTGGACGTACTTCTGTGGAATCTCTGAATACCTCCCGCGCCTTCGGCAAATCGTTGCATCGCGCGTTCATCCCAAGAAACCATGCCCTGAGACAGCAGCATCCGGTAGCTTCGGATAGCGCCCTGCATGGATAAATGAACGCTGACTCATAAGAGAGAAGATGCCGAATGGCTCGCCTTCGGCTTGGAAGACAGTCATGAGCACAGAGTCGTCCACGCTTATGCGGCCCGGAGCACGCATGCCCTGGCGCTGCAGCGGGAGCCCGCGTAGATGGGCTGAAGAAAGGAAGCCCAACGTTGTTCCCTGTCGCGCCGGATCGGATTACTCGGTCTGATCAACTATCTGCATCGCTCGACGAGCACGCGTACGAGGGGCATTCACATCAAGAGCTTGAGGGGCGTGGGGCTTCCTTCGTCAGCCCAACCCAAGCCCGCGTAGGTTGATGTGATGGTCTCCTCCCCTTTCTAACCGGCGTCATGTGCGCCACGATGGAGATGTTAAGCAACCATCGAAACGAAAGAAGAGGAGACCGCCATGAAGATTACAACGGTCGGGCTGGACCTGGCAAAGAGCGTGTTCCATGTGGTGTGTTTTGATGCCTCACACCACGAGGTTGGCAAGCGGATGCTGCGTCGAAGCGAGGTCATGAAGTACTTTTCCCACCTGGAGCCCTGCCGGGTGGCGATGGAGGCCTGCGCCGGCGCTCATTATTGGGGACGTGAGCTGCAGCGGTTGGGTCACCGGGTAAAGCTGATTGCGCCGCAATTCGTGAAGCCGTACGTGCAGGGCAACAAGAATGACTACAACGATGCCCGGGCGATAGCGGAGGCCGCGACCCGGCCGGCGATGCGCGCAGTGAGCATCAAGAGCGTCGAGCAACAGGACATCCAGGCGCTACATCGCCTGCGGGCGCAGCGCATCAAGGAACGCACTGCCCTGTGCAACCAGCTGCGGGCGTTGGTGGCGGAGTATGGACTGGTGATGAACAAGGGTGGCCTCGGTACGACGTGCTGTGCCGCAGTTGCTGGAAGACGCTGAAAACGGCCTGAGCACCCTGTTTCGCGGCCTCCTGAAGCGGGGTTATGACCAGCTTGTCGAGTTAGAGGGCCACATTGACTTCTACACTGGTCAGATTGAGCAAACCAGCCGTCAGGACGAGCGTTGCAGGCGCTTGCAGGCCGTGCCGGGATTCGGACCGATCGTGGCCAGCGTCTTTGTCGGCCAGGTGGGCGATGGCAAGGCTTTCCGGCGGGGGCGCGACGTGTCAGCGGCGCTGGGTCTGGTGCCGCGCCAGCACAGCAGCGGCGGCAAGGAGGTATTGCTGGGGATCAGCAAGAAGGGCGACGGCTATTTACGCAGCCTGCTAGTCCACGGCGCGCGCAGTGTGGTGCTGCACGCCAAGGCCAAGGACGATAAATTGAGTCAATGGATTAACCGACTGTGCGAACGACGGGGCATCAACAAAACCGCCGTCGCGCTGGCCAACAAACTGGCCCGTATGGGCTGGGCGCTGTTACGGAACGACACCAAATATTGCCCCGCCTGAGCGGATACGATAACGATACTGAGTTTGAGGTAACCTGCCGACGATTGCGAAGATAACGTGAAGTGATGACATCACAGGTAAGACCGGCGTATTGAAAACCTGCTATGCCCATAGGCTGATTCAAGCCGATAGGTTGATGAGGACGATACGCGCAGCTCACATCAAGGCCAGAGAAGACATCTCCTCATCAACAGGCCGGATATATGGAAGCAATCCTGTCACTGTCTGAAACACACGGTATCTTGCAAGCGGGGAGGAGACCATATATGGGCTGACGAAAGGAAGCCCAACGTTGTTCCCGATCGCGCCGGATCGGACTACTCGGTCTGATCAGCTTTTTGCATCGCTAAAGGCGACGAGCACGCGTACGAGGGGCATGCACATCGAGAGCTTGAGGGGTGTTGGGCTTCCTTCGTCAGCCCAACCTACGTGAACTGGGCCGGCGGCTTCGAGAGCATCGAGGCGGCGATGGACTACGCCTCCTCGGGCGGGATCCCCGCCACCAGCCTCACCCAGGGCGGCAGCGTCGTGATGGTGCGCATGGAGCACGTCTGGGTCGAGGCGGCGGTGGATTTTCTGCCCTCGCGCGCTGCCATCATGCGCGAGGCCGACACCTGGCTCGCGCTGGATGCGAGCTACAAGCAGTACGAATACCTGGAAGGGCTCGATGTGGCCGCCATCGCCAACCTCGACGGCGAGGCCTTGGCCGCGAGCTTCATGGCCAGCGGTGCCGTAGACGAGGCGGCCGGCTGGGTGCAGGGGCTGGACGCCTCCATTATCGAGGCCGCGCAGGAAGACGCCCGTCAGGCGCTGGAAGCCCATATCGAGCAAATGACCGACCCGACCGTGGGCGACGTCATTGGCGGTCGCAAGGTCATCATTCGCGAGGCGCCCGTGCTGCCCTCCGCCATGCCCTATGACCGCGTCGTCGATGGCGCCCGCTACGCCGCGCTGCCGGCCGCCCTGCAGCCCACCATCGCCTTCGGTCTCGGCGCCGACATCCTCGGCACGCCACTCGCCCAGGCCCAGTTCCCCTGGGCGCAACTCAACAACCGCAAGGTAACGCTCTCCTTCCGTCCCGCCACGCAGGCCGATGAGGATGCCCTGCACGCACTTCTGCCCGAAGGCGACATCACCGACATCAGCCAGCTGCCGAGCAGCATTCCCGCCTACCTCATCAAGGTCGTGCCCGAGCTAAAGGTCGAGGGCGAGACCGTTCTTGCAGGCGCAGCGATGAACCTCGGCGAGGAGCTGGCGTTCAGGTACAGCGTGCGCGACCCGATCCACGGCCTGCGCCATTACCCGAACAAGGTCGTCGCGGGCTCCTACCTGGCGGTGGCGGTGGTCGGCGGCGGGGTGGCAACGGGCAGTCTACAAGAGGTGCAGGCCCGCCTCGAAGCCACCGGCGGCGCGTTGGCCTCGACGGACGATACATTGCTCGCCGGGCTCACTCGCGAAGACCTACTGGGGGACATGTTCTACGCAGGACTTCTGGGGTACTTCGCGCAGTACCAAGCCCTGGGACGCCTCTCCGCCCTAAGCCAGAGCGCGCACTTCCAACTCGCAACCTCGGCGGGGACCTATGGCTACGTTCCCCAGGTGAGCTATTTCTTCGGCCTGCCCCGCGCAATCACACCGGGGGGAGTCGAGATGGACCTGGACAGGGTGGCACACTCCTCCAGTGTTGACGTCCAGGGCGCCGACGCATGGCGTCAGTTCAACTTCCAGCTCGGTGCACTGTCGTCAGCGCTGGAACACGCCGTGCCCGAGCAAATGTTCGTGACGCCCGAGAACCCCGGCGAGGCGGTCTCGGCGGTCAAGGCTCTGCAGATCGCCGCCCAAGGGGGTCAACGGGTTTATCATGTCAATCAGGCCAATCAGGCCGAGGCTCTCACGAACATCCGCCAGAACAGTCTGACCATGAGCGAAATCCGCGCAGCGTTGGCGGTGGGTAAGGAGGTGATCGTGCACACCGACCCAATCAGCGTCCCGGGGTGGAGCGGCGCGGGGTATGTGATCTTTGATGCGGAGACGGGAGCGGGGGCTTGGAAGCTTGGGGGTGGGGCGAACGGGGGAGTGCTGGTCGGCGGTGTCGCGATACTCGGCATTGGGCTCGTGGCGCTGATGGGGGCGGCCGCCGGCGTTCTTATATCGCCGATGCTGATTGCTTTAACAATTGCGTTGGCGCTGCATATCATCCTCCTAGAGATCGCATTTAACCCAGATCTGAAATGGACCGACGTGAAGTCTCAGGTATTGGCTATCACGGCCATTGTTGCTACGTTCTTTTTCGCACTGCCAGCCACCGTAAAGACGCTGGTGGGTTTGATAATAGCCGAGGTTTTGACGTTATGGTCACTGTGATCGTAAAAGTCATTCCCCACGTCTTGGTTCTACTGCTTGCGATTATCGCGTTGAACAACGCAGATGATTTTTCTGTGCCCGCGGCCGCAGTCGCGGGCTTGTTGATAGCCTGTATAATGGGGGCGGCGAAGGGAATGTCATCGTTCGTGACATACTCGTGGCCCTGGGTGTTAAGTTTGTTTTACTTTCTCGCAATCATTGGGTTCCTCGCTCTGCAGTTATTGACGCTAATGATTTATTCCTGAATTAAAAGAGCCATAATAAGCACGTGTAGGTTGGGGGTGACGAAGGAATCCCAACGTTGTTCCAGATCATGAGCTTCCCCCAATAAAACGGACGGTTTAATTGCTCGCGTACCGGGCTTCGTATTCTACCGGCGTCAGATACCTTAGCGAAGCGTGCCGGCGTTGCCGGTTGTAGAATACCTCGATGTACTCGAAGAGGCTTTGTTTGGCTTCTGCCCGCGTGTTGTAGTCCTCGTGGTGCACCAGTTCGTTCTTCAGGGAGCCGAAGAAGCTTTCGGCCACGGCGTTGTCGAGACATTCGCCCTTGCGGCTCATGCTGCAGCGCAGACCGTTCTCATGTAACTGCTGCTGGTACGCTGTCGAGGCATAGGTGCTGCCCTGGTCGGAGTGGACGATGAGGCTGTCGACCTTCTTTCGGCGCCACAGCGCCATCGTCAGGGCCTGCTGCACCAGTTCGGCGTCGTTGCGCTCGCCCATGGCCCAGCCGATCACCTGACGGGAGAACAGGTCCAGGAGGACAGCGAGGTAGAGCCAGCCCTCGCGGCTGGGGATGAAGGTGGTATCAGACACCCAGGCAGTGTCCGGCTGGCCGACCGTGAATTGTCGCTGTAGCAGGTCTGACGCGGCCTTGAGGGTGTACTTCGAATCCGTGGTGATGACGAACTTGCGGGCCATTCGGGATTGGATGTCCGCCGCCCTCATCAGGCGCGCCATGGCGACCAGGTCCGCGTAGATCTTCGGCGAGCCATAGAGTTGGCGGGGACGCTGATGATAGTGGGCAATCTTCTCAGCCCGCGTAGGTTGGGCTGACGAAGGAAGCCCAACGTTGTCCCTGTCTGCACCACTAAAGGAGAGGAGCACGCGTACGAGGGGTATGTATTCACATCGACAGCTTGAGGGGTGTTGGGCTTCCTTCGTCAGCCCATATATGGTCTCCTCCCCGCTTGCAAGATACCGTGTGTTTCAGACAGTGACAGGATTGCTTCCATATATCCGGCCTGTTGATGAGGAGATGTCTTCTCTGGCCTTGATGTGAGCTGCGCGTATCGTCCTCATCAACCTATCGGCTTGAATCAGCCTATGGGCATAGCAGGTTTTCAATACGCCGGTCTTACCTGTGATGTCATCACTTCACGTTATCTTCGCAATCGTCGGCAGGTTACCTCAAACTCAGTATCGTTATCGTATCCGCTCAGGCGGGGCAATATTTGGTGTCGTTCCGTAACAGCGCCCAGCCCATACGGGCCAGTTTGTTGGCCAGCGCGACGGCGGTTTTGTTGATGCCCCGTCGTTCGCACAGTCGGTTAATCCATTGACTCAATTTATCGTCCTTGGCCTTGGCGTGCAGCACCACACTGCGCGCGCCGTGGACTAGCAGGCTGCGTAAATAGCCGTCGCCCTTCTTGCTGATCCCCAGCAATACCTCCTTGCCGCCGCTGCTGTGCTGGCGCGGCACCAGACCCAGCGCCGCTGACACGTCGCGCCCCCGCCGGAAAGCCTTGCCATCGCCCACCTGGCCGACAAAGACGCTGGCCACGATCGGTCCGAATCCCGGCACGGCCTGCAAGCGCCTGCAACGCTCGTCCTGACGGCTGGTTTGCTCAATCTGACCAGTGTAGAAGTCAATGTGGCCCTCTAACTCGACAAGCTGGTCATAACCCCGCTTCAGGAGGCCGCGAAACAGGGTGCTCAGGCCGTTTTCAGCGTCTTCCAGCAACTGCGGCACAGCACGTCGTACCGAGGCCACCCTTGTTCATCACCAGTCCATACTCCGCCACCAACGCCCGCAGCTGGTTGCACAGGGCAGTGCGTTCCTTGATGCGCTGCGCCCGCAGGCGATGTAGCGCCTGGATGTCCTGTTGCTCGACGCTCTTGATGCTCACTGCGCGCATCGCCGGCCGGGTCGCGGCCTCCGCTATCGCCCGGGCATCGTTGTAGTCATTCTTGTTGCCCTGCACGTACGGCTTCACGAATTGCGGCGCAATCAGCTTTACCCGGTGACCCAACCGCTGCAGCTCACGTCCCCAATAATGAGCGCCGGCGCAGGCCTCCATCGCCACCCGGCAGGGCTCCAGGTGGGAAAAGTACTTCATGACCTCGCTTCGACGCAGCATCCGCTTGCCAACCTCGTGGTGTGAGGCATCAAAACACACCACATGGAACACGCTCTTTGCCAGGTCCAGCCCGACCGTTGTAATCTTCATGGCGGTCTCCTCTTCTTTCGTTTCGATGGTTGCTTAACATCTCCATCGTGGCGCACATGACGCCGGTTAGAAAGGGGAGGAGACCATCACATCAACCTACGTGAACTGCCCGAAGGCGACATCACCGACATCAGTCAGCTGCCGAGCAGCATCCCCGCCTACCTCATCAAGGTCGTGCCCGAGCTAAAGGTCGAGGGCGAGACGGTGCTCGCAGGTGCAGCCATGAACCTGGGCGAGGAGCTGGCGTTCAGGTACAGCGTGCGGGAGCCGATCCATGGTCTGCGCCACTATCCCAATAAGGTCGTGTCGGGCTCCTACCTCGCGGTGGCGGTGGTCGGCGGCGGGGTGGCAACGGGCAGCCTACGAGAGGCGCAGGCCCGCCTCGAAGCCACCGGCGGCGCGTTGGCCTCGACGGACGATACATTGCTCGCCGGGCTCACTCGCGAAGACCTACTGGGGGACATGTTCTACGCAGGACTACGTGAACTGTCCTCAGCCTTGGAACACGCCGTGCCCGAGCAGATGTTTGTGACGCCCGAGAACCCAGGCGAGGCGGTGTCGGCTGTCAAGGCTCTGCAAAAGGCTGCCGCGCAAGGCCAGCGCATCTACCACGTCACGCCCGCGAATCAGGATACCGCTCTTGCTGACCTGGGCCACAGCGCCCAGACCCTCAACGACATCCGCAGTGCGCTGGCGATGGGGCGGGAAGTGATTGTGCATACGGATCCCATCGAAGTATCCGGCTGGCACGGCTCGGGCTACGTGATCTTCGACCCGCAGGTCGGCGACGGCGCCTGGCGGATTGAAGGCGGTGCGTCCGGGTCGTGGATATATGCGTTAATCGGCGCGTTCTTCTCCGCAGTCTTAGATGGTCTGCTCGCGAAATACCGTTCGCCAACCTCGATGTTCGGCCCACGTGATGAGATCACGTTCTCTAGAGTGGTTAACTTCGCAGCCAAGGCTTTGACGGTGCTGGGATTTGCCTACGCCACCTTTTCAACTGTTGCGAGTGATGAGTTAGGAACGGATCAGAAGGTAATAACGATATTGGCGAATCTCGGAGCTGCAATAGGCATAATGAAAGCGACCTCTTGGATAATGGCCTCCGCTCTCGTGTTCCCAGTGTCGGTTCTAGTGGCCGCGGTTGTCGCAGTTGCTATCGCCGCAATTACGCTTGCCATTTTGACGGTTCTTGTCGCTAGCAAAGGGAACCGTGATCGTTACGCGTTCGGGTAGCAGGTATAGCATGCGCTTTTTCATCGCGATAGTATTCTTCCCCGCCGGCTTGTTAGTGGGCGCTGGCGTGTATGCCGCCGTAATCTGGCTCGGTCTGGTTGGCGCACACAACGCGCTGTATATCGCCGTCGCGTTGGTGGCCGCCTTCGTCACCAACATGCTCGAAGCGCGATTTCTGTGGGGTACACGATTGCCTGATGTTGACGACCTCAGCCTCTGTCCAGTGTCAATCGGTTGGTTCACAGGTTTCTCGTTACTTATGATGGTTGCTAACCATTGATGGTTCACAACGGATGGGCGCTACATCGAGAGCTTGAGGGCGTCGGGCTTCCTTCCTCAGCCCGCGTAGGTTGGGCTGACGAAAGGAAGCCCAACGTTGTTCCCGATCGCGGCGGATCGAACTACTAGGTATGATCAGCGTTTTGCATCGCTAAAGGCGACGAGCACGCGTACGAGGGGCATTCACATCGAGAGATTGAGGGGTGTTGGGCTTCCTTCGGCAGCCCAACCTACGTGAACTGACGAGTGAGACGGCGCAGGCAAGGATCCGCCAGGCGGCGGAGGGCTGGAAGGTACGCAGTGACTCTATGATGACACGCTATTGGTCGTTGGTGCTTCTTTGGTTCGCAATGTACGTCGCTCCGTACCTAGCCGTACTGATGGCGTTCATCGCCGTTTATGAGTGGCATGCCCTCGAGCGCGCGCTCGACGAGATGTTCTGGTCCATCCTTTTGTTTTTCGTGTTTCTCATCGCTACCGTCATCATCGCTCTTTCGATGAAGAGACTCACGCTGTCTCCGGCCACCTTGGTCGCAATGCTCGAGCAACACGGCTTCCGAGTGACTACCACAGGACGGCGATTGCAAGGACGCTCAAGTAGAGGCGTCGTCGTCGAAGCGCGCTTCGACCATCCAGTGTGGGATGCGTGGCCCATTCCGTCGCGCCGGATGCTCTCCGGCTCAACGGTCCGTTTTGTAGCGAGGAGACCATCGCCGACTTTCCCCTTCTTGTCCGACCCCAAGGTGGCGATTGAACAAACGGCGGGCGGATGCGCCGTGACCGTCACTGGAGGGACCTGGGAGGGCGAGGAGTATGCACGGCGCATCGCACACGTGCTCGAAGCATTGGATGAGCCCATGTAGGCGGCGGGTTGACGAAGGAAGCCCAACGATGTTCCCGATCACGTTCCATCAGATGGGCTTGCTCGGGCCCGGCAGCCTCTTGCAGCGAGCGCATGTGCGAGAGGCGTCCACGTCGAGAGCTTCAGGGGCGTCGGCCTTCCTTCGTCAGCCCAACCTACGTGAACTGAAAATCGTTGCATCGCACGGTCACCGGAGGACCATTCCCTGAGCCAGCATCATCAGGTAGATTCTAATGGCGCCCCTTTTGCATCGATAAGCGATATCGGTAGTGCCTGTCGGAATCATGAGAAGTACACGAGAGAAGATGCCGAATGGCGTGCATTCCGCGGCTATCGAGGGACGCTCATAAGAGCGGAGTGGGCCAGCGGGAACACGCAAGCGCTGGGCGCCGCACATGGAAGAAGGTTAACCGTCATGAACGCTCCCTTGATTCTGTCATTGCTTGTTTGCGTGACCACAGCGGCAATGGTTACGTTTGCATCAAAGGACCTACGCAACGTGGATGGCGCTGTATATGCGGTGTTTGCGGGGTTCGTGTCATTCCTGCTTGCGTTGTTGGTCAATGCGGCAGGTATCGAGTACTGGATGTTAGAGGAGATCGTAGTGACCGCTGCATACTCACTAGCGATGAAGGGTTGGTGGACTCGTGTGTACGTAAGAGAAGCCAAGTGAAGGGCTGGACAGGGAGTCTTGAGAGGGTGCTTGGCGCGAGCGTCGGCTTCGTGAGCGGCGTGGTTGCACAGCATGTCACTCGGTAGAGCTCTCCGGCTCGGAATCGCGTTCGGCATCGCCCTAGGATCGGGTAGGGCGGCGCGGTGGCTGGTCGAGGTCACTGGTTGTGAACTCAGGCCATGCTTCTTTGCGGCCTTGATCGGCATATACTTCTTCGTCGCGTTCCTGATCGTCTGGCCGTTCGACGAGAGCAAGAGCAAAGGTGCAGCGAGCCGGTGAGCGTGTGCTCCAGGTCTTAAGAGAAGTCGCGCCAGAAAGGCAGTGCATGTTCGCCAACCGCGTGCACGTCTTTGGCACAACAGGGCGGCGCCGGATGGGATTCGTATGGGCGAACGTGTGTGCCTTCTGCCTAGGAGCTAAGCTGGCCGGCCGACCGGCCACCCAAGCGTTGTGCCTTGTCGCGGGTTCCATCGGCGCGCAGGCTGCGGGGGACGCCCGGTGTTGATCGGGCCGCTGCTGTCGCCGCGCCTTCCGGCAGCCGTCGCATGGGGATGGCTGGCGGCGTGGACCGCCATGGTCGCGCTGACCTACGCCTCGTGGAGTGAGTTGTCGTTTGCTCTTAAGGTGGGTCTAACCGCGTTGGTAGCGGTGACTGTGCCGGACTTGCGCGACTTACGTCGTAGGGGGCAGAAACGTTAGCTACGTCCCTGTGCGGTTTTGCTGCGTCTTGATCAAATCAATGCGACGGCCCCGTTTCTTTAAGCGAAGGGCGCTAGCGTGAGGCATCGGGCGCGACCGTATCTCACCGATGGGAAACGGAGCAGCGAATGATCGAGGCTGCTATGGTGAAAGCCGACTTTCGTCGCCAGCGGCTTTTCTACCTGCTGGCGCTGGTCGGGGCAGCGCTATTGCTCCTACTTCTGGTCGAGCACCCTCCTTCGCTGTTCTACGCGCTGGAGGCAGTGCTATTGCTGCTAGGCACCGCCCAGTTGGGCCTCTATTGGAAGGGCGCGCGCTCCGACGTCTTCCTGTTGGCGCAAGACGGCCTCATTCACGTCCACATCCCCGCGCGGGCCCGGCGTCCGCGGTTCACCTTCTCGCGGGCGGCCGTCGAGCGTGTGGTCGCCGGCGCAGACGGGGCGCGCTTCGACGTGCTGCTAGAGGGCGGGGCGCGGGTCACGATCTCACCGGAGCGACTTCTCGGCTTCTCGTACGAAAGTGCGGTGCGCGACGCGACCGTCGCGTTCATGCGCGCACAATTCGGAGACCGCTACGTGCGGGAATAGGTCGGGGTGGCGCACTGCGGCCGCGGCGCATCTGGCCGCAGCACCATTCCCCTGAGGGGGCGCTGTATCAGGCGCTCAACACACCCCTGCGTCTGGCGCTACGCAAGCCGATCAATCGGGCCACGCGCGCTCACGGACTTCCGATGGCCTCGACAAGGTGCTCGATACGGTGCCCTAGCCCAGGGTGTACGACAATGAACGGCCGCGCCTGGATTCGGCGCCCATCACTCCAGGGGCACTCGCTCAGGCGCCGCGGTCGTACCCGGACCCTTCTTCGCCGTTTTGCCGCGCGAGTTCGATGATCCCACGCAGAGTAGGTATTTCTCCTCGACGAAGTCGGCGATGTGCGCGTAGGTGCGGTGGCGGCGGACAAACTGCTGACCCTTGGCGCCCATTTCTTCCGCCTCTTGCGGATGGTCCAATAGATACTCGATGGCTTGGGCGAACTCGTCCTCGTCGTAGCGCACGCACAGCCCACCGCCGCTCTGCTGGATGACCAGACGCTGCTCCGGATGATCGTTCGCAACGACCGGTCGTCCGAGCGCCATGTACTCCATGAGCTTGGTCGGCGATGTGGAGTTCAGAATCGGCGTCGGATAGAACGGGGAGACACATACTTTTGCCGTCGCCGTCAGGCGAAGCGCCTCGTCCTGCGGCAGACGCCCCGTGAACACCACGCGGTCCTCGAGCCCCATGCGTTTTGCCTCCTCTTCGAGCGCGTGCCGGTCCTCCGGCGCATCACCCTCTCCGATGAAGTACAACTTGACCTCCGGAACGGACCTAGCCACCCGTTCGAGCACACGCAGCAGAAACTCCAGGCGCCGCACGCGCACCAGCGTACCGAGATACACAATTCGGGGCTCCGCGCTCGCCGTGGCGCCGGCGGGCTGATCCGGAAACATCTCCAGCGAGATTCCCATCGGCACCGGGCTTACCTTCTTCGGATCGATGCCGTTCTGGCACACGTCGACCTTCATTTGCTCGCTTTGCACGAACACATGGTCGGCGACTGGAAGGATGATCCGATAAAGGAGCACTTTTTGTATCCATCCCCGCAGCAAGTAGAGCAAGGGATAGCGGGCCGTGCCGTCTCGCACCGCGTGGATGGATGCCTCGGGGTAGGGATAGGCTAGCCAGTACACGAAGCGGCTTCCCCGACGCCTCGCGGCCCACCAAGCAGGCAGGGCGGAAATAAACTTGTCCTTCACCTGGATGATGTCGTAATGCTGCGAACGAACGCGCCACAGCGTGCGCATATCGTGCAGAATCCCCTGGCAGTGTTTCATGAGCCGGGCAAAGCGTGACGTGCCCGAATTAGCCGGAGCGACCCACGCCGTTCCACCGCCCCATTGGGTACGCTGTGCGCGCTCACAAGGAGCTCCCGATTGCAGTATCCAGTCGATGGTGTGGCCGCGCGACGCTAGCTCGCGGCCGAAGAGAACGGAAACATCCACCCGGAACGGCGGGTACTTGTCCGCCGAGATAATCAGCAGTCGGAGTCCGTGCCTCTTGTCATCGCTTCCAATTTCCATGTCGTCCCTTTCACGTTATTCGCTGTGCCATCCTGTCGGGTTCATGGCCCGCGGCCGGGGGCCGCAAACTGCCTTGCGCCCTCGAAGTGCCGAGCGGGCCCGCGTCCGCCCCATTTCCGCGGCGGGAAGGCCAAGAACCCCATGCCATCATTCAGCGCAGTCGCTCGCTCCGGCGCGACAGCCTTCCGCGCGCGCGATCAAGACTGCTTGCGAGGGTGCGGCGATGTGCCGCACGGTCTTTGGCCAGGGCGCCTTGGCATCGTCGTTCTGCGCGCGGCCGCGTATCGCTTACATCACGCCTTGCTCGGCTCCCGCTGATAGATCTGCAACAACTCCTGCAACAACACGCCGACGGCATACTCGGCCTCGACCTTTTCCCGGTTCGCTGCGCCGAACCGCTGCCGGGCGGTGGGATCGGCAAGCAGCCGCTCGATCGCCGCGGCCAATTCGGAAGGCTCTCCCGGTGGCACGAGTAGGCCGTTTCTACCCTCTTCAACGAGATCCGGTATACCGCCTATGCGCGTCGAAACGACCGGGTGGCCCCACGCCATGCCCTGCACGAGGGCCAGCGGCAGCCCTTCCCGATGCGACGGCAAGACGACGATCGACGGCCTACCCAGGGCGTGTTCCAGCTCCTCCTGCGAGAGCCATCCCGCGACTTCCACCCGATCCGCTAGGCCCAGCGCGGACAGCTTCTCCCGTACTGCATCGAGTTCCCCGTCGCCGGCCAGGTACGCGTACCAGTCGTCCCGGTCGCGGAGGCGGTCCAACGCGTTCAACAGGTCCCAAATCCCCTTGCGCGCCCCCAGCCGCCCCATGAAGAGGATCTGCATCTTCTCCAGCCCGCCGTGGCGCACCGGTGCGGGTGGCAGCCTCGCCGGATTCCCCAGCACGTGTACGCCGCGCGAGTCGCCGCGTAGCCGAGCGTAGAAGTCGGCCCATTTGGGGCTTAGGGCCACCACTTCCGCCCGGGCGAGCGTGGCCCGTACGTAGCTCAGTGCCCATTTTGGGAGGTCCGCGGTGAACTCTTGAAAGCTCGAGGCCTGCATGTGGCACAGACTCCGGCGGCCGAACAGCCACGCCATCCACACGTATATGGACTTGCGGAAAAAACTCCCTTTCGCCGCCACCATCAGGTGCACCACATCCGGTCGCCACAGCGCCAAGTCGACGCTCACTCTCAGCGTCGCCCAGAGCGCGACCATCAAGCGATAGCCCAGGCTGCCTTCCGCGTGGCTGGCGCGGTAGCGCAGCGCGACGCGTTGATCAAGGCCCGCATCGCGATACAACTCATAGGCGGTGGCCATGCCGCCAGGGGTCTTCTGCGGATGGACGCCGATCATCAGAATCCTAAGCGGTACGGCTGGTGCAGCCGGTCGCTCGGCGAGCGTGACATTCTCGTTCATTATCTGCGTTCTCCCCGACGCTTACGCTTGCTTGTCTGTCTGCAAGGAATTGAACGACCCACCCGTCCCTGGGCTGGGGCCGACCGCCAGTGGACGCACGCAGCACGGCGGCTGCCGCAGCTATCCCTCGCGAACTCTTGACGACGACGATAGGCAGAGAATAGTCGAAATCTTCCGACTTTCTTCCTCTGGCATTAGGCGTGAGAACTCGCCGGGCGTTGCCAACGCGCGCGCTTTGTTCCGGAGCGGAGCCTGAACGTGTATGGCCGCGGCAGGAAACGTTTCTCTTCAGGAGACGCAGCCGGCGCGATGGCCGTCGGCGCCGTGGGTGGTCCATCACTCGTGTACGAGACATCCTTCCGCCCCGGTTCCTCGCCGGACTGGGGGAGGACGTATGACCATCGACCATGCGGGATGGAAATGCCGATCGTAGGCAGCGCCCGTGACGGCGCCGCTGTTCGCACGGGCGTCAGCCCGCGTCGCAGGCGCGGAATGGGCGCGGACTATCGCGTGTCGTGCGAGTCGCAGGCGTTGTTGACGCAGCGGCCGCTGAGAATGGAGAAGTAGCGCAGGTAGAAGCCGACCAGCACGGGCAGGGCGAGCACCCAGAACCAATCGAAGCCGCTCACCGAGCCGGGGTCCTCCCACCAGGCGACCGCCGTCACCACGGACTTGAACAGCAGCATGGCGAAGGCCATCCAGATGAGGAACCAGATGATGAGTTGGTTGCGGCGGGTCATGCGTCAAGTGTAATCGTCGATGCCACACCGCGCGCGCCTGCGCGCGGCCCTCTAACCCTCCCGCACGCGGGAGGGGGGACTCGTATGCGGCGGCGTTGCGCGCACGGAATCCTGAAAGCTCGTAGGGCGCACTAAGCGCAGCGCATTGCGCCGGCAGCGGGCCGGCTCTCGCACGAGCGAAAAGTGACATCCACTTATCGCATCGAACGCGCGTGGGGGTAGTCCTCCTCGGTGTCGTTCTACGCAGATGGCGCAATGCGCGGCGCTTATTGGATTGAACCCCCGTCACCCCGGTCCTCTCCCGAAGGGAGAGGGGGATGAAGCGTGCCCGCTACATCCGTTCAACGTACCAGAGCACAGCCTTGTAGGGCGCAATAAGCGCAGCGCATTGCGCCGGCAGCGGGTGGGGGTGCGCCGTGCGAGAAGTGACGTCCGCTCATCCCAGGATACGCGCGTGGGGGTATCCGAGTCCCCCGTGTCGTTCTACGCAGATGGCGCAATGCGCGGCGCTTATTGCGCCCTACGGGGCTACGGTACTGGCGTTAACGATGATGGCCAGCGAGGAACGCGGCCAGGGCCTGGGCGGTCTCGGT
Organism: Ectothiorhodospiraceae bacterium 2226; assembly: GCA_013348725.1. Lineage (NCBI taxonomy): Bacteria > Pseudomonadati > Pseudomonadota > Gammaproteobacteria > Chromatiales > Ectothiorhodospiraceae > Ectothiorhodospiraceae bacterium 2226. The sequence goes on from CP054689.1 coordinate 1,794,032, forward strand.
GCGGCGCTTGGCCACTACCTCCGGCGCGCCTTGCGCGACGACCTTGCCGCCGCCGCTGCCGCCTTCGGGGCCCATGTCGATGATCCAATCGGCCTCGGCGACGACGTCGAGGTTGTGCTCGATGAGCAGCACGCTGTTGCCGGCCTCCACCAAACGGTGCAGCACGCGAATGAGTTTCTCGACGTCCGCCATGTGCAGGCCGATGGTCGGCTCATCCAGCACGTACAGCACGTGCGGGCCCTTCGCCTGCACGCCCTCGCGGGCGCGGGCGAGCTCGGTGACGAGCTTGAGGCGTTGGGCCTCGCCGCCGGAGAGCGTGGGGCTGGGCTGGCCGAGGCGCAGGTAGCCGAGGCCGACGTCCTGCATGAGCGCGAGCGCGCGGTGGATGCGCGGGTGGGCGGTGAAGAGCTCCACGGCCTCCTCGACGCTGAGGTCCAGCAGCTCCGCGACGCTCTTGCCGCCCCAGGTCACCTCCAGGGTCTGCGGCTCGAAGCGCGCGCCGGCGCAGGCGTCGCAGGGCACCACCACGTCGGGCAGGAAGTTCATCTCCACGCGCACCGTGCCCTGGCCTTCGCACACCGGGCAGCGCCCGCCCTTGGTGTTGAACGAGAAGCGGCTCGCGGTGTAGCCGCGCAGGCGCGCCTCGGCGGTGTTGGCGAGCAGGCGGCGGATGGGGTCCCAGATGCCGACGTAGGTCGCGGGGCAGGAGCGCGGCGTCTTGCCGATGGGCGTCTGGTCCACCTCCAGTAGTTGCTCCACCGCCTCCCAGCCCTCGATGGCCTGGCAGCCCTCCAGATCCACCGCCTTGCGCCTACGGGGCGCGAGCAGCTTGCGCAGATTCGCGTGCAACACCTGGCGCACCAGCGTGCTCTTGCCCGAGCCGGACACGCCCGTCACGCACACCAGCCGCCCCAGCGGGATGCGCACGTCGATGCCGCGCAGGTTGTTGAGGTCCGCGCCGCGCACCACCAGCGCCGGGTCGGCGCGCCGCACCTTGCGCCGCGCCACCAGCGGGTGCGCGAGCGGGTGGGCGAGCATGCGCCCGGTGGGCGAGGCGGGGTTCTTGAGGATTTGCTTGAGCGTGCCCGCCGCGACCACCTCGCCGCCGCGCCGCCCCGCGCCGGGGCCCAGATCCACGATGTGTTCGGCGCGGCGGATGGTGTCCTCGTCGTGCTCCACCACCACCACGGTGTTGCCGCGCGTGCGCAGCGCGGCGAGCGCGTCCAGCAGGCGGCGGTTGTCGCGCGGGTGCAGGCCGATGGTGGGCTCGTCCAGGATGTAGCACACGCCCTGCAGGTTGGAGCCGAGCTGCGCGGCGAGGCGAATGCGCTGCGCCTCGCCGCCCGAGAGCGTGGGCGCGGCGCGCTCCAGGGCGAGGTAGTCGAGCCCCACCTGATCGAGAAAGCTCAGGCGCTCGCACAGCTCCGTCACCACGTCGCCCGCGATGGCCGCGGCGCGCCCGCGCAGGCGCAGCCGGCCGAAGGCCTGCGCCGCCTCGCGCACCGGCATGCGCGTGTACTCGGCGATGCTGCGGCCCTCGAAGCGCACCGCCAGCGCCTCGGGCTTGAGGCGCGTGCCGTGGCAGGCGGGGCAGGGCGCGTGCGCGTCCCCCTCTTCTGAACCGGACTCGTGCAACTCGGGTTCGCCGGTGTCGGGGTTCACGCCCTTGATGGCTAGCCCCGTGCCCAGACACCGCGGGCACCAGCCGCGCGGGGTGTTGAACGAGAACAGCCGCGGCTCCAGCTCCGGGAAGCCCGTGCCGCAGCCGGGGCAGGCGCGCGTGGTGGAGTAGGTGTCGTTCGTGCCGTGCGCGCCCTCGGTCAGCACCTGCACCGTGCCCTTGCCGTAGCCGAGCGCCGTGTCCAGCGCCGCGCGCAGCTCGGCCTCGCTCGCGGGCGTGAGCTTGAGCGTCGCCACCGGCAGCGCGATGTCGTGCGTGCGGTGGCGGTCCAGGCGCGGCCAGTCGGCGGTGGGCAGCGTCGCGCCGTCCACGCGCAGCGTCTCGAAGCCGCGCCCGTGCGCCCAGGCCGCCAGTTCCTTGTAGATGCCCTTGCGGCCCACCACCAGCGGCGCGAGCAGGGTCACGGTCTTGCCGCGGCGCGCGCGCAGCAGCCCGGCGGCGATGGCCTCCGGGCTTTGCGGCGCGATGGGGATGTCGCAGCCCGGGCAGTGCGGCACGCCGAGCTTTACGAACAGCAGGCGCAGGAAGTGGTAGATCTCGGTGAGCGTGGCCACCGTGGAGCGCAGCCCGCCGCGGCTGGTGCGCTGCTCGATGGCCACCGTGGGCGGGATGCCGTGCACCGCGTCCACGTCGGGGCGCGCCGAGGGCTGCACGAACTGGCGCGCGTAGGCGTTCAGCGATTCGAGGTAACGCCGCTGGCCCTCGCCGAACAGGATGTCGAACGCCACCGTGCTCTTGCCGCTGCCCGAGACGCCCGTGATGGCGGTGAGCTTGCCGCGCGGGATGTCGATGTCCACGCCCTTCAGGTTGTGCTCGCGCGCGTTGCGGATGCAGATGGCCGCGGGCGGCAGCGCGGGCCGCGCGCGCGTCACCGCCTCGCGCACGCCCGTGGGCGCCTCGGCGCGCTCGCGCAGCGCGCGGCCGGTGTGGGTGTCGCTGCGCGCCACGGCCGCGGGCGTGCCCACCGCCACCACCGCGCCGCCCGCATCCCCCGCCTCCGGGCCGAGGTCGATGAGCCAGTCGCTCGCGGCGATCACGTCCAGGTTGTGCTCCACCACCAGCAGCGAGTGGCCCGCGTCGATCAGCCGGTCGAAGGCGCCGAGCAGCGTGGCGATGTCCTCGAAGTGCAGCCCGCTGGTCGGCTCGTCCAGGATGAACAGCAGGCCCTGGTCGGTCTTGTCGGCCTTGCCCAGGTGCGCCGCGAGCTTGAGGCGCTGCGCCTCGCCGCCCGAGAGCGTGGGCACCGGCTGGCCCAGGCGCACGTAGCCCAGCCCCACCGCGCGCAGCGGCTCCAGCACGCGCTGCACCTCGGGCACCGCCGCGAAGAACGCGCAGGCGTCGTCCACCGTCAGCTCCAGCACCTCGGCCACCGAGCGCGGCGCCTCGCGCGTGCCGGGCGGCGCGAGCTTCACGTCCAACACCTCGGCGCGGTAGCGCGTGCCGCCGCAGTCGGGGCAGGGCAGGTACACGTCGCTCAAAAACTGCATCTCCACGTGCTCGAAGCCGCAGCCCCCGCAGGTGGGGCAGCGCCCGTTGCCCGCGTTGAAGCTGAAGGTGCCGGCGGTGTAGCCGCGCTCGCGCGCCAGGGGCTCTAAAGCGAACAGCTTGCGGATGGGGTCCAGCGCGCCCACGTAGCTCGCCGGGTTGGAGCGCGTGGTGCGCCCGATGGCGGACTGGTCCACCAGCACCACGTCGGCGATGTGCTCGTGGCCGGCGAGCGCCGCGTGCGCGCCCGGCGCCTCGGTGGGCTTGCCCTTGGCCTTGGCCAGCGCGCGGTACAGCACCTCGTGCACCAGCGTGCTCTTGCCCGAGCCGGACACGCCCGTCACGCACACCAGCCGCCCCAGCGGGATGCGCACGTCCACGCCCTTCAGGTTGTGCGCCGCCGCGCCCGTGAGCTCCAGCGCGATCGTGCCCGGCCCGCGCGCCTCGCGCCCCGCGCCCACCGCGCGCCGCCCCGAGAGGTAGGCGCCGGTCACCGAGTCCTTGCGCCGCGCCAGGCCCCCCGGCGTGCCGCTATATAGAAGGTGTCCGCCGCGCTCGCCCGCGCCGGGGCCGATGTCCACGATGCGGTCCGCCCCGCGCATGAGCTGCGCGTCGTGCTCCACCACCACCAGCGTGTTGCCCGCCGCCTTCAGGCGCTGCAGCACCCCGAGCACGCGCTTGAGGTCGCGCGCGTGCAGGCCGATGCTGGGCTCGTCCAGCACGAACAGCGTGTTCACCAGCGAGGTGCCGAGCGCCGTGGTCAGGTTGATGCGCTGCACCTCGCCGCCCGAGAGCGTGCGCGACTGGCGGTCCAGCGTGAGGTACCCGAGGCCCACCTCGCACAGATACGCCAACCGCCCGCGGATCTCCTTCAGCAGCATCTCGCTGGCCGCGTCCAGCGGCGCCGGCAGCGCTAGGCGCTCGAAGAAGCGCGCCGCGCGCGCCAGCGGCAGGCGCATCAGGTCGTAAATCCCGAGCCCCGGTAGCTCTTCCAGCACCGCGCGCGGGTAGGCCGCGTCGGCCGGCTGGTGGCGCTCAGCGGGCGGCAGCGCCTCCAGCGCCTCCGCGTGCTGCCCCAGGCGCCAGTGCAGCGCCTCGGGCTTCAGGCGCGCGCCCTCGCAGGCGGGGCACAGCGTGTAGGCGCGGTACTTGGAGAGCAGCACGCGGATGTGCATCTTGTAGCTCTTGCTCTCCAGCCAGTCGAAGAAGCGCTGCACGCCGTACCAGCGCCCGCTCTCGAAGTCGCCCTCGCCCTCCCATACCCAGCGGCGCTCGTCCTCGGTGAGTTCGCGCCAGGGCACGTCGGTGCGGATCTTGCGCCGCCGCGCGTAGCGCATCAGGTCGTCCTGCACCTCCGCGTAGCTCGCGGTCTGGAAGGTGCGCAGCGCGCCCTCGGCCAGGGTCTTGCCCTCGTCCGGCACCACCAGCCCCGGATCGATGCCCATCACCCGCCCGAAGCCGCGGCAGGTCTCGCACGCCCCCAGCGGTGAGTTGAACGAAAACAGCCCCGGCGTCGGCTCGCGGTAGTGGATGTCGCACACCGGGCAGTGCAGGTCCGCCGAGTAGGGCCAGGGCCGCTGCGCCGCCTCCTTGCCCACCAGCGGCCAGATGTCCACCCGCCCGCGCCCGTGCGCGAAGGCCTGCTCCACCGCCTCGGCCAGGCGGTCGCGGTTCTCGTCCGCGAGGCGAACACGGTCCTGCACCACGTCCAGGCGCTCCGCGCTCTCGCGGTGCACGCGCGTGTAGCCCTGCTGGGCCAGCAGCTCGGTCACCTCCGCCGCGCTCATCGCCTGGGGCAGCGCGAGCGGAAAGGTCACCAGCACGCGCTCGGCCCCCAGCGCCCGCGCCCGCGCCAACAGGTCCGCCGCCACGCTCTGCGGCGTATCGCGCACCACCGCCTGCCCGCAGCCCCGGCAGTGCAGCCGCGTGGCCCGCGCGTACAAGAGCTTCAGGTGGTCGTTCAGCTCCGTCATGGTGCCCACCGTGGAGCGCGAGGTACGCACCGGGTTCACCTGATCGATAGCGATCGCCGGCGGTATGCCCTCGATCGCGTCCACGCGCGGCTTGTCCATGCGCTCCAAGAACTGGCGCGCATAGGGCGAGAAGGTCTCCACGTAGCGCCGCTGCCCCTCCGCGTACAGCGTGTCGAAGGCCAGCGACGACTTGCCCGCCCCGCTCACCCCGGTGATCACGATCAGCTCACCGAGCGGCAGGTCCAGGTCGAAGCCTTTCAGGTTGTTCTGGCGCGCTCCGCGCAGGCGGATGCGGGTTGGGGGCATGGGGGCCTCGGTTCAGTGGGTTGCTGGACGGCGGTTGTTGCGCGTGCGCGGGGGGAATTGTAGCGGGTGGCGCTAGTTTGAGTGCCTCACGCAGCAAACGAGGTGCAGGCTCCGCCCGCACGTGGGTGGGTGTGGAGCGGGGGGCTCGGCGACCTAGCAGCCCCGCGGGGCGCTGCCCCCTCGCGGCTCCGTTCCTTCCCCTTCTCGACCCCGGCGCCGCCATGCGGTACGGTAGGTTCAGTCGGCTGTGCCGACACCAAACAACCATAAGTTCGGGCGATCCAACTCGGTTCCACCATTCCGCGGAGGCCCGCCCCAGACGCCGCGCCGTTCAGTACCGCGCTGACCGGCAGCATTACCCTTTCACCGCCTGTTACCAGTATGGTGGCGAAATCGTGTTTGAACCCGGGATTATTTGGTCTAGTAACTGTCGGGCGTGAAAACGAAATGCACCCATTGCCAAGAAATCTGGTCGACCGGTTCGCGGAATCTTTTGCTGGAAATCGCGTTGGTTTTTCTGCGAAAGAGATCACGAATTACTTCACGCGGTATTCCAATTTAGTGAAGCCATATGACCATTACGGTATGAATCCAACGAGGAAGCAGCTATTTATTGAAAGCGCATACTCGCTAAATCCAAAACAGCAATACTACGCTTTAAATGACCTTACTTGGGACGAAAAACCGTCCCGGTATGACTACCCGAATAACGAATCTCGCATCGAATTGCGTCAGCAATTACATACCTTCATTTCTCCAGATCCGGTAGGAATCAGGTTTTCTCAAATCAGAGAAACGGCGTTCCGTGAGGATTGGGCTACCTGCATTACTAGGTTGCAACATGATCCAGCCTCAGCAATAACGGCCGCTAGAACTCTTCTAGAAACGCTATTAAAAACAATAGTTACCGAGCGTGGGTCAGTCCCCGACGGATCTGGTGATCTCGGTCGGCTGATGAAGCAAGCTCAAGACGCAGTAGGCTTTGACCGGGGGCAGGAGCAACCAACACATCAAATAATTAGCGGGTTGGTTAGCGTCGTCAATGGCTTGGCCACCATTAGCAACAAAGCGGGCGATCGTCATGGGTTGGTTGCAGGGCAAAGCATTGATGATCCCGGTTTAGCTCAATTGGCGGTGCATGCAGCGGGAACGGTTGGCGTCGCGTTTATTGAGCTTCATTTACTGGGTGCGGCGTGAAGTCACGCCCGACCAGGCCCTCCAGCGGACGCAGTCGCTAACGCGTCTGCTCCGCTGAAGACAACGCTAGATCTACCGAAAGTGCACTCCGAGTCTTTCTACTGGAAGGAGCCACTACTTCAAGCGGCCGAGTACTTGCGCCGCTTCCGGATTACGGAGCAAACGCGTGAGTCCACTTTCGTGCGTCTTGAGAAGGAGCTTTTCTTAGGCTTCTACTCAGTACGGCGGGCGCTTGAGTCCATCACCATATCGGACAAGACTCGGAACCTCGTCTACCCATTAATTTGGCACCCCGCGATCAGAGCCGTTGATGCGTGGAACAGCCATAGAGTCGAGAAGAACTACGACCTCGAACAGTCGCATCGAGAGATCAGAGACATCGGGTTCATCTGCAATCAATTCATTCATAGTCTCGCGTTCGCTCCGGTCGCGGGGGGCTGCGATAAGCTTGCAGGATTCTATGTTGCATCCGATCGAGCGAGCCGGAAGCGCTGCTACTTCGTAACCATTGAACATGTCATCAGTATCTTTCGCACAGTGGGTCGCGATTATCCCTCCTCGATGAGGATGAGACGGGACCGTTTAACAGGAGCACCGGACGTCTCGGCATGGTAAACAAACCAAAAAATCCAAGCGGACTCCGGGGGGAAACTCCAGGGCGTCCTAAAGGTAGATCGGCCCGCAGCCGCTCGATGTATCGTTAGCCTATGCAAAGCGCACGAGCAAGCGATTTATACGAGCGATACAAGACTCTGCTTCCGCGGACAAAGGATCTGACGCTCGTTCTGCTGAAAGGGCATCTACTCATAGAGGAGCAGCTAATCGCCTTCATTAGGGTCAGCTGCGAGCGCCCAAGCGAGCTAGAAGGCTTACGGCTTAACTTCGCGCAAAAAGTGGGGCTAGCCCGCGCATTGGGTGCGCACTCACTGCCTGCGCATGTCTGGCAGTTTACAAAGAGCATCAATGCACTTCGGAATAAAATGGCTCACGCGCTAGAAGTGCCAAATATTTCCGCAGATGTTGATGCGGTACTGAAGAGTTACTACCAAGAGGAGTTCGAGCCTCTAGAAAGCCAACAAAGACGGTCAACCATCCTTCGTCAAACCATTGGTATCACATGTGCGCTCATATCCGGGTACACGAGAGAGCGCGCACGTACGAAATCATATGCGAAGGCGGAAAAAGTTCGATTTGGCGGACGCTCTTGAATCGCGCTTTGAAGCGGACAGGAAGTGTGGATGAGCATAGATCTGTTTCTAAGGTGTAAGCGTTCTCCTAGGATAGGAGAAATTGAAAGAGTCATCCTTCCTCTCGGGTGGGTTAAGCAACAACATTGCTCTGATCGTGAAGAGCGTATCTATCGGTGGTTTCATACCGAAAATTACGAATCTATTAGAGGGTGTTGGCTGTTTATTCGGAGGGCGGGCGAATCGGACCCAAAGTTCACTAAGCTCGTATTTCATGCTTATTCAAATGCGGGCAGGAGTCATGAAGACTACGCTGCGCAGAATGGCGTCATAAAGGCGCTCCGGAAGGCATTCGGTGGCGGTATCTACAACCCTCAGGAAGGAAAGCAATCATATTTGGTGAACGACATTCCCAAGCTCTCCCCGGCGGAAAAAGCTTGCGGATTTAAATATATCGATTTCCAGCACAATCTTAACAGAGCGTCGTTGGCGCTGTCTGATATATCGGAGAAGCTGGGCTGGGATCCAACTCTGAATATTGGGCTTATAAGGAACAATACGCTCCTCCCATTCGTAGTGGCTAGCTTGGAATCATTTTTTAAAGAATTTTTCATTGCGTACGTAGAGACACATCCAAATGTTCAAGAAAAGATTTATGAAAAGAAAAGCAAAATTGAATATGCTGAGCTTAAAAAGCTGTTAAGCGGTGAAAAAACGATAGCGCAGCATGAAGCAGACAATTATACATTTCAGAATCTTTACTCCGCCAGTAATGCGTACAAGACCTATGTCGGGGTAGATATCTTTAAGGTCCTAGACAGAAGAAAAAAATCTGGCACTAAAGTGCGAGTGGTAAGGGACGTAATAATGGAAATGCTGGATCTGCGGCATCGGATCATCCATGCGGCGCACCTCGAGACTAGCTTAGATAGAGAAAGGATGCTGATCTACATTTCTTATACTAGGAAGGCTGGTCAGTTGTTTGTTGATGCCTTCTTGAGCGAACGACAGTTCAGGATAGATTTAGATGAATGGGTCTAGAAATCGCGAACAGTCGTGTAAAAACGAGAAAAAAGCAGACGCTACCCTTTTCCTCTAGCGTAGGTCGGTGAGAACCGGGCAGCTGCCGTGTCGAGGCTAGCCTAATTGAGCATGAGCCTTTGACTTCACGCGTAAGTGTGAGGCAGCCATAAGAGAACAGGCCAGCCCGAATCAAAGAGAACAGGCCGGCCCGAATTTATTCGGCTCTCTCTGCTTTTCGAGTAGCGGTGCGTTTCTTTACCGCCCTTGAGTCAGGCGCGTTCGTTGTCTTGACAACTGCGGCAGCCAACTTTTTGGCTTTTTTGGCTCCAATGATATTGAGCGCCAACCGTTCCTGCCGTAGCTGTTGAAGCTCAAAATTCAGCTTGAATGCTGCGGCCGATACCTCCTTCAACGGTCTGAGCAGAAGGTCCTTCTTCATTACCGCTGTCTTGGTGTATGTCTCTGCCCAATCGACAACCTCGACCAAGTGCCAGAGCGCTACTGCCTCGCTGGCATGTACAGGCCTCGGAAACTCTGCTTTTGACAAGACATATTTGCGCACCATTTGGCGTGACACTCCAAGCACGTCAGCAATCTCCCCCATGCCGACAAGGTCGGGACTTACTTCAGCAATGTTCGCTTGGGGAATTGCCTTCCTGACATCTTCAATGGCAGAACCGATCGCCTCGACTGCGTCGGAAGCTTCCCGGTCAAACGCAAGAGAAATCAGGCCGATTTGGCCAACTCCTATCAGCGCATCACTGCACCCAGCCTCATACAATGCATCCAGAAACTGCTCTGGGTTCTTTCCGGGTTTCGGAAGCGAGAAGGTGATCGTAAATTGATAGTTCATTTCTCTTCGCCTCTATTGGCGTGAAGGCACCCGTCGACGACGCGGCACATCTGCTTGGCGAAACTCGAAGGGTTCTTGGGGGTCGACCAGATCGACAGCTGGCAAAAGGTCCCGCAGCGACAAGCGGAATCATTTCTGGGGCATCGAAGGATGCCCCAGGCATGCCCCCGGCGTTTGGTGAATTTCCATCCCACCGACTCTGCGTGCTGCACGGCGCGCTCGATGTCCTTGTCTGGATGCTTCGGCCTCAACGCGCTTTCCTCCAGACTAGGTGGCGCCTACAGGGGTTGTCAAATGACAACTCATTCTAGCCTGCTAGGGCCACCTCGCTCAACCCCGGCGGCGCAATACGGGATATCTCGCTGCCCAGTCAATAGGTTAGGCAGGCGGAATAATCGGGGACAGACCCTGAGGTTTCCCCACATCTTTTCGCTTCTAAGCCGCGTTAACAAGCAGATTCCGTAACCGGCGCGCTGCATCCGGGATCTCATAATCGGGGACACATAATCGGGGACAGACCCCGGTTTTTCCTTCTACGCCCCTTCCTTCCTCGGCCGCCCTGGCTTTCCCGGGGCGACGCGCCGCTTCACCATCCGGGCGATCTCTGCTTTGAACTGCTCGTTGCCGAGCACGTAGCCGCTGTTTGTGGCGGCGCGGATCTGGTCGATTAGCGTCGGCTCCATGTGGGCGCGGAACAGCTCTCGGTAGGCCGCCAAGCGCCTCGGCTTGGTTCTGCCAAGGCGCGTGTAGTCGGGGTGCGGGGAGATGAGGGGGGAGGGCTCTCCCTGGCCATTGGTCCGATAGCTGGACCACGGATAGTCGGCGGGATGATCGACCATGCAGGCCCGGACCGGGTTGAGCTCGATGTAGCGTTGGCAGGTCAGCAGGTATTGATCACTCTGGGCGAGACAGGAGCGGAAGCGGCCTTCCCACAGGGTGCCGCTGCGCCGATAGGTCCGATTGACGTACTGGACGTAACGCTGCCCCAGGTGCTTCATCAGCAGCGCGACGCTGTCGGCCCGCTCGGGCGTTAGCAGCAGGTGTACGTGGTTGGTCATGAGGACGTAGGCGTGGACCTGGCAACCCTGCTTCAGAGCCTGCTCCTTCAGCACGTCCAGATAGACGCGGTAATCGGCGTCGGCGTAGAAGCAGGGCGTGCGGTTGTTTCCCCGCTGGATGATGTGCCAGGGGATGCCTGGTATGGCGATTCGGGCTTGACGGGGCATTGAGTGCCCTCTTGTCGTTCGGGTTGCGTACGAAATCCTACCAGAGGCGGTACCCGTTTGGGCGCGCGAGCGCGGTGAACGATCGGAAACCGGGGTCTGAGCTAACCCGGATTCCTCGGACAGGTTAATTAAGCATTTCGCCATTCGCCATCAACTTCCTCCGGCGTGCGATAGCCCAGAGTCTGGTGCAATCGCTGCCGGTTATAGTACACCTCGATGTAGTCGAAGATCGCGGCCTTGGCATAGTCCCGCGTCGGGAAGTCGCGGTGGTGCACGAGCTCGTTCTTTAGGCTCGAGAAGAAACTCTCCGCGACCGCATTGTCGTAAGCGCTCTTGCGACCACTCATGCTGGGAAGGGCGCCCGCTGCTTGTAAGCGATCCCGATACATAGCGGCGCTGTAGGTGGCTCCGCGGTCCGTGTGGTGGATGAGGCCCGGTGGGGGCGCCCGGTGCGCGAGCGCCATGTTCAACGCAGCTAGAGCGAGATCTTTGTCCGGACGCGTTCCCATCGCCCAGCCCACCACTTTGCGGGAGTAGAGGTCGAGCAGCACCGCGAGGTTGAGCCACCCCTCCCGGGTGCGGATGAAGGTGATATCCCCGACCCACGCACGATTGGGCGCCGACGCGAGGAAACGACGCTCCAGTCTATCGGGCGCCGCCAGAGGTGTCTGGTGGTGCTCGATGATCACCCGAAAGCGGCGCTTGCGGTTGGCTTCGATGCCATCGCGCTTCCTCAGCCGCGCCACACGGTGCTTGCCACAGGGGACGCCTTCGCGGCGTAGAACATGCCAAGTCTTGAGCGCGCCGCACGCCTGTCGGTGTTCACGGTGGATGCGGCGGATCTCGATCAGGAGGGCGGCATCAGACTGCGCGCGGGCGCTAGTCCCGCGCCCCTGCCAAGCATAAAAGCCGCTGCGCGAGACCTGTAGGGCACGGCACAATGAGGCCAAGGAGTACTGCGAGCGCGACACTGCGATGTAGGCGTACTTCACGTCAGATCCTTCGCGAAGTACGCCGCAGCTTTTTTTAAGATGTCGCGCTCCTCGGTGACCCGCTTGAGCTCTCGGCGCAGGCGTTCGATTTCGCTCTGCTCGTCAAGGGGCTTGCGGCCTGGTCCACGGAAAGCGCGATCTGTTCCAGCGACGTCGAGCTGCTCCCTCCATTTATAAAGCTGGTTGCGCGCGACTCCCAGTTCCAGCGCGAGCTGGGTCGCTGGCTTCTGGCCAAGCTCCAATAGGCGTACTGCTTCGAGCTTGAACTCTTTCGTATACCGGGTGCGCAGGCGCTCCGGATTCACCTTATTCTTCTTCGTTCCCATCGGACACCTCCTGAGGTATTGTCTACCTTCAAAAGTGTCCGAGAAAAGCGGGTTAGCTCAGTCTGTCCCCGGTTTTGTGTCCCCGGTTTTGCGGCAATGTGCGGGACGCCTGTCGATTTCCGATCCACCGGTTCGTCGTAGGCGTAGGAGCACGTAAATCGGCAGCGCGTAAGGCGCTGACGCGGCGACTCAAGAGGAGTATCGGACATGCGCTTCATCATCATGGTCAAGGCCACCGCGGACTCAGAGGCGGGGGTGATGCCGCCCGAGGCGCTGATCGCCGACATGGCCCGCTATCACGAGGCGCTGGCGCGCGCCGGGGTGCTGCTGGACGGCTCGGGCCTGCGGCCCAGCGCGCAGGGTTGGCGGGTGCGCTACGCGGGCGAGCGGCGTACCGTAGTCGATGGGCCATTCACCGAGATCAAGGAGCTGATCGCGGGCTACACGCTAATCGAAGTGGGCTCGCGCGAGGAGGCCCTGGAGTGGTCGCGGCGCTTCCCCAACCCCGCGATCGACGGCGGCGCGGCGGAGATCGAGGTGCGGCGGCTGTACGAACTGGAGGATTTCGGCGACAGCGCGGCGGTGGAGCGCCACCGGGCGCTGGCGCGCGAACTGGAACAAGGAGGTGCGGCATGAATCTGGAGGCCTATCTGTTCCTCGACGGGCGCTGCGAGGAGGCGCTCGCCTTCTATCAGCAGGCGCTGGGCGCGGAGTTGCTCGCCAAGATGCGCTTCAGCGAGTCGCCCGAGCCGCCGCCGCCCGATCAGGTGCCGCCCGGATCGGACGAGAAGATCATGCACGCCGCAGTGCGCGTGGGCGACAGCGTCCTCATGCTGTCCGATGGCAACTGCACGGGGCGCCCGAGCTTCAACGGCTTCGCGCTGACGCTCAACGCCGACGACGAGGCCGCCGCCGAGCGGCTGTTCGGGGCGCTGGGCGAGGGCGGCGCGGTGCAGATGCCTCTGGCGAAGACCTTCTTCGCGCGCCGCTTCGGCATGGTCGCGGACCGCTTCGGGGTGCCGTGGATGGTTATCGCCGGGGCGCGCGAATGAACGCCTCCGTTCGTGTCGCGCAGGCGCCGCGACCGCCGTCGGCCGAGACGTGAGGGGTGGCCCATGCACCCGGACACGCGGCGCTACCACGAGGCGCAGGCACCCACCGAGCGCGCGATCTGCGAGGCGCTCGCGGGACACATCGACCGCGCGCTGCCGGAGGCGGAGAACAAGGTCTGGCACCGCCATCCGGTCTGGTTCATCGACGGCAATCCGATCGTGGGATACAGCAAGCTCAAGGATTGCATACGCTTACTGTTCTGGAGCGGTCAGTCCTTCGTCGCGCCGGGACTGAAACCGGAGGGCAGCTTCAAGGCGGCGGAAGCCCGCTATACGCACGCGGATCAGGTGGATGCGGACCGGCTGGCGCGCTGGCTGGCCGAGGCGCGCGACGTCCAGTGGGACTACAAGCGGCTGGTGCAACGCAGGGGTAGGCTGGAGCGCTTGAAGTAGCGCGGCACGCTCGGGCCGGGTTGGCTGCGCAGCGTTATCACGGCGCGGAGCGACGTAATGAACGGCGGATGGCATAGGGAGTTGCGGATGCACAAGAGCAGGTTGGGAAATATCGTCATCGACTGTCCCACGGAGGATCTGGCGTCGGCCGCGGCGTTCTGGAGCGCCGCGCTGGGTTTTCCGATGCCGCGGGAAGTGGACCCAGCGAGCGACTTCATCCAGCTCGTGACGCCCCCCGGCGAGGTGCAGGTCATCCTCCAGCGCGTGCACCACGAGGCGCGCGCGCACCTCGATATCGAGACGGACGCGATCGGAGCCGAGGTGGCACGCTTGGAAAGGCTGGGGGCGGGGGTGGTATCTCACGAGGCGGGTTGGGTCGTCATGCACGCGCCGAGCGGCCAGCGGTTTTGTGTTGGCAGCCCGTATCGCGGCGGCTTCGCGCAGGGCGCGAACGTTTGGCGATGATGCCGCACGCATCCGACCGGATGGGGCTGAGCGGCAAGGAAGAATTAGAGTGTCGGACCGTGGAGGGTTATTCGATGGCGTACATGTTGTTGATCGTCGAGCCGCGCGGGCAGCGCGCGCAGCGCACGGAGGACGAGGGGCGCGCCGCCTACGACGCCATGGTGCGCTTTGGCCAGGGTCTGGCGGAGCGCGGCCTGCTGATGGGCTCGAACTCGCTGCGCTCGGATGCGCAGGGCGTGCGCGTGAGCGTACGCGAGGGCCGGCGCAGCGTGGTGGACGGACCGTTCAGCGAGTCGAAGGAGATGGTGGGCGGCTACTTCCTGCTCGACACGGATGACCGGGAGGTGGCCCTCGCGGCGGCGGCCGAGTGCCCCGCGGCGCAGTGGGCCACAGTGGAGGTGCGCGAGGTCGCACCCTGTTACAGCGGCTAGGAGGTGCGCGATGTACGTGGACGGATTCGTGTTGCCGGTGCCCAAGGACAAACTCGACGCCTACCGCAAGCTGGCGCAAACGGCGGGCACGGTGTGGCGCGAGCATGGCGCGCTGGAGTACGTGGAGTGCGTGGCCGATGACGTGCAGCCGGGCGAGCAGACCTCGTTTCCGCAGAGCGTCAAGCTCGCGCCGGGCGAGACCGTGGTGTTCGCCTGGATCCGCTACGCCTCACGCGCCGAGCGAGACCGCGTCAATGCCGCGGTGATGGCGGACCCGCGCATCGCCGGCATGGAGGGCGAGGCGATGCCCTTCGACGGCATGCGCATGTTCTGGGGCGGCTTCGAGGTGATGGTGGAGCTGCCCGGCGGGGAGCCGCGCGGCGGGTGAGCGCCGAGGTCAACGCCCGCGTGGCCGCCGTGTGGCGCCTCGAGGCGGGGCGCATCATCGCCGCGCTCACGCGCTTGGTGCGCGACGTGGGTCTGGGCGAGGAACTGGCGCAGGACGCGCTGGTGGCGGCGCTCGAGAGCTGGCCCCGGCACGGCGTGCCCGACAATCCGGGCGGGTGGTTGATGGTGGTGGCCAAGCGCCGGGCGCTCGACCACCTGCGGCGCGACAAGCTGCTCGCGCGCAAACACGCGGAACTCGCCGGCGAGTTGGAGCTCGCGCAGCAGAGCGCCGACGGCGCCGCTTTCGACGAGGAGATCGGCGACGACCTGCTGCGTCTGATGTTCACCGCCTGCCATCCGTTGTTATCGATCGACGCGCGTGTGGGGCTGACGCTGCGCCTGCTCGGCGGGCTCACCACCGAGGAGATCGCGCGCGCCTTTCTGAGCGCCCCCGCCACCGTGGCGCAGCGCATCGTGCGCGCCAAGCGCACGCTCGCCGAGGCGCGTGTGCCTTTCGAGGTGCCGCAGGGCGCGGCGTTGGCCGAGCGCCTCGGCTCGGTGCTGGAGGTCATCTATCTCATCTTCAACGAGGGCTACGCCGCCACAGCGGGTGAGCACTGGACGCGCCCCGCGCTGTGCGCGGAGGCGCAGCGCCTGGGGCGGGTGTTGGCCGAACTCGCGCCGCTGGAGCCCGAAGTGCACGGCCTGCTGGCGCTGATGGAGGTCCAGGCCTCGCGCCTGCCCGCGCGGGTCGACGCGCAGGGCGCGCCCGTGCTGCTGCTGGACCAGGACCGCACGCGCTGGGATCGCCTGCTGATCCGCCGCGGCTTGGCGGCACTGGAGCGCGCCGAGGCCTGCGCGCAGGCGCTGGGCGTCCCGCTGGGTCCGTATGTGCTGCAGGCCGCCATCGCCGCCTGCCACGCGCGGGCGCCCACGCCGCAGGCTACGGAGTGGCCGCGCATCGTCGCGCTCTACGACGCGCTGGCGCAGCTCGCGCGCTCACCGGTGGTGGAGCTGAACCGCGCGGTGGCGGTGGCCATGGCCTACGGGCCCGCCGAGGGCCTGCGGATCGTGGATGCCCTGCGCGCGGAGCCCTCACTCGCCGACTATCACCTGCTGCCCAGCGTGCGCGGTGACCTGCTCGCCAAGCTGGGGCGCGCCGACGAAGCCCGCGAGGAGTTCAAGCGCGCGGCCGGGCTCACCCGCAATGATCGCGAGCGCGCACTGCTGCTGCAGCGCGCGCGGCTACCTTGAGCGCGGCAACCGGGAGCTCGTTCTCGACACCAGGAACACGGGGCCTGCCCCGGTTCCGGCGGGCGTACCTACCGGAGCTACTGCGTGGCCGCCTCAGGCGACGCTTCCAAAGCCCCGATCGAGCGCGCCCGCGGGGGGATGCAGGCCGGCGAGTCGGCAGCCCTGGGCGATAGGCCCGCCTGGAAAGAGCAGGTATAGGTACTTGATGCCGCCCTGGGGGTGGAACCGCTCGTCGAGCGCATCGTGCAACTCACGCATGTTGATGCCTCCGTCGACGTGGCGAGCGTAGTATTCCTGCATCGCGCGCACAGCGTCCCAATGATCCGCCCCCAACGCCAACCCCTCAGCGCGGGCCTGCGCGGCTGCGTCCTGCTGGCGCCAGTGCACCGGCGCGTTCGGAAACAGCGGATCGTCGCCAAACTCATTCCCGAAGATGTCCATTGCAGCACCCCCTACGCGACTTGGTTGCCGATTCAAGTGTAGAAGAATCTGCCCACGCCAACGCGGCGCAGGCGGGGGGCGGGCGGCCGATAACGAGTGCCCCTGGGGGGCTCCAAGCGGCGCCGGACGGCAGTCCTGTGCGCGCGCGCCCACGAACGAGTCGAAGTAGATCAGCGGGGAGACGGGGCATGTCTGGCTCTTTGCCGTTACGAGCAGGGAAAGCGGGTGTGACGTGCGTATGGCGGGCGTCTCCTTCGCGACCTCGGCGTGGGCCATGCGCGTCGCGCGCGCCAGCGGCTGAGCCCTCTCAGGGGCCGACCCACGCGCCATCACCGCCGCTGGCGGACCTCTGTGGAGGCAGGTCCGCTGGCCGCCTATCATCAATAGGCCGGCGTGCGTCCCGGGTTCGAATACGGAGTCACTTCGCCTAGTAACTGCTAGTTGGGGCACGATGGCTGGCCGCATCTGCTGCCTGCGACGAACACAGGAGACCCACCATGGTGTCAATGAGTGTGCCGGTAGAGGAATTCACCACCCCGGATCCGATCACCGCGAAGGAGGACATGGCCGTCGACGATCTACGGGATCTGATGGAGACACACGGCATCCGCCATCTCCCCGTGGTCCGCGGCGAAACCGTCGTGGGGGTGATCAGCGATAGAGACGTACGCATCGTGGCGGGTTTGCGGCTTGAGGAGAAGCACCAAGTGCGGGCCGCCGACATCATGGTGGCCGACCCCCTGACGGTGCTTGCCACCACGCCGCTGGATGAAGTGGCGTACGTCATGTCCGAAAAGAAGATTGGCAGCGTGATCGTCAATGATGAGGATGGTCGGTTTCTGGGCATCTTCACGGTCAGCGACGCATTGAATGCGCTGATCGAGATCGTCCGCGGGGGCGGCACGCCCGCGGCGTGATCGAGGTACCCCTCGTCACGCACGAGCTGCGGTGCCTCACGCGACCGGCGCCCGGCGCCCGACGTCCCAGGACGCGTGCGTGGTCCGGCATCGGAACCCGGTTCTACATTCCTTGGAGGGCCCTTTCTTTCCCGGAGCTGCGCAGCTCTACCAATAATTGGTTGAGCGGGCATGGACGCGCGATGCCGTAGCCCTGCGCGTAGTCAACGCCGATTTCCCGCAAGGCGGCGATCACTGCGTCGTTCTCGGCGAACTCGGCGATGGTGCGAAGCCCCATGATATGCCCGACCTCGTTGATCGAGCGCACCATTGCGCGATGGATAGGGTCGGAGACGATGTCGGCGACGAAGCTGCCGTCGATCTTCAGGTAGTTGACCGGCAGGTCGCGCAGGTAGGCGAAGGAGCTCAGGCCGCTGCCGAAATCGTCGAGGGAAAAGCAGCAACCCACGCCGCGCAGGACTGTGATGGCGCGCCTGGCCCGGCTTAGGTTGGCCACCGCCGCGGTCTCGGTGATCTCGAAGCAGATGCCTTCCGGGTCTACGCCGGAGCGTTCCAGTTCGGTCAGGACGAAGTCGAGAAAGTCGTCGTCACAGATGGACGCGCCGGACACATTGATCGCGCAGACCAGGCCGTCCGGTCTCCCGCCCTCGATCATCGAGAAGGTGGAGCGAATTACCCAGCGATCGATTTCCGGCATCAGGTCATAGCGCTCGGCCGCGGGAATGAAGGCCATCGGCGGCACCGTGGCGCCTTCCTCGTCCAGCATGCGCACAAGCACTTCCACATGAGGGGAGTGGCCCGCGCGGTCGGGGTCGAGGGCGGCAATGGGCTGTGCGTGGAGCACGAAGCGATCCTCGTCGATGGCCTTGCGTATCGCCGGCACGCGGCGCATCTCCCCGCGCCGCTCGCCGAGCTGGGCGTCGTCAGGCGTATAGACGTGCACCTTGTTGCGCCCGCTATCCTTGGCTGCGTAGCACGCGACGTCGGCGAGGCTGAGCAGTTCGGCGACCGTGCCGCTGTCCTCCACGATGGGCACTAAGCCGATGCTCGCGCCGTTCAGGAAGCTGTGGTCTTTCCAGACGAAACGAAACGCGCGAATCGCCCGGCACACCTTGTCCGCCACCCGTTCGGCATCGGACAGCGCGCAACCCCGAAGTAGCAGCCCGAACTCGTCGCCGCCCAGGCGCGCGATGATGTCCGATTCCCGTAGGTGTTCGCGGATGAGTTGCGCGATCTGGCGTAGCAGCTCGTCCCCTGCGACGTGGCCGCACGTGTCGTTGACCAGCTTGAACTGATCGAGATCCAGGTAGCACAAGGCATGGTGCTGCTGGCCGTTTCGGGCCTCATCCACCGCTTGGCGCAGCGCGCGCTCGAAGCTCTGACGGTTGAGCAGCCCGGTCAGGCCGTCGTGGCTCGCCTGATAGGTAAGCTGGCGTGCGAGCTCGCGGGCGCGGCCTACGTCGCGGAACACCATCGCGGCGCCGACTGCCGCTCCCGACGCGTTCCGGATGGGCGCCGCCACCATGGAGATGTGCACTTCCCTTCCGTCGGCGCATACCAACAGAGTCTCCTCGGCGCGCCGCAGGGGTGCCCCGTCGCGCATGCACTGCTTGACCGCACTCGGCTGTGGGTCGCCTGTGTGCTCGTTCACTACGCGCATCACGTCGTCCAGGTCGCGGCCGACGACCTGCTCGACGCTAACGCCGAGGATTTCCTGCGCGACCGGATTGAGGAACTCCACGCGTCCTGCGACGTCGGTGCGGACCACGGCATCCGCGATCGCATCGAGCGTCACCTCGGCGCGCTCCTTCTCCGCGAACAGCTCGGCTTGCGATCGGCGCACCTGATCCAGGGCGTCGCTCAACTCCTTCTGATGCAATCGCATCTGGTCGAGCATCCGGTTCATGAAACCCGCCAGATACCCGAACTCATCCCGGCGCGCGGTATCGAAGCGCACCTCGCCGCTGCCCGCGGAGATCGCCCGCGCCGTATCGACCATCGCCTGAAAAGGCGCGCTCAGCACCCGGCGCAGGATCCACACCAGACCGAGTCCGAACACGAGCAGCGAAAAGGCCATCCCGAGTAGCAGTCGCTTGCGCTGCTCGCCGATCGCCTTCTGGGCGGGCGGCTGGAAAACCCGCAGCTCTAGCATCGGCCTCTCGGCCCGGGGAATTTGCCGCACGGCAAGCGTCAGGGTCGCGCCACGCTCGCCGATGCCGAGCGACTCCTCGCCGCGGCTGACCTCGAGGCCGGCCAAACTCAGCCGGCCGATTTCGTCCTCCAGCAGGGGGGCGAGTTCGCCAAGCTGAGCATCCGGATGGCTGCCCAGCCACTGGCTCACCGCAAAGGCCGCGCGATCGGCGTTGGTGTCGTAGCGCTCGAGCAGGTGGCGTTCGGCGTTGTTCAGCAGCACGGTCGAGACGAGCACACCGGTGAGCACCAGCACCCAGAAGACGATGACCGTGATGCGGACCGGCAGCCCGACCTGCCCGTCCGCCTGCTCGACTGCCGTCATCGGAATCCGATCCCGCGCAGCGCGAGCACCATCGGGCAAATGCCGCTCATGCCGGCGCCGACGAGCGCGAATCCCACCAACCAGGTCAGGCCCCATGCATGCTGCGGATACAGCACGTAACCGACGAACAGGAACAGAGCGACGAGCAGGCGCAGGGCACGCTCCGCGTCAAAGGGAATCCGCGCGGCATACGCGCCAGCCCCTTCGGTGAGGGGATCGCGCGGGCAGAACGCACGACACAACCGCAGATTGGTGAGCCCCTCGAAGGCGAGCAGGACAATTAGCAAAAGTACCAGCGCGGCGAGCTCAAAGTACAAGCCGATGAGCAGCGCCAGCCCGAGCGCAAGTCGGAAATAGCGGTCGTTCACGGCGCCTCCTGAGGCAAGCATCCAGGGCCGGATCGGCTGCCTCTGTATTAAGATCGGCCGCTAGCGGAGCGACTTTAATCTCGCCCAGGGAAGTCGGCGAGGGGGCGGGGACGCCGCGCGTATTCGCGCCGCTCGTGTTGGATTCCCAGCATGCACCCTGGCCCGCATGCCTCATGCATCGGCGGTGACTCCGGAGAGCGCCGCCTGCCGGTCCTCTTGTAGCCCGCGCGCCGAGCGTCTCCCCCACTCCGGATGTTCCGCCGAGACCGTTGACGCCTATATGCTCGAATGCACCTCGCCCGGCGTGACTAGGGCGTCCCGCCCGCTCTCTATGCTACGGTGGCAGTCCCGCGAGCGCAGGCGGTGGCAGGAGGCGCCGTCACTGACGTGACGGGGCGGGTGGAGACTCTCGGAGGTTCCGTGGCGCTACTTGGAGTGCCTGGAATGGAACCGAGCTTACGGAACGTGCTCTCCGGCGCTTACTATCGACCATTCGCGGCACGATCACGATCGAGGGATCCCGCAAAAGGACGGGGCCAGTGGTCCGTAAGGAGCGCTAGTCGCTGCGCTCAGCGCGGACGCGCGACGACAGCAAAGGGGTTCTAGTTTCAATCTCGCGCAACTACAGGGGGCGGCGACAAACCAGCAGATCTCATAGCCGCCTTCTTTCGTGTTCTCCACGCATAAGGTGTTTGGGCAATGAATTGGTTGGCGTATCTGTTCGCCGGACTCTTGATGCTACTGGGAGTGATCAGTTTCATCCCTTTGCCAGGTGGTGTCCCTGATACGGGCGTGGCTGGCACGGAGATGGTTCTCGGGGGCGTTCTGGTCCTCTGGGGCGGTGCGCTCTTCTTGGCTCGTAGGGCGCAATATCGGGGTGGTCTAGCGACCGTGACGGGCGCGTTTCTCTTTGGAATCGGTGTTTATGTCACTCTTGCCCCGTTCACGGATCCGTTGAAGTTCCAGGCGACCGCGGGGGTGAAACTTACGGCGTCCCTGCTCTTTCTCGGGCCGGCGTTGGCGCTACTGGCCCTGGGGCATAGGAACCACGCGCGGCGGCGGGTTGCAGCCAGGGAGGCGCGATTGTCGATGGCGTCGGAGCGTCTTGTCCATGAGGGGGCTGAGCCCGACGAGGCTAAGGCTGTCGCCGGTCCCGGTCGTGTTCCCGGAACGTTACTGGATACCCTGGCGGAAATATCCTTTACGAAGGGGCCGCGCGGTGAAGACCTCTACCATCCCTATGGGTTGTTGTTCAGGGGGCGGGTAGTCGCCGACCCTGAACTCAAGGACCGGATCGTCAAGCAACACAAGGATTTCATCAGGTACGTCTTGCCGGTGGCTGTGATTTATGGGGCGTGGATGGGGCTGCGAGGGCCTCTGCTGATTGACCTGTTCGTGCTGCTTCTCGTTGCCTCCTTGTTGCAATGGCGCGTGGAACGCCTGGTGCAGGGCTTGCCTGTTTGGGGGCAACTACCCGGTGGACGGGATGTGATTCGTCGCATGGGGCGTCTCTATCCAAGCTGGTTGAAGCGGGCAATGATCCTGAACGGCCTGCTTTTGATGGTCATCGCAGCGGCGATGCCGTGGTTAATGCGGCGACCCCTCGTGGAGATTGCGGACCTCGTTGCTATCGGCGCCGGCGTGGGCATTGCCTGTGTCTTGCTCGGGATCTTACTGCTTCGGGCAGGCAAGTCAGGTGAAGGTGCTTAGCACCTCGCAATCCTTGTCGTCGTCGGCCTTCCGGCGGTATGTTATCGATCCACAGAGAAAAGTGGTCGGGGTGGTTTGCGCCTGCAGTATCGCGCGGCCGGGCCGGCCGCGCATAATAAGAAAATGGTGGCCTGAGTGTCTGATTCCACCGATTCGGTCCTGCTGGCCGACCGCGTGCGTCTGCTGTACAAGCAGATTCCAACCCTGCATTACGGTGCGCTCATCGTAGCGGTCGTAACCGTTATCGTCCTATGGGGCACCGTCCCCCGGCATTTGCTGATCGGCTGGGCCGCTTTATTCCTGCTTCTCTCCGGCATGCGGCTGCTCCTCGTGCGGCGTTTCTTCAGTCGCGAACGCGACGACGCCGATGTGCTCAGATGGCGTCACCAGACGACACTGGTCGGGGTGTTCTCGGGGAGCCTGTTCGGCTTCGGCGGGGCGCTGTTCGTGTCGTACGCGGATCCCTACCAGGTCATTTTCATCATAGTGCTGATCTTCGGTGCGGTGGGCAGCGCCATCGTCGCCCAATCCGCCTACCCGCCCGCCTACGCCACTTTCGCGTTCTTCGCGGTGGTCCCGTTCGGCGTCAGCCTGATGCTGCGCTCCGAGACGGCGTTGATGTGGATCGGCGCGCTCACGCTGGTCTACCTCTTGTCACAGTTCGGTCACGGGCGCCACTTGTCGCGCATGGTTTCAGAGTGGGTACGGGTGCGTTCGGAAAACGCCGACCTGGTCGAGCGGCTGCGCGAGGAGAACCAGCGTGCCGAGCAGGCGGTCGTGGCCAAGTCCCGTTTTCTCGCCTCGGCAAGCCATGACCTGCGCCAGCCGCTGCACGCGTTGGAGTTGTTCGTCGAGGCGCAGGGCCAGGAGCAGCTGGCGCCGCCCGCGGAGCAATTGCGTCGGCGCATGGGGGCGTCGGTCAGCGCGCTCGGCGAGCTCATCAACGGTCTGCTTGACGTCTCGAAGCTCGAGGCCGACACCGTGGAGGCGGCGCCGCGCCCACTGGCGCTTGCGCCGCTGTTCGAGAGGCTGAAGGCGGAGCTCGGGCCGCGCGCCGAGGCCGCGGGCCTGCGCCTGCGGCTCGGCGCGGGCCGCTACTGGGTCGTGAGTGACCCGCAGCACCTGGAACGCATCCTGCGCAATCTGCTCGACAATGCGTTGAAGTACACGCGCCAGGGGGCAATTCTGGTGGTTTGCCGGCGCCGCGGCGACCGGCTCGCCATCGAGGTCCGGGATACGGGCGTGGGGATCGACCCCGCCGCGCAAGCGAATATTTTTCAAGAGTTCTTTCAGGCGCACAATCCGGAGCGCGACAGCGCGAAGGGGCTCGGCCTCGGCCTGGCCATCGTCAAGGGCCTGGCGGACAGGCTCGGGCACGAGCTGGAGGTCGATTCGCGGCCGGGCGCCGGTTCGGTGTTCCGCTTGCTGCTGCCGCGCAGCGCGCCCGGCGATGTGCCGCAAAGTGCCCCCCTGGTTTCCACCGGGCCGCGAGGGTTGCGGGTGGTCGTCGTCGACGACGACGCGGCGATTCGGGCCGGGCTCGAGTCGGTCCTGAGCGGTTGGGGGTGTCGGGTGGCGGGTTACGAGTCTGCGCGCGAGTGCATCGAGGATGCAGCGCGCGGGTGGTCTCCGGATGTCCTGCTGGTGGACTTTCGGCTGCGCGAGGGCCGCACCGGGGACGCCGACGTTTCCGCGCTTCGCGCCTTCTTCAAACGTCCGCTACCCGCCTTCGTGATTACCGGCGAAACGGCTCCCGAACCCTTGAGACGTATCGCCGCCGCCGGTCTGAGGGTCCTGCACAAGCCCCTGCAGCCGGCGCGTCTGCGCGCCGCACTCGCCACCGTCGCCGCTCCGCACTGATTCCTGTGTCGGCCATGCCTGGGTCAACAATGATCCCGGGCGACACGGCCCGCCTATGCGGATCCGCATAGGCGCTAGGCAATCCAGCCGATTTACGATGCATGCCGGCGCCGTGCACCATCCCCGGGCGATTCGCGGGCAATGGGCCGGACGACGACAATGACCATGCAAACCCCTACTAGCATTCCTTCGGTGCGGGCGCAGTACCGCATTCTGCTGTGGGCGGCGGTTCTCGTCGTCCTCACTCTCGGCCTGAGCGCCTGCGGCGGAGGCGGCGGTAACCCGCCAGGGAACGGCGCCGAGGTAGGGGACGGCGCGGAGACAGGAGACGGCGGAGGCGATCCGGTAACCCCCGTCGCTCCCCGGTTCGCCTACGTCGCCAACGAGAGCGCCGATACCGTCTCCACCTACATGGTCGATGCGGACTCGGGGCGTCTCGCGTGGATAGGCAGGGTTGACGCCGGAAACGGCCCGCGCGGCGTTGCCGTCGATCCCTCGGCCCGGTGGGCCTATGTCGCCAACTACGGGAGCGACACGATCTCGCAGTACTCGATCGGCAGCGACGGCCGTCTCAGCCCGATGGCGCCTGCCGCCGTCGCGGCCGAAGCGGGCCCGGTCACCGTCGCCATCGATCCCGCCGGCCAGTTTGCCTACGCGGTTAACTTCGATGCGAACACCGTCTCGCAGTACGCCATCGACGAGGAAGGCAGCCTCGCGCCACTGTGGGCGGCCACAGTGGAAACCGGCGCGGGGCCCATCGCGCTCAGCCTGGATCCCTCAGGACGCTACGCCTACGTGGTGAACAACGGCGACGGTAGCGTTTCTCAGTACACCGTCGGGAGCGACGGGACGCTCACACCCATGGCGTTGGCAGCCGTGTCGGCGGGTTTGCAGCCGCGTGCCATCGCTCTCGACGCGGCGGGTCATGTCTACGTGGCCAATGTCGGTGACAACAGCGTGTCCCAGTATCGCATCGGCAGCGACGGCAGCCTGACTGAGATCGCCGGCGCAGTGCTCGCGGGCACCTCGCCCCACGCCGTCAGCGTCGACCCCGAGGGGCGCTACGTCTACGTTGCCAATAGCGGCGACGACACGGTGTCGCAGTACACCATCGACAGCGACGGCACACTTGCCCCGATGGCCGCCGGCAGCGTGGCAACGGGCGCGCAGCCCCGTGCGGTCACGGTGGATCCTTCCGGGCAGTACGTCTATGTGAGTAACTACGCTGACAGCAGCGTCGCGCAATACGTCATTACCGACGACGGATCGCTCGCCGCGATAACGCCGGGCACCGTCCCCGCACATGGCGGCCCAATCGGCGTGGCCGTGAGCGGCGGTGCCGCGGTAGAGAGCGTGCCACAACATGCATACGTGGCGAACGAGGGTGCCGATTTATCCCAGTACGACGTCGACAGCGATGGCACCCTCGCCCCCATGTCGCCCCACGGCGTGGCGGCCGAGTCGGCGCCGTCGGCTGTCGCCCTCCATCCTTCGGGCGCGTACGCGTACGCAGCCAACCTCGGCAGCGCCAGCATCTCCCAGTATCGGGTCGCCGCCGACGGAAGCCTCAGCCCACTGACTCCGGCGAGCGTGAGCGCCGCCGCGGGGCCCAGCGACATTGTCGTCGATCCGAGTGGCCGCTATGCCTACGCGACGGGTTATTACGGGGTCGTCGCCCAGTTCACCATCGGCAGCGACGGCACCTTGAGCCCGATGGCAACCGCCTACGCCCTTGCCGGTTCCCAGCCCCGGGCGCTTGCGGTGGACCCGTCCGGGCGCTACGTGTACGTCGCCAACTATACGGGGGCCAACATCTCCCAATATGCCATAGGCGCGGATGGCAGCCTGAGCGCGCTGACCACCCCGAGCGTCGCGACGGGCGTTAATCCGACCGCCATCGTCGTCGATCCTACGGGTCGCTATGTCTACGTGCCGAGCTATGGCTACATCGTCTCCCAGTACGCCATCGGCAGCGATGGGAGCCTTCACCCCATGGCCACACCGACCGTGGCCACCGGCCTTTGGGCCAGCGATATCGCCATAGACCCGACCGGCCGTTACGCCTACGTGACAAGCAGCGGGGAAGACAGCGTCTGGCAGTACAGGATCGACGTCGACGGCAGCTTGACGGCGATGGCAAACGCCACGGTGGCTGCCGGCGCCCGACCGACCGGCGTTGCGCTCGACCCTTCAGGCCGCTACGCCTACGTCACGAACTACAACGGGGGCGATGTCTCGCAATACCGGCTTGCCTCCGATGGCAGCCTGGACCCCATGACAACCGCCGCGGTGGCAGCGGGTTCGGGTCCGGTCGCGGTGACCGTCGGCGGGACGTATCGCTAGGGCGTGCCGGGGGTGTGTGGCGTGACAGGGCGCACTCAGCAGAGATCCCCGCGCAGCGATCAGTCCTCCTCGAGGGTCGCCACGTAGCCGAGCCGAATGGCCTTGGCGAGGGCTTCCGTGCGGTTGCTTGCGTGCAGGTGCTTGATGATGGCGGTGACGTGTATGCGAACCGTGCCTTCGGCCATCCCGAGACGGCGGGCGATGGCCTTGTTGGGCAGGCCCTCCGCAAGTAGTGCCAGCACCTCCTGCTGACGCGGGGTGAGCCCCGTCGGCGGCCTCTGCGCGGATGGAGCGGAGCCGGCGATGAGCGCCGGCGGCAGATAGATGCCCCCGGCAAGGACCAGTCGCAGTGCCTCGATGAGCAGCGCGCTGTCCGAGGACTTCGGGATATACCCGCTTGCCCCGGCGTTGACGGCTGCGGCGATGGTGTCGCGCGACTCATGCGCGGAGACGATCACGATCGGGAGCGTCGGATCGGCCTGTCGGAAACGCCGCAGGCAGTGCAGCCGGTCCTTCCCATCGCCGAGGCCCAGGTCGAGCAGGACCAAGTCCGCGTCCGGCGCCTCGCGAAGCCGCTGCAGGCCCTCCTCGCAACTGCCGGCCTCGGCGAGCGTGAGTGAACCATCGAGCCGGGGAAGCACCGACTTCAGGCCTGCGCGAAAAAGGGCGTGGTCGTCGACCAGTAGCAGCTTCATTGTGTTTGGAAATCACGCGAGAGTTCCCGGGATACTCCCGAAAGGGGGGAGGCCCGTCAATACCTGGCCCCCCCGCGCCACAATAGCTGTCACTTCTCTCGAGTGGGATGTTGTAAGAGACCGAGGAGAGCCTATGGCGGCTCCGTCGCCGCCAAGCTATACAGGAGCAGGACTTGCGCGGCCTTGAGCAGAGCGAGGACGTTCAGTGCTCCCGGCGCGTCGATCGTCTTCATGGGCAAGAACGCGGGCTGACGCCCGCCTCAGAGGGCGCGGGGGTAGCGGGAATGCGAGTCAGGCCTGGCCTGGCTCTATATCACTGGTCTCCCTCAAACTGCTTCCTCGCACGCGCGCTCGCGGCCGAGAGGCGGGCGCATCACGTCGCGCCGGCCCTCACGTCCAGACGGTCGGCGCGCGCCGCCTGCTCCGCTATCGCCGACAGCTTCAGCCAGCGCCCCACGCTGCGCGCCAGATCGTGCCGGCCATGGACCCGGATCTCGTCGCGTTGGATCGCCGGGGCTAACGGTCGCTGGCCGATCCAGATAGGGCCCATCACCCGCACGCTGGTGGTGATGTAAAGGTCCACCTCGAATCCGGGGTCCGACTGGCACAGGTCGACGTCGCCGTCCTCGATGAGCAGCCACCAGCGCCGCAGCTCCGGCGGCGCGTCGCTGTAGTCGAACTGCACCACCGTGCGCCCCGGCGGCAGAACCCCGGTATCGATGCGCCGGCGCATATCCCACATGAGCACGCCCGCGTCCCAGTCCGGGCCGTCGGCGGCGCTTTCCACCCAGCGCCGGCCCCACAGGCCCATGGCGATGATGATCGGGCCGAGCGCCTCGCCGGCCTCCGTCAGGCGGTAGGCGCCGCCGCCACCGCGCTCCACGATGCCGTGGGTGACGAGTTCCCGCAGGCGCCGAGCGAGGAGGGGGCGCGACATCAGCGGCACGCCGCGGTGGATCTCATTGAAGCCGGAGGACCCGCTGATCAATTCGCGCAGGATCAGCGGCGTCCAGCGCCTGGTCAGCACCTCCGAGGCCTTGGCCACGGGGCAGAACTGACCGTATCCGGTTCGGTCCGTCATGGTGCTTCTCCCTTGCCGCGTCCGCACAGTCGTGCCCGACGCGGGGCGGCTGTCCGGTTCAGTTATTGAACTAGGCGGACGGCAGACGCTTTGGGATGCTGAATTGCCGGCGCGCTGCCGCGCCCGGCCCCTTCAGACCATGAAGGAGACTAGCCATGACAGTAGCACGCCGATCCATCGACAGCCGAATCCGCCCGCACCACGCCGGGGGCGGGCACAGGCTGCGCCGCCTGGCGCCGCGCCGGGCGCGCGCGATTCGGAGCGGCACACGCTTCCAGGCCGATTTCCCGGCCTTCCACGAGCGCTACGCCGAGGGGCGCGCCACCACCGTACCGCGCGACCACGGGATCGTGCACGGCACGCGGTACTGACGGTGCGGCGACAGCGCGATTACCACACCGATCCATAGGAGGATGCCATGCAGAATCAGCACTCCCTCGCTCGGACGGCAGGCGCTTTCTCCCTAGCCGTCCTGATGTTGCTCCTGCTCGGAGTGGCGACGGCGGTACACGCGGCACCCGATCCGATCGCATCGAAGCCGCTGACTCAGCGCCATGTGTTCGTCGGCGACGTCTCGATTCAGATCACCCAGGAGCTCGAAGGGCTGCCGGCGCAGACCGTGAACATCGATGACGGCTCGCACGTGGCCGTGATGGAGTTCACCATCCAGCCCGGTGCCGTGTTTCCCTGGCACACCCATCCCGGCACCGTGCTGATCAACATCACGGAGGGTGACTTCGTGTTCTTGTTTGCGGAGGACTGTATGGAGCGCGAGTACGGGCCGGGCATGGCGCTGGTCGATCCCGGCAACACCGTGCACACGTCCTTCAATCCCAGCCGTGATGAACCGACCGTGGTCATCGCGACGTTCCTCGGCGTACCGGAGGAGGGTCCGCTCATGAGCCCGGTGGAGGAGGGCCAGGGCGCCGACCTTGATGCGCGATGCGGCATCGAGCGCGGCCCCGACGGCAACATGCTGTCCGGATACTGAACCCCTTGCGCGGTATCGGCGGGATGCGCGGCGGCTGAAGCGCCGTCATCCCGCCTCCCGCGCCCGGCACTCCCACTCCGCGGCCCGTTCCGGCCCGCTGTCGAGCGCCTTGGCGGGTTGATCCAGCTATGCGCGCCGAGCATCAAGGTCTGCCGCAGTGCCAGGCTGCACTGCTCCGTGAGCCGTCCCGCCAGATGCTCCACCGGTTCCCCATCCGGCGCGGTGCCAGCCTCTGCTCTCGCCGAGAGCCCCACGCCATACAAAGACCGCGGCCGGTACCGGCCGGTGCCCTGTCCTGGGCACCCGCTCACACTACATCTGCAGCACCCGCGCAGCTAGGAGCACCCATAGCGAGACGAGTACGAGCATACTCAGGAAGAAGGTATTTCGACGCATCAGGACGTTTCGATCGCGCATATGCACCGTCCCGTGCAGGAGGCGGGTGGCGACGTAAGCCCACGCCAGAGTGACCAACAGCGCGTCGACCACCCCCGCGACGTAGCTGATCAGCGCGGCGGTATAGAACAAGACCGGCATCTCGAAAAGATTCGAATAGTGCTGGTAGGCGGCGCGCATGTATCCCGGCGGTTCGGCCCCCGCGCCGTACCGAAAGTACTCCACACTCAGACCCGCGCCCACGGCTTTGAATGCGCGCGCTAACATCACCCCCGTCACCACGAAGCTCCAGCCCACCAGGGCGAGCACGGGGTATAAGATCATTTTCTGTTCCATCATCGCCCCTCGGTCGTTCCGGCGCGTGCCGACACGACGAGGATGGTATGCATTTAATTTATGTTCAACGACATAAAAAGGAGGGGGGGAATGTTCTACACCAAGGCGCACAAGCAGAAGAGTCGGGAGCGCATACTCGAAAGCGCCAGCCGCCTGTTCGCGCACCGCGGCTACGATTCGGTGTCGATTGACGAGCTGATGCACGATGCCGGTATGACACGCGGGGCGTTCTACAACCATTTCGAGGATAAGGCCGAACTTTACGCAGATGCCATCATGTACGCCGCCACGCGGAGCCCGCGGGCGGCGGAGCAGGCCGGTGCGACCTCCTCGGCCGCGTCCCTTGGCGCCTTCCTGAATACCTATCTCTCCCGTGCGCACGTCGAAGACGTCGAAACGCCCTGTCCGCTCGCGTTTCTCGTTACCGACGTCGGCGCGCGCAATGGCAAGGTTCGAAGGGCCTACACCAGGGTCTACCGTAGCCTGGTGCGGCTTATCAGCAAGCGACTAGGCGACATGCGGGCGCATGACCGACGCGACACCGTTATGGCGGTTACCGCATTGATGATCGGCGGGGTTGCGGTTGGGCGCGCTTTGGACGATGCACAAGTCACAGAGAGGCTGTTGCGCAGCTGTCGCGTTACCGCACGGCGCCTTCTTGAAGAGATACGCGAGTAACCGTGGCATACGCCTGCAGTCCCCGCCAGCCGGCCCGGGCGGCGGCAGGGCAGCGGCATCGCGTTCGGCCGTCTGATACGGGGTAGCAGTCGGATGCGGTTTTCTGCGCACGGGCTGCGGCCGCGGCCGCCGGGGCCGTCTACGCACCCTCATGTCCACCCTCATATCCGCCGGTGTTGCTAGCGTGAGAAGACCGCCATGCCTGTGGGCGCGAAGATCTGCCCGCTGTAGTAGCGGGAATCGGCGGACGCGAGAAAGACGTAGCTCGGCGCCATCTCGATCGGCTGGGCGGGGCGGCCCCAGAGCGTGTCCTTGCCGAACTCGCCGACGAACTGTTCGTCGCGGGTCGAGGGGATGAGCGGCGTCCACACGGGTCCGGGTGTCACGCAGTTGATGCGGATGCCCCGCTTGGCGAGCGTGGGGGCGAGTGACTTGGTGAGGTTGTCGATGGCCGCTTTGGTCCCAGCGTAGTCGGTCAGGTAGGGGTTGCCGGTGGCTCCCACCACCGAGCCGGTGTTGATTATGCTGTCGCCCTCGTGCAGGTGCTCCAGCGCGGCCTGTGTCACCCAGAAGTACGAGAAGATGTTGGTGCGGAACGTTCGCTCGAGCTGCTCGGGCGAGATATCGGCGAACTCGCTCGTCTCGACGTGATAGGCGGCGTTGTTGACCACGATGTTCAGCCCGCCGAACGCCTCGACCGTGCGCGCCACTAGGCTGCGGCAGTGCGCCGGGTCTTGAAGGTCTCCGTCCATCGCGAGCGCGCGGCGCCCGGCCTTCTCGATCCACCCGGTCGTGTCGCGGGCGTCCTCGTGCTCGTTGAAGTAGGAGATGGCTACGTCGGCACCTTCGCGCGCGAATGCGATCGCCACGGCGCGCCCGATGCCGCTGTCGCCGCCGGTAATGAGCGCCTTCTTGCCCTTCAGCTTGTTGCCGCCCTGGTAGGACACCTCGCCGTGATCGGCCTGCGGGTCCATGCGTGAATCGAGCCCGGGCCACTCTTGAACCTGGGCGCGTGGCGGACCGGGAAGGCGCTCGTCCGTGAGCGGATTCATGTTCAGGTTTGCCCCGTGGTGCTGTCCTTTGCTGGTCATCGCTGGGTCTCCCTCCAGAGAGCGTCTTGCTCAAGCGGAAGCGCTGGATCAGGGGTATATCCTGCCGCGCCGGGGATCGCGAAATCCCTTCACCATAGCGCCGAGCGGCGTATTTGCAATGAACCCTTGGCAAGCTCGCTGATTCGCTTCCGCACGGCCGGTTGATCTGAATCGCCCGAGCGCCCGCAGCTAGCGGAGCCATAACTCGAGCGGCGCCGCGCATTACGTGAGATGAAGAATGAGCCGCCTCACGGAGGGAGCGTAGCTGTAGCTGCTTACTGGAGAGAGGGGCGCTGAACGAGTGCGGGACTACTTTCCACCTGCGAATTAATGGTTTAGGGAAGACGTATGGCAGCCAAGAAGGGGGCCATGATCCGCATCGGAGTGCCCCCACCTTGTAGGCCGCCCCGCGCCCGGATGCGGGGCCTAGGGAGCGGTGCTCGCCGCGGGCTGTGCCGGCGCTAACGGCAGGCGGATGACGAAGCGCGTGCCTCGCCCGTCTTCGGGCGTGTGCACCGCGATGTCGCCCCCGTGCATGCGGATCGCCGCCCGGCATAAGTGCAGGCCGAGCCCCAGGCCGGACTTCTCGGGGTGGAGACGCTTGTACCGCTCGAATACCTGCTCGCGGGCGGCAGGCGGAATGCCCGGGCCGTAGTCCCGCACGCTGATGAGTACGTAATCCTGCTCGCCGACCAAGTCGACCTCGATGGCGGTGCCGGAGGGGCTGAACTTAATGGCGTTGTCCAGGAGGTTGGTCATCGCCTGCTCGATCCGCAGGCGGTCCACCAGGGTAGGCGGCGCGGCATGAGCGCGCAGGCGTATGCGGTGGGTCGGTGCAGCGGCCTGCGCGGCGTCGACGCAGTCGCGCACGAGTGCCTCGAGGTCGCACGGCTCGGGATCGATCGGGAGCGCGCCCTCCGCGAGGCGCGCTGCATCGAGGAGGTGCTCGATCAACCGCGCCTGCTTGTCGCTCTGGCGGAGAATCCCCTGAAGCGCGCTGTGAAGCTGATCATCCTGGGCAGCGGCGCTGCGGCGGAGGGTCACGAGCGCGGCCTCCGCGAAGCCCATCACGCCCGCGAGCGGCCCGCGCAGCTCATGCCCCAGCATCTGCAGCATCTCGTCCTTGGCGGCGAGTGCTGCCTCGGCCTCGGCGCGCGCCGCGCGCTCCTCGGCAAGTGCCGCGCGCTCTCGTTCGAGCTCGCCCTGTCGGCGCAACTGGCTCACCATCCACTGGACGCGTTCTGCGGCCTCGGTGCCTTCGATAACGGCCTGCGGCGGCTCGTAATAGAGATTCGGGTAGGTCTGGTCCTCGAGCGCCACCACCGGGTGGACGCGTAGCGCGTCATGGCACACGCCCGCCGGAAAACGCGTTTGGTCGTAAAGGCACACGGCCACCAATGGCTCGCCGGGGTAGAGGTCGTTGCCGAGCGCCTCGTAGTGGATGAGCTTGTTATGGCCGACCCCCATTTGCAGCGCCCAGGTCATCTCGGCGACCACCCTCAGGCCGTCGTAACCCGCGTGCAGCGCGTCGTTTATCGCCTGACGCACGTAGCCGATCATCGCCACGGGGTCGAAGCTGCCGTTGGGGAACGAAACCTCCCAGCGGTCGACCAGCACGAGCGCGCCGCGCGCTTCTGCACCCCGCACATCGATGCCCAGTTCGGTGAGGCGTGCGCGTACAGGGTCCGCGCCGTGCTCGCCCACCACGAACACGCTGCGCTCGTTGGTGCGATGCAGGCCGGCGGCGAGAAACGGCGCGACCATTTGGATCGGATCGTCACCCTCGCCATACAGCAGGCAGGCATGCTGTCCTCGGTGGAGATCCTCAATCCTTCGGCTGTCGCTGCATCCGCCCATGCGCTCCTCCCATTGTGTCGACGCCGCCGCGCGTTGGCTGTGGGGGCTGAGGCTCGGTAGGGTATGACGTCCCTTCCGGAAGGGTATGAGGGTACCAGGAATTTTGCGCTTCGGCCCGTCACGGGCGGGGCCCCTTGCCTGAGCCGTGAGCGGTGGGATCCGACCGTTGACAGGGCGCACGACATTTGCGGCATTTCCTTCCCGCGCTAGCCGCCGAGCGGCACAGCCGGGGGCTGCTCGGTCGCGCGGGCGCGGAGCCATCCCCTTGTTGTAGGTGACATGACGTGATATCTGAGGGTTGCACGGCGCAGCCGCGACACGTCGCATCGGGGGGGTCATGAGCAGCCGGCGATCATCGTACGCATTCATGTTGGTGTGGCCCCTCGTCACGTGCTGCGCGTGGGCGGCTGAGCATGGGCTGGATTTCTCCGGCGGGCGTACCTACTTTGAGCAGGCCTACATCCAGCCGAGCATCACGCGCATCGCCTTCGACGATGGCGAGGTGGTGCTGAACGACCGCTACCGGGCGCCGGCCGCTGCCTTCGAACGTGGCGTGTGGCCCGTCCCGCCGCCCTTGGACGATACCGCGCCGTGGGTGCGTCCGCTGTATCCCGATCCCGCCAGTCCGCCGCCGTCCTGCGTCGCCACACGCGTCAAGGTGCCCGAGGCGCTGCCGCAGCCGCCCCGCGCGCTGGCCTGTGCACAAGACCGCTGGCTGCTGTTCACGGGCGGCTATTGCCCGGAGGGCGAGAATATCACCGGGCGCATCTGGTTCTCGCGAGCTGGCGTGCTCGAGGAGCTGAACGTCATACCCCGATGTCATTCGCCGAACGCCGGGCTGATCCACGGCGACACGCTGTGGGTGGGGACCGACGAGCCGGTGGAGAAGTACGGCCCGGACACCGGGGTGCTGCTGGAGATGGTGCGGGTGCCGGGCGAGCCGCTCCAGGTGCGTCATCACCTCAGCGGCGGCGCGATTACGGCGCTGGCGCTGGCACCGGACGAGCGCACGCTGTGGGCGGTCTCGCCGGTCGGGGTGCACCGCCTGGACCTCGAGACCCGCCGCTGGCGGCATCACTACTGGCGCTATCGTCTGGGTGACGATGGTCAGCAGATCGAACTCCACATGAGCGATGCGCCGATGTCCGCGGAAGACTACGACCTCTGGTCGCCGCTGCTGGCGCTACCCATCCTGGACCGCGGCGCCTTCATCGCCGGCTTTCACGCGGCGCCGCGCCTGCGTGAGTGGCACATTCACGTCAACTCGGTGGCCTTGTGGCCACACTACCGCGACGCGCTGCTGGCTGCTTTGTCGCGTCCAGCGGAGGAGCGTCCCCGCCAGTTCATGCACACGCACGACCGGCTGCTCATGCTGGTGCTGGACGCGCGGGTGGTGGACGCGCAGGCGCAGATCAGCGCACTGGACCGTATGCTGCTCGCGGCCGCAAACGCCGATGATCGTCGCTTGATCGTCTCGCGCCTCAACGCCGACACGGCGGATCGGCTGCGCGCGCACGGTTCCGTGATCGACGGTCTCGATGCCGCGGGCCTCGACGGCGAGCGCGCGTTCTACCGCGCGCTAGACGCCCGGGACGCCGGTGTGTGCGACATGCTGGCGCGCGACGCCCATGTGCGCGCCGTCGCCGAGGGCATCGTCAGGGACCAGGGCCGCGACGCGCGGACCATCGAGCGGTGCGGGGCGCCTCCCGAGCCGCCGCCGCCGAGTCCGGAGCCGCGCCCGGCTGCCCTGCCGAGGATCATGATGGGAACCGAGGTGGGTCCTCCACCCGATGGAACAAAACCTTGTGCGCATTCGAGGACCTTTGAAACCACTTGTAAGGAATGAGACTGCCGCTGACATCGCCGCGATCCGCGACGTGACCGTCGCCGCGTTCGCGACGCTGGAGATCAGCGACCAAACCGAGCATTACATCATCGCGGCACTGCGCGCGGCCGGGGCGCTGGCGGTATCGCTGGTCGCGGAGGTGGAGGGCCGAGTGGTGGGGCACATCGCGTTCTCGCCCGTGACCGTCTCGGACGGGGCGCGCGCCTGGTACGGGCTGGGGCCGCTTTCCGTACTGCCGGATTACCAGCGGCAGGGCATCGGGACGGCGCTGGTGCAGGCCGGGCTCGTGCGCCTGAAGACCTTGGGCGCGCGCGGCTGTTGCCTGGTCGGGCACCCTGAGTACTACCGCAAGTTCGGGTTCCATAACCTGCCGGGGCTCGTGTACGAAGGCGTGCCGTCGGAGGTGTTTCTCGCGCTCTCGTTCGATGGGCGGGTGCCGCAGGGTAGGGTCACGTTCCACCCGGCCTTCGGCGCCCGCGGCGACTCGGCCCGCGGGCGCGCGCAGGGTGCGCGCGCCCGCACGCCTGACTCAGAAGATCATCACCTGATAACCCTCGGCGGCGAGGGCACGCAGGCTGGGCAGCCCGGCGGTGCCGGGGGCGGCGTTGTCTTCCAGGCGCTTGAAGCCGGCCTGCTGGGCATCGGCGGCGGCGCCGAAGAAATCCGAGCAGGTGGCCGACACGCCGGCGACCTTATCCTGCACGGAGGTGTAGAGGCCGTTCAGCGGGTGGTCGCCCTTGGCGATGCGCGCCGCCCAGCGGGTGCCGGCGCCGAGGAAGATCAGCGTCACGTCGTCGCCTGCCTGCTTGAAGTCGTAGGTCACGCCCAAGGCGTTAAAGACGCGCCCGAGCGATTCGTCGTTGTTGGCGTCCGGGTCGGACATCACCACGATGGCAGCCTTCATGTTCTCCTCCTCCTTGGCCGGGAATGCAAAATCCGGTTAAGCATAAACAGTGTGCCGCCGGTTTGCGACCGGCGACCGCTCAGCTACCCAGCGCGGGCGCGGGGACGTTACTCGGGGGATCGATCGTCCGGCGCCGCCTCGTTCGCCCGGCGCAGGCGGGCTTCCACTCGCGCGGCGGTCAGCAGGCGGTCGTCGACCACCTCGGGGTACAGCGGGTGGAACCGCTCGACCTCCAGGGCATGCGCGCGGGCGGCGTGTTCCAGCCGCTCGCGCACGGGCCGGGGCAGACCGTGCATCATCAGCAGCCGCGGTGCGAGGCGCCGGATGTACAGGTCGCAAAGACGTTGCTCCTCCTCGCTTCCCCAGTCCTCGCGGATCAAGCAGGGTGGAAACGCGTCCGCGTCGTCCTGGCGCTCGAACCACGCGCCGCGCGGCTTGGACCCCGCGCGTTCCTCGATGAGCTGCTGCAGGCGGTAGTTTACGGGCGGTACGTACACGTCCTGCACCGGCTCGGGCTCAGGGACATCGAGCTGCGCGGCGGGCATGGCGATCCACGAGGGGCGCGGGGGCGGCAGCGCCATGTCCTCGGGCTCGACGCAGGACTGCAGCAGCGCGAGGGGGCGCGCGTCCGCGCTGTCCAGCAGCCAGTACTCGTAGCGGTCGGCCGCGGGAAAGGGCGGCGTGGCGCCGTTTATCGCCTCGAACAGGCGGTCGGTGGCGGTGTGCACGGCGATGGGAATGGGATGCGCGGCCCGGCGCGTGAGGTGTCCGCCCGTGATGGTTGCGACCAACGAATAGCGCACGTCGGGGTGGGCCCCGTTCGCGTGGCTGGGGAAGCGTCCGTCCTCGGCCAGGGAGTACTGGATGGCCCAGTTTCGGCCGTCCAGGCTCAGGGCGCGCGCCCAGGGGATCTCGGCGACCTGGACTAGGCCCACGAACGGTGACAGCAGGCGCCTGGAGTACAGACGCACCGTGTCGGTGACGAGGCGCGGCGGCCCAAGCTGCGGTTCCGCGCGTTCGTCGCGCGCGGGCGATGGTGGCGCGGCCCCGCGCCGGAGTCGGCGCAGCCAGCGGCGCGTGCTGTCGAAGAGAGGCATAGGCTCGTCGATGTCCGTTCCGTTCCGGGCGGGTCCGGGCGGCGCCGCGCGGCGCCGTACGCCACCTGTCCCCCAGTCAGATCGTAGTCCTGTGTGCGGCGCGCGTCATCGACTACCTGGACCGCCGCCTTGACGGTGTCGAGCGTCGGGAGACCGGACTGTGCGGGGACTTTTCCCGCCTTGCCGATGCTACAATCTCACGTTTCCAGCGGCATTTGTTGATGAGGACCGTATCGTGACACCCAATAAAGGCCGGGCCTATTTCGCGCTTGTGGGGTATCACTTCGACCCCGCCGATATCACACGCCTGCTCGAGATAACGCCGACCACGTACAACGATGCCGGCGCGCGCAGCGGCCTGGATAAGCCCGTGATCAGTTCCTGGGAGCTATCCACGGAGACCGTCACCAGTGACGAGGGCGAGGTGGATGTCTATAAGCTGACGGAGAATATTCTGAAGCAGCTGGAGCCGGTCAAAGACAAGATCAACGCCGTGTGCAAGAGCCATAACCTGTCCCCCAGGCTGGGCGTCGTGCTGACCTTGTCCATCGATAAGGACGAGAAAGCCCCGGAGGTCGGCTTCGGCACGCGGGTGATCCGCTTCCTGGCGGAGACCGGCGCCTTCATCAATGTGGATTATGAGCTTGCCGAGAGAAAATAAGCGTCCACAGAAGAAAGCACGCCCGGAGGCGTGCTTTCCGAAGTCTGCTTGAGTAACCGCGCGAGTTTGGGTTCGCGCAGTGATAGCCTCAAGGCTTCTTGGGGGTCTGGTACGGCACCTCTTTCTGAAACGGTTCCCAGGTGGTCGTGTAACCGACAAAAAACGCCCCCGGGGTAATCTCTTTCTGCGTGGTGGTCACAAAACGCGTCTTACCCTCGGGTACTTTCGGTCGAGTCTTCTGACCTTCTCCACTCATGGTTAACCTCCTCTTGACTGGGATCGCTGCCAGCATCTATAGCTGAAATGTTATTCTTGC
Organism: Ectothiorhodospiraceae bacterium 2226; assembly: GCA_013348725.1. NCBI lineage: Bacteria > Pseudomonadati > Pseudomonadota > Gammaproteobacteria > Chromatiales > Ectothiorhodospiraceae > Ectothiorhodospiraceae bacterium 2226. The sequence continues at coordinate 1,832,426 of CP054689.1, forward strand.
CAAGATTTTAACGCAATTGAAGCCGGCGCATAGCGGCCGATAGATTAATTGTTTTTAGCCGCGCATTCCTGTTGCTAATACGCAAGCAATGCCGTTATTCAGACCTACCTAGTGCTAAGCGCGCTTTACCTAACTCCGCCGAACAGTGCTGCGCGCACAACGGCTGCAAAGCGTGCGGGAAGCATTCGAGAATCAAATCGAACTCGTCGGCGACTTCCTCTGCCAGCGCAACATCCGCGGTGAGTGCCGCCAGGACATTCTGCGCGGTCGCCTTGTTCACCCGGCAGATGACCGCCAGATGGAAGGGCAGCTGCTGCTCCATGCTGACCGTGAGTGCCTTCTCATAGGCCTTGATGGCCTCTTTCACGCGCTCCGGATTCTCCTCCGACTCACCGAGGTGCAGTAGCGCAGAACCCCGGTTGTTGTGCGTCGCCGTCAGCTCCAGGGCGTAATTGTCAGCATCGAGGACGGCGAGGGCGTTCTTGAACGCAACGACAGACTTCTGGAACGTCCGGTTCCCCTTGAGGTACCTGCCGTGCTCATGGAGCGTCAGGCCGAGCTGCTGCATGGTGCGCATCCACTGTTCCGGCGAGGCGTCCCGCGTCCACACCATGAGCGCCTTGGTGTAAGCATCCACGGCGATCTTCAATGACTTTGCGTCCCGGGCCAGGCGACCCAGCGCTTGGCTAGCCGTGCCGAGGTTATAGAGGGTCGTTGCCCATTCTGTCGGCAAGGCGCCCTGGCTTAACTCGCCGAGGGCACTGTTGAACGCCGCGATGGCCCTCTTATAGAGATCCTCATCGCGCTGTTGCTGTCCGATCGCCGCCAGCACGTTGCCCAGATCGTTCTGGAGCGCGACCCAAGCCACTACGTCCTGCTCCTTGAGTTGGTCGGTCAGGGCGGCTTCAAATGCTTCGGTCGCCTCAGCGTAAACATTGGCATTGAAGCGATGCTGCTCGTAGTTCCCCCGCGTGTGGCGGAAGTTGTCCATCACCGTGAGGTCGCTATCCGCCAGCGACGTTTCCGCGACATCAGGAATGAGCGAGAGGTAACGTTCGACGGCTTGCTCCAAGCGCTCATTGCCTGGATAGATGGTATAGACGTTGGAGAGCTTCATCGCGCGCGGTCGAGAATGTCGTTCAAATCGGGGTCGCCGTCCACAGGCCCGCCGCGGGCGATTTCTTCCTCGCTGGCATCGCGTATGGATAGGACCTCCAGCATGAAGGTGACTTCTCGGCCGCAGAGGGGATTGTTCCCGTCGACAGTCAAGGTCTTGTCGTCGAACCGGGTGACGATGAAGTTGCGCGTCTCACCCTTCTCGTTCTCCATGGTGATGGTCATCCCGATTTCTCGATACTCCTCGGGAACGTTCTCGATGCGGTCGGTGAACACCAGCGACTCGTCTCTCTCGCCGTAGAGGATCTTCGTGTCCACCGGGACCTCGATGACATCGCCGACCTTCTTGCCGTCGAGCGCCTTAGTCACGTCTTCCGACAGGACGTCGTTCACCCCGTGCACATAACCCAGGGGATAATCCACGGTAACGAGCACGGCGCCGCTCTTGTTGTCGACGACCTTATACTTCAGCTCGACGAACTTCTCGTGTTGTATCGTATCTGACATCGCAAGCGCCCTGTGTTGGCAATAACCACGCTTTTCGCTGTGGGTAGTCTGAGCCATCCCGGATGGATGGATTCAGACCTTCCCAATCAAAACAGCGTACAGCCAAAGATTTTCACCTTGTCCTTCTCGTAGCCGAGCACCAGTCGGCCCAGCCACTCGCCGTTATCCTTGGTGTTCTTCACCTTATACAGCACGGTGACGTACTCGCCACGTCGGATCATGCCCAAGTACTGGTAATCGTCCGAGAGGTTCTTTGCTAGGTTGCTGCGCGCGAACTGCTTTCCCATCTCGATTTCGTTCGCGCCTCTGATCAAGGTGCTGGAGAAGTTGCGCGTGAAGGCGCCGTAATTCTGTTCGTTCGAGTACTTGATGAGGTCGGCCCACATCGGGTGCGCTAATGCCAAAATCTCTTCATCCGTCTTTTCAACAATGGTCATCGGGAACTCATTCACTCTCTAAGGCCATCGAGCAGCCGGGGAAGGAACATTTCCCCAGGGGGGAAAAAAAGGACCGACACACGAGGTGTCGGTCCTCTATTAAAGCTAAAATGTCAGGCGGCTTGCAACATCAAGCCGCCGGCTTCTTAGCTCGCTACAGCGGTCGGTTCCGGTTCGTCCGCCACCAGGTGGTAGAGCGGTGCCTTCTCCATGGTGTACTCGCCCGTTTCCGGGTCACGACGCGAAACCGTCAGCACGTGCCAGTTCTCATCATCGAGCTTCATGGCATCACCGCGGTAGTAATACCCAGGCCAACGGGTTTCCTTGCGGAACAGGGTATGGTGGAACACGGCCTCCGAGGTCAGGAAGCGATGCTTCAACTCCCATGCGCGCAGCAGCTCATGGATGTCCTCGGCGGCGACCTTCTCCAAGTCCTCGCCCAACACCGCCATCTTCTTGAGGCCGATGTTAAGGAGCTTGTCGTTGGTCATGTAGTTCACCCCGAAACCGCCACAGTACTCGTCCATGAGCTTCTGCAGGCGATCAAGCCCTTGTCTGGGATTGATGTAGTTGGGGTTAACTGTGCCGGCGACCACCTCGTTGCGGTAAACCTTGTAGGTTTCCATCGGCTTGTAGATCTCTTCCCGGCGGCGATTGATCTGCGCCTCCGACACGCGGATGCCTTCCGCCTTGCCGTCGTCGATGTACTTGCAGGCGGCTTTCGCGGCCAGGCGGCCTTCGGTGAAGGAGCCGGACGAGAACGCGTGCGGCGTGCCGCCTACGGCATCGCCGGCACCGAACAGGCCTTCGACGGTGGTCATGCGGTTGTAGCCCCAGAAGTACTCCGGCGGAGACACATCCTCCGGACCCGAGCACCAGGCACCACAGCCAGTCGCGTGTGAACCCATGACGTAGGGCTCGGAAGTGGTCAGCTCGGGGTTTTCGTACTTGGGGTCGACGTCGGTCGAAGCCCAAAGAACCGCCTGACCAACCGTCATGCCCAGGAAGTTGTGCCAGCCGATCTCCTCGAGATGCGGATCCTGGAACGCCTCCATGGTGACCATGTGGATCGGGCCGCGACCGGCATTCACCTCGTTGATCAACGCATGGTTACGCAGGCAGGTGGGAATCGGGCGGTGCGTCCGATGCGACGCCTCCGGGTCCAGGTACTCCTTACCCACCATCTTCTGAAGCTCCGGGAACCACTTGGACTCGTACTCTTCGCCGTAGGCGTTCTGCGTGTAGGTCTTGAGGTGCAGGAAGTAGGCGCCGACGGGGCCGTAACCGTCCTTGAAGCGGGCAAGAACGATACGGTTCTCCATCTGCGTCATCTTCGCGCCCGCCTGGATCATCAGACCGTAGGCAGAACCCGAGGACCAGGGGGCGTACCAGACGCGACCCGCGCCTTCGCCGACCGAGCGCGGCTTGAAGATATTGGACGCGCCGCCCGCACCGCAGATCACCGTCTTGGACTTGAAGACGTGGTAGTTACCGGTGCGCACGTTGAAGCCAACCGCGCCGGCGACGCGATTCTCCTTGGCTTCGTCCATCAGCAAGTGGGTCACGCAGATGCGGTTGAAAACCTTGTCCGCAGATTTCTTCGCGGCTTCGGCAACAATCGGCTTGTAGGATTCACCGTGAATCATGATCTGCCAACGACCTTCGCGCTGATAGGCGCCGGTCTTGGGGTTCCTCATCAAGGGCAGGCCCCATTCCTCGAACTGGTGCACAGCCGAGTCCACGTGACGCGCCATATCAAAGGCCAGATCTTCACGCACCATGCCCATCAGGTCGATGCGGGCGTAGCGCACGTGGTCTTCGGGATTGTTCTCGCCGAATCGCGTGCCCATGTAGCAGTTGATGGCGTACAAGCCCTGGGCTACCGCACCCGAACGATCGATATTGGCTTTCTCCGCAATGACAATCTTCTTGTCCTTGCCCCAATACCGCGCTTCGAACGCTGCCCCGGTGCCGCCCAAACCCGCGCCAACAACCAAGACGTCGATATCGTCTTCAATAATTGTCTTGTAGGCCATCAGTAGTACACTCCTGCCTTCAGTTTCAAGCCGCCGGCTTTCAGGCTGCGTAAACCGCCCTCATCCATGCGGATGTACTTAGGCTCGTTAAACAACAGCTCACCGTCACGCATTTCCTTGTTGGGCTCTGCTGCATCGGCCAACTTGGGAATCGCCGTGCCCCAAGGCTTGGTGGTGATGGGCGCCACCAGGTCCATGTCCTTCTTGCCGTTACGGAACTTGATGCGCCACGCAATGATGCCTTTCTCTTCATCGCGATGTACACGCACCGAGTGGCCCAACGGGGCGAAATCAGCGTAACCGCGTACGTCAATGGCGTGCTGAGGGCAAGCCTTTACACAGGAATAGCACTCCCAGCACATGTTGGGTTCGATGTTGTATGCACGCCGCAGCGATTTGTCGATGTGCATGATGTCCGACGGGCAGATATCTACGCACTGACCACAACCATCGCAGCGAGTCATATATACAAAGGTAGGCATAGTGTCCTCTCTTCACTCTACTGATGCGTTCGTTATTGTTAGTAGTGGCTCGCAGGTTCACGTCGGATGCCAGGCCCCATGTTCGGGGGATTCTTACCCATATACTCCGGAATATCGGGGAATCGCGCCTGCACCGCCGGGTCCGTCAGGTCGTAGTCGGCAGGCAGATTCAGATTGGAACCATCCGCTTCAGCCACGCGCTTCTGATACGCGGCGGCCGGCTTGAAGAACATGTGCGCGAACTTCGACCAGGGTACGCCGCCAAACAGCACCACCGCGGAGATCATGAAGAGCCAGAAGAACAGATGCGCCAACCAGCCGCCGCCGGCGGTCGCGAAGATGCCCCACAGGATCGCGAAGCTCGTCGTCGCCAACAGCGACAGGATGAACAAGTCGGCGCGGACGATGCGGTACCAGGGATTCCCCCCGGAGGCGACGTTCACGCGAATCTTGAACCAGAACCAAAAGCCGCCGACGACCACCATCGCCGCGCCGACGTACCAAAGCAGCGGCCAAATGGCGGGAGCGGCGGCTTCGGCGTAGCCGAACACCAGAACGGCCGTGGCCACCACGAACAGAACGAAGCCATACATGGTGAGCAGATGGGCGACCCGGCGCTGCGGGTTGCAGAACTCGCCCGAGGCGAGCACGTCGTGGGCGAGGGTCTTCATGGCGATGGCGCCTTTGTTGACGTCCCGCTTGCGCGCCGCGCGGCTTCTCTCTCCGGCGGCGAAGAAGTACTCCGCGCTCCGCTTGTGAATGACGTCGAATATCGTGCCGGCTATCACAAGCACGACCATGGCCACGATAAATATCTGCATGGCAAGTGCAGGGATAGGGAGGTCAGCGAAGGGATTCATAGGCCACTTCCTCTGGTGTAGTCAGTATGAGACGACGGGCGGCTTGTAATGCAGCCCTGGGTCTGCGTTCTTTTTTTCAATCCGGGGCCGATGAAGGTGCGGCATTTCGCTCCGTGGTGATGCGCGTACATTCAGGGGCTGACCGGCAATAGCTTGAGGCGATCCGTACCACACGCCCGAGGGTAGTGGAAAAACAAGAGGCGGACAATGGGTTAGTGGTCTCGCGAGGGGGGAGTCTGTATGGAAAGAATCCAATGAGGGGATAGAAGGAACGAATGACCGGCAAAAATCATCGCCCTGCAGTGTGGTGCGGATGTTGTATTAGCGCATGGTAATTTATTAATGCAGGGCCGCCGTGGCGGAAGAAACCCGGTGCGGGCAGCTCGCGCGCGGCGGAGCGGCTGCGGCCCACGCGCATCGGCGCAGTTTGGTTTCGCTTCCCACGGTGCCCGCTTTTGCTGCGGCGGCGTAGCGGCTTCCTCGCCGCTGCAAGGCGGCAGCCTTCTTTCCGAAGGCCGCATGACGCACGCGGCTCTGAATGCATGCGCGCACTGCACTTAGGCGTCCGACCTAAGCGTGGCTTTTCGAATGTTTGCGCGTGACAGGGTCATGAGATCGGTGCGGGCGAAGCCCTTATCGGGTTGCTCGCGTTACTTCAGCGTAAGCAGGCGCAGGACCTTCTCGGCATCGGCCCGTTACTCCACCGCATGGGCGCGCGCCGGCATGGACAGGTCGGTGATGGCCATGTCCGGCGTGTCGTGAGGATGGTCTGCGTTACCCGGTCGTTGCGGGCGAGGTTCTGAGCCTTCTGACTGTCCGCAGAAGAAGTACGGGGTGAGGCCTTCGTTCACGTGGCCGACGGTGGTCGCCTGCCGGCCAGCCGTCGGCCTGAGCGTCGCGATGGTCATGATCCGGGGCTCGTACAGCACCGCCAGAAAAACCAAGGAGTCTAGGCGATTCCGCCGCGCGCCGACCGGCGCATTGCCTCAAGCCGCCGCGCCCGCAATGCAGGTTTGACCTTGGCGGGCGATCACGCCACCCTCTCCGCCATGTACGACCAACGCTATGTCCAACGGGAGAAGAACCGCGCCGTGCGCACGGGCAGAGCGCTGCGCTGGTTGATGGGGCTGGCGGCCGCCTTGCTCGCACCGCCGCTCTTCGCCGCCGAACGGGAGCCGGCGGTGCAGGCCTGTCCGGCGGAGCAATTGGAGCAGCGGCTTGGAAGCTATGCAGCGCTGTATCCGGACATGCGCTTCGTCAACCTGACCGGCGGCGACGCGACCTGGGCGGACCTCACGCGCCTGCGCACTCTGCTCGGGCCGGAGCCCGTCAATCTCGACTACGAGCACCCGGAGGACCTGCGTGAGACCTTGATGCGCGCGAGCCTGGGGCGAATACACCTGATGTTGACGCACCAAGTACCGTCCGCGGCGCTGTTCCAGGCCGATCGACCGCGCGATCCTCCGGACTTGGTCTGCGTGCTCACTATCGATCCCTGTCAGGCCGGAGCGGACGATCTGGCGGCTACCCGGCAGCTGCTCAACCTGCCGGACGGCGAGTTCGGCAATGTCCCCGAGGCCGCCTATCTCCGCAAGGAGGATTTCCTCGAGTTCGTGGTGGACCACGAGGTCTACCATTGCCTGAAGGCGCACACCGTCGGTCCGCAGCCCATGTCGGGCAAGCCGCTGTGGGCCGGTTATCACCACCACCTGGACGAGAAGGGCGCCGATGCCTACGCGCTCGCGCGCCACATCAAGGAGCGTGGGCGCATCACCGCCTTTGCGGAGAATGTCCAGCGCATCCGCAACCTCGCCTTGTACACCCTGGACCCGGACCATTTCACCTGTGATGCCATCGAGCGCGTGCTGGCCCTACCCGTCGACGAACTGGCGGCGCGCAACGAGCATGAGCTGCTCGAGCTCGCCAACGACCTGCGCGCCGAGCTCGATCCGGGTTACCCGGGCTATCTCGCCTATATCGCTTCGGCGATCGAGGCCATCGACCGTCTCGGCCTGGGCGATCAACTGGACCCCGCGCTGCGCGCACGGGTGCAGGGCCTGAGCGCCGATGAGGCGATGGTGCAGCGGCTGGTGCAGCGCACCGAGCGGTGCATGCAGATGATGCAGCTCGCGCCGGAGTGAAGTCAGAGTCGCCGGGTGGGCGGATAGGCGCGGCGTCGAGTAGGGCGCTCAGTGGGCCGGCACGGTGCGCGCGGCGGCCCAAGCGCGCAGGCCGTCGATCTGTTCGGCCATCACCACCGCCAGCGGGCGCGTGTTGCGGAGCTCGTCGAGCACGTGCTCGGTGGTGACCGCGGTTTGCTCGGCGTGGGCGGTATAGCAGGCGGACACCACCGCCTGCTCCAGTTCCGCGCCGGAGAAACTCGCGCTGTGCGCCGCGATGGCGTCGAGGTCGAAGCGCTCGGGATCGAGATCGCGCTTGCGCAGGTGAATGGCGACGATCAGGCGGCGCACGGGGGCATCGGGCAGGTCGACGAAGAAGATCTCGTCCAGCCGGCCCTTGCGCACCAGTTCGGGCGGCAGCGCCTGGATGTCGTTGGCGGTGGCGACGGTGAACACCCGCGCCTGCTTCTCGGCCATCCAGGTGAGCAGGGTGCCGAGGACGCGCTGGGAGGTCCCGCCGTCGCTTTCGGTCTGGATGCCCTTCTCGATTTCGTCGATCCACAACACGCAGGGCGCGAGCAGTTCCGCCGACTTGAGCGCCTCGCGCATGTTGCGCTCGGTCTCGCCGATGTACTTGTTGTAGACCCCGCCTAGGTCGAGTCGCAGCAGCGGCACGCCCCACACGCCCGCCACCGCTTTCGCGGCGAGGCTCTTGCCGCCCCCCTGCACGCCGAGCAGCAGTATCCCTTTCGGCGTGTCGGGCAGGCCGCGGCCGGTGCCGACGAAGTGAGAGTGGCGCACCTGCAGCCAGCGTTTGAGCCGGTCGAAACCGCCCACGTCCGCGAAGCTCGCGGTGTCGTACTCGTAGGACAGCATGCCGCCCTGCGCGACCAGCCGGTACTTGGCCTGCATCACCTCCTGCACGTCGCTCTGGGTGATGGCGCCGTCCTGCTGAATGGCATTGCGTACCAAGCGCCGCACGTCGCTCTTGGTCATGCCCAGCAGATTCCGCACCAGCATGCCCGCCGCGCGTCGGTCGACGGCGAGGCGCTGGTCCGGGTTCTTCATCTGCCACAGCTGCGCCTCTTCGCGCACGATCGCCTTGATGCGCTCCTCGTCCGGCAGCGAGAGCTCGAAGCGCGCGCAAAGCGAACGCAACTCGGGCGGGACCTCCAGCGCATGGCTGATCAGCACCAGGGTGACCTGGTTGAGCTCGCGGTTCTGGGCGATCTCGCGCACCAGGCGCACGATGCGCGGGTTGGTGAGGTAGGGGTGAAAGTCGAGCAGGACGACCACCGCGTTCTTCACGTGCCGCTTCACGGTGGCGAGCATCGCGTCGGGCTCGAGCGACGCATCGGCTTGTTCGCTATCGCCCTGCAGGCGCAGGGTCTCGGCCGTCGCGTAGGGGCGGCCCGTCTGGGCGTCGGTGAGCCCGATCGCCGCCGACCAGCTCAACAAGCGGCCCGGGCGCGAGGCGGCGATGGTCTTGAGCAGGCCGAGGCCGCGCGCTTCCTCGTGCGTCTCGATGACCACGATCGGGAAATGCGAGTCGAGCAGGAGTTCGAGGTTGCGTTTGTCGAGCATGCGCGCACGGTTATTATTCGGCGCCGCCAGTATGCGAAACCGCAGGGGTAGCTGCAAGCAGGGATCGAGTGGGCTCGCCGGGCGCGCTGGTCGACCTCGGTCGTCGGAGGACCGGAAGACGCGCTACACCGGCCGCGGGACCCTGGGTCGACCGAATGGGCACTCGAGCAGCGGGCGCTCCCAGTTCCCGGCGTCCGCAGCCGCTTGGTAGGTGCTCTGCAAGAATGCCATCAGCAACTCGTCGGGCGCCGAGGCCGCGCGCACGGCGTCGTAAGGCAGGATGAACTCGCTGAGCGCCTCGTCGAAGAACGCGGCCTGCGGCTGCACCGTCGCTTGTCGAAAGCCGGGCGGCTCCGGGTAGGCGTAGGAGAGAAACGCGGGATAGTCGAGCCCCCCGCCACCCGGCCAAAAGCCGGCGCTACTCACCTCGTGGGAGTACGCTTCGCGCGTTACGGCATCCGGCAGCCCGGGGATGCCGCCGGGATGCGGCGGCGCCGCGCGCCCCGAGAAACGCGTCACCGCCAGATCGAAACTGCCCCAGAAGAAGTGCACCGGGCTGACCTTGCCGACAAAGCCGGAGCGAAACCGCTTGAACACCCGGTCGACCTGCAGCAGTGCGCGCCAGAAGCTCAGCGCCTGTTCGGGGTCGTAGGCGCGGGGTGCGCGGTCTTCGCTGAAGGGGACGGCGTCGGGGATCTCGTTGGGAGTGCCGTGGATGCGCACCGGCACGCCGAGTTCGTCGAGCGCGTGCAGCACCGCGGCGTAGAAGTCGGCGACCGAGCCGGGCTGCAGGGGCACTTTGGCGGTGCCGCCGTCGCTGACCTGGAGCACCAGCGTTTGGTCCTGGAAGTCGAAGGTGAGTTCGAAGGCCCGGTCCCCGTGCGGGATCGGCGAGGTGGTCAGCCCGCGCGCGTTGAGGTACAGCGTGACGTGCCAGGAGTGATTGACCCAGGGCGTCTGCGCGAGGCGCACCTTACCGACGATCTGCATCCAGAGATGGAGCGTGGTGCAGGTCTCGCGCCACGCCTCGTAGGGCAGCGCCGGCCAGTCCGGCGTCGCTTCATCGGGAGCTTGAGGCATCGCGGGATTCCTCGGATGGTGAGCGATGAGCGGTAGTGCGCGCGCGGACGCGATGGCATCCGTAGCCGTTCAGTATAGGTGCCGCGTGGCGCGCTCGCGGGAGCCGCTGCATCAGTAGGCGGGCGCTTCCAAGTGCCTATATAGTTGGCAGGCTCGCGCTCGCGCGGCATTGATCAAGGCAGGGCCGTCGGGCTCGAACAAGCAATAAGGAGAACAGGATGAAAACGTTAAGGGTGGTGGCAGCCGGTATTGCTGTTTCGCTCGCCGGTTTCGGCGCGCTGGGTACGCTGCAGGCACAGGAATCGGAGATGACGTTCTTCATTACCAGCGTGGGCAAGGGCGACGGCGCCAATCTCGGCGGGCTCGAGGGCGCCGACGCGCACTGCCAGGCGCTGGCGGAGGCGGCCGGCTCGAAACAGGAAAACTGGCGCGCCTACCTCAGCACCACCGCGCCCGGCGGCGCGGCGGGGGTGAACGCGCGCGAGCGCATCGGCAGCGGCCCCTGGCACAACGCCAAGGGCGCGTTGATCGCCGAGGACGTGGACCAGTTGCACTCGGACGACAACAACATCACCAAAGAGACCGCCCTGAACGAGAAGGGCGAGGTGGTGATGGGCCGCGGCGACGCGGTGAACCTGCACGACATTCTCACCGGCTCGGACCCGCAGGGCATGTACTCCACCGCCGGCGGCGATACGACCTGCAGCAACTGGACCAGCAACGGCGAGGGTTCGGCCATCGTCGGCCATCATGACCGGGTGGGGCTGAAGGACACCCGCCACATGACCTCGTGGAACTCCTCGCACGGCACCCGCGGTTGCAGCCAGGAGGCCCTGCAGGGCACCGGCGGCGCAGGGCTGTTCTACTGCTTCGCCGCCAACGACTGACGGCGTGCCAGCGGCCCGGAGGCAGCACGCCCTCCGGGCCATTCTTACTTCTAGCGACGCGTCGGCATGGCACATGCCCCCCGTGCGTTACACCAGATCCGATCAATCTTGAGGCGATGTCACGCGACCGTGTCGCGGCGCGTTTTGGAACGTCGTTGGGCGAGGCAAGCGTGCCCTCGTAGTCCCCTGTCAGTGCGCGGTAGCCCACGCTACCCGCTACGCCATCGCCATAAGCTCTACGTGCTGCCTGCCGGCGCAGAGCGCCGTTGACGGCGCTGGTACAGGCGCACGCCGACGAAGCCGGTGGTGAAGGCGATGAAGTGGAACGCGAACGTGTAGTCGTTGGTCACCAGCAGCCAGAAGGTCGGCTCCCAGAGGGCGAACAGCCCGATCCACAACCAGGGTCGGGGGCTGAGCGCGGCGTAGGCTGCCATCAGCCCGAAGCCGCCGGCGCTCGCGCCGTTGAACACGCGGTACCAGCCGCCCTCGCCGAAGGTGTGCACGTCGGGGAACAGGGGATACAGCAGGTGCAGCAGCACGCCCGCCCCCAGCGCGGCCGCGGCCGAAGTGCCCCAGAAGATCGCCAGCGCGGCGAGCGCGCCCAGGCGTCGCTCCACCAGCACGCCGAATGTGCCGATCAGGATCGTGATCAGGATGACCTGGTCGACCTGGGTGTTCACCAGCGGCGTGACGAACAGATTGGGCAGGATGCGCAGCGGCGCTTCCGTCAGATCCGGAATGTGGTAGTACAGGAGGTGGTCGGTGGCGAACTCGTCGCGGTCCATGATCAGCGCGGTGACCCACGAGGGCACCAGCAGCACCCACACCACGACCGGCGTGCGGCGCAGCGCGCGCCCGACGCGCGTCTCGGCGAGCCGCTTCATCCAGAGGGTGCGTGGCATGCTGCGCAGTATAGGAAGGACCCGACCACGGCACCCTGCTCGCTCAATCGCCCATCATCGCCTTGATGGGCGCCTTCACGCGCTACCCGGTCGCGGAGGACGAGACCGGTAGCGCGTGCGGCGGCCTAGCAGCCGCTGACACAGCGGCCGCTCGCGTCGAAGGCCATGGTGCGCCCGCTGAGCGGCAGGTGCACCGGTACCTTGACGGCCTCCATGAAGCGCGCCGTGCGCGTGCCCGCGATTACCCTGCCGTTCTTGGTCGCCGCCTCGTTGGCATGCGAGGGGATGACCGCCGCGGGCTGCACCAGCTCGTTGATGACGTAGGCCGCCTCGGTCGGGCCGGTGGTGAAGGTGTCGCCGATATTGATCACCGCAAGCCGGGCGCCGTAGTGTCCGCGCACCACGGTATCCTGCTCCGCGGTGATGCCGGTGTCGCCCGAGAGGTAGACCACCAGGCCGTTGGAGAAGGTGAGCACGAAGCCGGTGGCCGGGCCCGCGTAAGCCGTCAGCCCCGCGCTGTCCAACAGGTGGCCCAGGTCGCCGCCGACCATCGCGCCGGCGATACCGTTGGAGTGCACCGCGGGCACGGTGGTGATCGCCACGCCGCCCACCTGACGCGAGGCCCCGAAACGCACCAACTGTGAGGCGCTCGGGTCGCCGCCGCGTGCCGCCAGCTTGCCGGCGAAGAACTGCGGCATCTCGCTGCCGGAAACGATCAGCGCCTTTTTCTCCAGCGCGATGTTCACCGCGTTGGTGTCCGGGGTGGCGGGGTGCGGGACCTCGACCTTGTCGCACGCACCCGCATTGACGCGCGCGATGTGGCGGTCGCCGACGTGATCGCCGTGCATGTGGGTGATCAGCACGGCGTCGACCTTGCCGAGGCGCTCGTCCCTGGGGCCGGCCACGGTGCGGCCGGGATCGTACAGCAGCCGGGTGCCGTCCGGGTCCTCGAAAATCATGGCGCGATCGAACTGACAGAACTCGCCGTCGTGGCTGCCGAGCGGGGTGATCTTCACGTTGGCCGCGGCGGCCGGTGCGGCGGCCGACAGGCCGAGGGTCAGCGCCCCGACGAGGATGCGCGCCATCCGGGAGGTGGTGGTGGACATTGTTGTGCTCCCCGCTCTCTGACATCGTGTATCCCACGGCGACTAACGACCCGCCGCCGTTCCCTTAGGAAGCTTATCAAGTGCACCGCTCGAATGTGATGGCGCTGACAGTCTGGCTGCTCGCCTTTGCCGCCGCGGTGGCGGCGAACGGGGCGTGCGTGCGTTTCGACAGCCCCGCCGAGGAACTGCGGTTGCGCCTTGCGGCCGCGGCCCACGCCGCGCTACACGATCCCCTGCGGGTTCCCTTGCCGGATTCGGCTTGGCATAGTGGCGGGCACCGGTAGCAGCAGTTTCTTTCTCCCGATAGGGGGTTTGCCGTGGACCGAGGCAGAGTGCTGGGCTGGGTGGGCGTCGCGATCAGTCTCTGGATCGTGTTTCGCAGTGCACTCGGCAGCGTCGAGAGCGTGACGGCGCTGCTCGCATTGGCGGTGGCGTCTCACTTGGCGGTCGGAAGTATCGTCCTCTTCGTGATCGCCACCGGGGTGATCGCCACCGTGCGCAGCGATCTTGCCGCCGAGGATGCGTTGTACGCGCTCTATTTGCCGATGTACGTGATGTTCGCGGTGATTTACGTGCTGCTCTGGGTGTCGGTTCGGGCGCCGGAGCTCGCCCGCCGCGGCGATGGGCCGGACATTGGGGGCGGTGACGGCGGCAACGGCTGCTGAGGAGACGAAGGAGAGCGGGTGGCGGATTCCTGGGTGTTGTACTGGTTGGCCTGCGAGCGCGGCAAGACCTACGTGGGTATTACCAACAACCTCGCGCAGCGTTTTCGGCAGCATCAGGCGGGCCTGGGCGGCAAGTTCACGCGGGCGTTTCGCCCCACCGACATCCTCGCCGTGCAACCGTTTCCGGATCGCGGCTCCGCCACGCGTGCCGAGCGCCTGCTGAAGGCGAAGTCCCTCGCCGCCAAGCAGGCATGGGCGCGGGACTGGCCCTACCCTCCCGCGTAGTTCGTAAAAACCGACGACACACACGCCGTTTTGCGCTTGACCCTGCGCCGCGCGCGCTCTTACGCTTGGGCCGCCCCACCGCGGCGATGCCCGCGCGCACAAAAACGATAAGGGGAGGGGCATGGCCAAGCTCTACTGCAAATATCATCGCGACGTGCCGGGGCGTCACCGCTGCGGCCGCTGCGGCATCGTGTACTGCCGCCAGTGCGTTACCGGCGACGCGGCCGAGCCCCGCTGCCCGGTGTGCACCGATGCACTGGCCTCGCTCGGGATCGGCAACACCATCCAGCCGTTTTGGCAGCGCCTGCCGCGCATCTTCGCCTATCCCGCCACCCCCGGCGTGCTCGGCTATCTCGCCGTGCTGTCGCTGATCAGCATCTTCATGGGCCTGCCGCTGGTCGGTCTGGTCGTGGCGCTGGCGGTGACCTACGCCATCCTGAAGTACGGCTATGTAATCCTGGAGTCGACCGCGCAGGGCAACCTCACGCCCGAGCACGTGACCCTGAAGCACCTGGACTCGGGCAACCACCTGCCGCTGAAACAGATCGGGGTGTTCGCGGTGATGATTATGGCCGTGGTGGCGATCGCTCACTTCGTGCCGCCGCTCGCGCTCCCCGCGTGGCTGTTCTTCCTGTTGGCGATCCCGGCCTCGGTCATCGTGCTGGCCACTACCGAAAGCTTCGTCGAGGCGATCAACCCACTGCGTCTGGCCGCCGTCATGCACCAGATCGGCTGGTCCTACTTGGTGCTGTACGCCTTTCTCATCCTACTGTCGGTGAGCTCCGGCGTTGCCCAGGAGATACTGGCCAACGCCATCCCCGTATGGCTGTTCCTGATGGTCGGCACCTTCGTCGGCGGTTACTTCATGCTGATCATGTTTCACCTGATGGGCTACGTGGTGTACCAGTACCATGAGCAACTGGGTTACGAAGGCGTGCGCGAGTTCGAGGCGGAGCCCGCGGGCGCAGGCGCGGCGCCCAGTACGCCGGCGGCGTCCCCTGCGGCGGCGCCGTCGCCCAGTGCGGCCCTGCTCCAGGCCGTCGACATCCTGCTCGCCGAGGGCAAGACGGCGGAGGCCAAGCAGCGGCTCGCGGCCGAGGTGCGCCGGTCCAACGAGCCCGCGCTGCACGCCCGCTACCACAAGCTGCTGTTGACGCTCGGCGACAAGGACGCGCTCGCCAAGCACGCGCGCCGTTATGTCGCGCTGCTGATGCAGCGCAAGGAGCGCGCCAAGGCGGTCGACGTGTATGCCGCCGTGGCGCGTCGCGTGCCCGGTTTCGCGGTGGAGGACCCGCAGGCCACCTTTGCGCTGGGCACTGCGGCGGCCGAGCTGGGGCGCCCCGACGTGGCGCTGCGGGCGCTGAGCGGCTATGCCGGCCGCTTTCCCGACAGCGAGCACATTCCGGCCGCGTACTTCCTGGCCGCCAAACTGCTCTGCGAACACAAGAACGACTGCCGCCAGGCCAGGCAAATCCTGCGTTCGCTGGCGGGCCGTTTCCCCGGCCACGCCATGGCCGAGCAATTCCGCCAGTACCTCGCCTTCGTCGAACGTCTGGAGGGCGCGCCGTCCCCCTAGTTCATCTGTGCTTCCCGCGGCATAGGGATGGGGCTCCGTTGTCAGCGGGGCCGAGTTCGTAAGGAAGCAAAGCGACAATCACGCTTCGCCTGGCGTGGATCTAGCAGGCAAGTTCAGACCTTCCCAAAGGCCTACTGGAACTTGGTGGCCTGGTGCAGGCAGGCGGCCGATCGCTGTTCGTCCCCCTGTCGCCGCCAGGCCTCGCCCACGGCGAGGAAGGCCTCGGCAATGCCAGGCAGCGGCTCGCCGCGCCGCGTGAGCGCGCCCAGGATGCCCTGCGCGGTGCTCGGGAAGCCACCCTTGGCGTAACGCGTCGCCAGCCGCAGCAGCGCCGGTGCGGACAGTTTCACCTTGCCGCCGGTGGTTTGCAGATAGCGGCGGAACACGTCATGACTTTGGCCCACCGGCAGCCCCGCGCGCGCCAGCAGGCGCGTGGCGGCGTAATGTTGCAACGCGCTGCCCGGTTTCAGGCTGGCGGCGTTGAACAGCTGGGTCAGTACCTCCTCGTCCTCGGGCGCTTGGCGGTGCAAGTCCTCGAACACCGCGAGCGCCTGATCGATCTTCAGGTCCGCCTGCAGGCGCAGCCCCTCCGCGAAGGCCGTCTTGCGCCGCTCCTGTTCGGCGCCGGCATCGAGAAAGGCGACGTTCAAACCCGGCAGCCAGGCCTTGGCGCCCAGCGCGAGCAGCGCCCCCGCGAGCAGCCCGCCCACGTGCGCCAGGTAGGCGACATTGCTCGGTCCGCCGAACATGATCTGGTAGAACTCGTGGCCCAGCCACAGGATGAACATGATGTAGGCGGGCGCCTTCACGTAATTGAAGTAGAACAGCACCCAATAGAAGAAGCGGATGCGCCGGCGCCCATACAGGATGGCGTACAGGCCCATCACCGCGGAGATGGCGCCCGAGGCGCCGACCATCGGCACGGCGCTGCCGAGGTTGAAGGCGAAGAACAAGCCGGCCGCGGCCAGCCCGCCGATCAGATAGAACCCGGCGTACACCAACGAACCCAGCGCGAGCTCCACCGCGAGGCCGGCGAGAACCAGAAAGACCATGTTGCCGATCAGGTGGCCGAGGTCGCCGTGCAGAAACATGTGGGTGACGAAGGTGACCGGCTCGGCCTTTTGCGGCACCAGGCCGTAGCGGAAGTAGGACGCGGCGTGCAGGTGCTGCTCGAAGGCGGCGCGTTCGCCTTGCCACAGCGCGTACTGCGGGTGGTCGACCGTCACGATGCGCGACTCGCGCAGGGCCGCCATGAACTCGCGGTCGGACTCCATGGCGAACAGCAGCACGTACTCGTCTTCGGCGGTCGCGCGGCGCAGGCGGTCGAGGTGGGGGGCGCGCCGCCGCTCCAGGTCCTCGAGATACAGCGGCAGCTCGATCTCGGGCAGTTCGGAGGCGAAGTAGTAATCGGCCGCCCGCTCGAAGCGTTCCTCGTCGCCCGCCTGGTAGCCGAAGAACACGACCGCGTTGATGAGCACCAGCAGCACCGTGACGACCGGCGGCCGGCGCCAGTCGATGGCCCGCTCGAGCGGAATAATGAGCATCGTGTCCCCCCTTGGCGCTAAGTTACCGCGCGCGGCGGCCGAGGCCAAGCGCGGGAAACGGCGGCCGATCAGGAGGTTCGGTGCGGGCTCGCGGCGCCCGGGAGGGTGGTCAGTGCGCCGCGGCCCCTTCGCGCAGCGTCCAGTCGATGAGCGCCGCCGCCAAGCGGTCGCCGGCGCGCCCGAACGCCTCCACCACGGCGGGGACCTCGGCACTGCGGGTCGGCTCGATGACCTCGAAGCGCCGACCGGCGTGCAGGCGCCGCCCGGCGAGGTCCACCAGCTGCGCGTCGAGTCGGATCACGACGTGCGGCGCGCCGTCGCGATACTCGGTCTGGAAGGCGCGTAGCACGCCGCCGAGTTCCAGGTCGGCGCGCAACATGTCCGCGTCGGTGCTGAGCTGGCGCACGCGGCCGTCGTTCTGAAAGGCCTCCAGCAGGTGGTCGCGCCACAGGATCGGCACGGGCGAGGTCCAGCGTGCGCCCTCGTACACGCTCAGGCGGTGCCCCTCCGGCAGCACGGCGATGCTGGCCGTGCCGAGCAGGTCGTTGTGCGCCGGGCGGGTAATGCGCAGCGCCCAATCCACCGGCGGTTCGCCGGCATCGGCTACCGCGGACGGGGGCAGGCGATACAGATCGTAGGTGCGCGCCTCGGGCAGGATGTTGCACCCGACCAACGCCCCCGCGAGCGCGGCCGCGGCAAGCAGCCGCCACGGGCGGCTTGGGTATTGGACGCTCATGGCGAGAAGCCCCTGACGCTGTCGCGGCGCAGCAGCGCGCCGGACGGGTCTTCCTCGATGCGCCGAGTGAGGTCGCGCAGGGCCGCCAGCGTGCTGCGCAGGTCATGGATGGCGGGCGCCACCTCGCCCAGACCCTCCATGGCCCCGCCGAGCGCATCCTCGTGCTCGGCCAGCAGGGCCTCGATGTTGCCCGCGGAACGCTCCAGCGAGCCGATGGCGCGCGTCGCGCTGCCGAGCACCGCCTCGCCGTGTTCATCGAACAGGCGGTTGGCGTTGCCGAGCAGCGCCTGGGCCTGCTGCATGGCCTCGGCGGCCTCCCGCAGGGTGTGGTCCAGGCGATCGCCGGCGCGCGCCAACCCCTGCATCCCCTCGCGCAGGTGATCCTGTTGTTCGGCGAGCACGCCGGTGGTGCGTTCGATGTTCTCCAATACCTGGCTGAAGCGTGCCAGGTTCTCGTCCGACAGCAGTTGGTTGGCCTTGAGGACCAGCGAGCCGACACCGTCGATCAGCTCGTCGCTTTCGCGGCGCAGCCGCGCGATGGGCGAGGGGTGCGCCATGATGACCGGCACTTGGCGTGCAGGGGCGCGCAGCGGGGGGCTCTGCGGGGAGCCGCCGCTCAGGGCCACGTGATAGGTGCCGGTGACGATGGCGGTGAGGCCAAGCTCGGCGCGGGTATCTTCCCTGACCGGTGTGTCGGGCTGCACGCGGATGCGCGCCACCACCAGGCGCGGGTCGTTCGGGTGGAGCGCGAGCCGTGCGACCTCGCCCACCCGGATGCCGTTGTACAGCACGCTGCTGCCGGCGGTGAGGCCGGAGACTTCCTCGCTGAATACCACGTCGTAGTAGTCGGTTTCGCGTTCGAGGCCGCCGCCGGCGAGCCACAGCCCGAACCACAACAGGCCCGCCACGATCAGGACGGTGAACAGACCGATCAGTACGTGATGCGCGCGCGGTTCCATTCAGCGGGTCTCCTGTACCGGTGCGCGGGCCGTTTGCGCCGCCCGCCCGCGCGGTCCGTGGAAATAGTCGCGGATCCAGGCGTCATCGGCCGCGGCCACCTGCGACACCGGGCCGGCCACCAGCACCCGTCGCTGCGCCAGCACCGCCACACGGTCGCAGACCGCGTGCAGGGTGTCGAGGTCGTGAGTGACGAGGAACACGGTGAGACCGAGCGCGTCGCGCAGGGTCAGCAACAGCTGATCGAAGGCCGCGGCGCCGATGGGGTCCAGCCCCGCGGTGGGCTCGTCCAGCAACAGCAGGTCGGGGTCCAGCGCCAGGGCGCGCGCCAGCGCGGCGCGCTTGATCATGCCCCCCGAGAGTTCGGCGGGGTAGCGCTCGCCCGCCTCGGGCGGCAGACCGGTGAGCGCCAGCTTGATGCGCGCGAGGTGCTCGGCGTCGCGGCGCGGCAGGCCGAAGTGCTCGATCAGGGCCAGCGCGACGTTCTCGACCGCGGTTAGCGAGGAGTACAGCGCGCCATGCTGAAACAGTACCCCGCTGCGGTAGGCGAGCAGCGCCGCCGTCTCATCGCCGCGGTAGTCGACGGTCTCGCCGCGCAGGCGGACCACGCCCGCGCTCGGGCGGTGCAGGCCCACGATGGAGCGCAACAGGACCGACTTGCCGCTGCCCGAGCCGCCCACCACGCCGAGGATCTCGCCGCGGTAGACGTCCAGGTCCAGACCCGCGTGCACCACCGCGCGGCCGAAGCGGTTCACCAGCCCGCGCACCTCGATGAGGGGCGCCTCCGGCGCGTGTGGCGCGGGCGCGCTCACCAGCCGATCTCCATGAAGAACATCGCCGCCAGGGCGTCGACCAGGATGACCACGAAGATTGCCTGCACCACGCTGGAGGTGGTGTGGGCGCCGACCGACTGCGCGCTGGCGCCGGCCTTGAAGCCCTCCAGGCAGCCGATGGCGCCGATCAGGAACGCGAACACCGGCGCCTTGAGCAGGCCGACCAGGTAGTCCGTTACCGGCACCTCGGCGAGCACCGCAAAGAAGCGCGCCAGCGGGATGTCGAGCACGTTCGCCGCGACCACCGCGCCGCCGGCGAGGCCCGAGAGCATGGCGATGAAGGTCAGCATGGGCAGCACCACCATCAGTGCGATCACCCGCGGCAGGACCAGCAGCTCGATGGCGTCGAGGCCCTGGGTGCGCAGCGCGTCCAGTTCCTCGTTGGCCTTCATGGAGCCGATATGCGCGGTGAAGGCGCTGGCGGTACGGCCGGCCACCAGGATGGCGGCGATGAACACGCCGAATTCGCGCAGGAAGGAGTAGGCGACCAGGTCGATGGTGTAGATCGTGGCGCCAAACTCGGACAGCACCGCGGCGCCGAGGTAGGCGACCACCGCGCCCACGGCGAAGGTCAGGATGGCGACGATGGGCACGGCGTTGAGGCCGGTCTCCTCCATCTGCTTCACGATGGCGGTGATGCGCCAACGCCGCGGCTGCAGCACACCGCGCGCGAGCGTCGTCAGGATGAGCCCGATGAAGCTGAGCAGCAACAGCACTTCGCGCCACACCGCCACCATCGCGCGGCCCATGCGGGCCAGCACGTCGATCACCACGTGGGGCGACGCCGGCGCGGCGGGCGCCTCGCGATGAACCGCCTCGCCGATCGCCTGGAGCAGCGCGCGGCGCTCGCGCGACAGGCCGGGGGTGGCGTCGGCCAGTGTGCGCACCCGCTCGCCGCCCAGTAGGTGCACCAGCAGCGTGGCGCCCGCCGTATCCAGGTCGCCGATGCCGGTGAGGTCCAGCTGTGGTTCGTCGCGCAGGCGCACGCCCGCCACCGCGCGGTGGAGGGCGCGATAGTGCGCCAGCGTCCAGTCGCCGGTTGCCAGCAGGCGCGTGCCCTCGCCCGCCCCCCATACCTCCAGTCGGCCGGGGGTACTGCCGTGCCCCGGGGGCCTCCCCGTGGCCCCTGTCCCGTCCGTCATCCCCTGGTGAACCCTCTAAACTACTGTGTGCGCCCCTAATGATAGGAGGCGAGCGGAGGAATCCCAGGATCGGCGCACGGGGACCGCGTTCGGCGAGGGGGCGCAACGCTGCGGGCGGGCACCATCGGGCCCGCGCCCGGGCGCACCACCGAGCCTCGCCGAGATGCGCGTCGAGCACCCCCACGAACACGCGGCTGATCTGCGCGGGCTTTGGGTGGCGTTTGGGGCGATGGTGCCGGGTGGCCGAATCAGCGGAACGCGAGTTCGCTGTTGCGGATCTCGCCGCCGGTGTCCAAGGTGAGGGTGTCCAGGGTGGGTGCGCGGTTCAGGATGTAGGCGGCCATGAGGCGGCCGAGGTCGTGATCCTCACGCGCCAGCGCCGAGAGCAGCTTGTCGCCGACGATCCGTATCCGATCCTCCAGCCCAGGCCGCTCCACCCACTCGCGGCCCATCTGCCAGCCCTTGTCCATGTCGCGGTCGAGACGGTCGAAGAGCTCGGTGGCATCCTGGACCAGCGCCTCGGGCACGTTGAGGGTGTAGAGGTCTTCGTCGATGATAACCTTCAGTTCCACGGCGTTCGCTCCCTTCGCGCGGCGCGGCCGCATGCGCGGGATGAGCATAACAGCCGCGGGGACAGGGAAGAACCCGCGCGGTGCCCCGCGGGAGCGTGCGCAGCGCGTCGGCGATCGTGAGCGTGACGCATCGAGCCCCGCCCGGGCGCCGGTCCGTGGGCGAGGCTGGAGCGGATGGTCGTAACGTAGGACACTTGCCCGCAGCCGGTCGCTGCGTGAGAAGAGGTGGTGCGGTGTCGGACGCCTGCTTGCTGTACTGGCTCGCCTGCGCAGGCGGGAAAAGCGCCGTCGGGATCACCAACGGTTTCGTGAAGCGCGGCAAGGCCCATCAAGCCGGCCACGGGGAACGCTCCATGCGCGCGTTTCGTCCCACGCAAGTGATGGGGGGGCAGCCGTTCTCCGATCGCAGGACGGCGAGGCGGGCGGCGCGACGCCTGCAAGTCCAGATGCCGGCCGGCAAACGGGCGTGGGCACGGCAGTATCCCTTCCCCGTGCCCGCCGGCGCACCAGGCTGAGGCGGCGCCATGCGCGGATTCGTGCCCCCCGATCCGGACACCACCGTCTCCGACACGCGGTTTGCGGTGTTGTACATGCCGGGGCGGGCGCGCACCCGCTTCCCCGCCGGCTGTGTGGAACTGATGGCGTCCGCCGACGCGGCGCGCGCCGCGGCCGATCCTGCGGCCAAACGCTACGCGGCCCGCGTGCTCGGTCCGTCCAAATCCTCCGAGGGCCAGTACATTTACTACCTGCTGGAGTGGCTGGAGCCGGACGCTCCTTGAGGGGCGGCCCGCGCTAGCGGGCGTCGGCATCCTGGCGCGCCTCATCCACGCTCCACCCGAAGGCGCAGTCGAGTTCCTTGCGCACCGCGAGGATGCCCTGGAGGTCGTCCTCGACCATCACCGCCACCGGGGTGCGCCCGTTGAGGTGGCGGTTGGCGCGGTTCATCCAGATCGGCCCCATTTGAGGATTCTGCGGGTAGCTGGTACGCAGGGCGTCGGCAATGCCCACCAGGTGTTCGATGCGCTCGTTGACGCCGGGGTCGTCCGGCAGCGGCTCACCCTCGAAATGCCGACGCATGCTCCGGGCGCGCGTGCCCGCCGGCATGCCGAGCAGCCGGACCTGGTCGTTCAGGCTGAGCCCCCAATTGCCGAGCAGTGTCACGATCAGGGTTGCCAGGTGGCCGCGATCTTGCGGGCTCATGGCGTCCATGGCGTCACCTCCATCTGGTTCCGGGTGCGGGCGTGTCGTGTTAAAGCTACTCGCCCGGCCGCGCCGTGTCACGGTGGGGCTGCGCGCGCCGGGCTCCCGGTCGGCGCCAGGCTGCGCGGGCCGGCGCTCGAGGTGGGTCGTGGGTGAAAGCGCCGGGGTGGTACCCTTCTTCCCGGTGCCGGCGGGCCGGCGCGCACCGGCGGACCTAGCGGTTCCGCGCGCGCAACGGCGCGCGGTGCGCGCTCTTAGAGGGGGAAGTTGCCATGCTGACACGGCGCCAATACCTGAAGCTCATGCTGATCGCCGGCTCGGCGTCGGCGGTCAAGCCTGGCCTGCTGTGGGGGATGCCGCCGCGGCCGACGCCGATTACCCGGCCGATTCCCTCCAGCGGCGAGCGGATCCCGGTCGTGGGTCTGGGCAGCTCGGCGACCTTCGCGCAGGTGGCGCGCAGCGAAGACGTGACGGCCTTGAGCGAGGTGGTGAATGCGCTGGTCGCCCACGGCGGCGCGGTGTTCGACACCGCTCCGGGCTACGGCGCCTCGGAGGCGGTCGCCGGGCGCATCGCCGAGCAGCTCGGCCTCACCGACGAGATCTTCTGGGCCACCAAGCTGAACGTCGCGCCGCGCGGCGGCGGCAAGGCCGACCCCGAGGCGGCCTGGGCGCAGATCGAGGACTCGTTCGCGCGCCTCAAGACGCCGGTGATCGATTTGATTCAGGTGCACAACGTGGGGGATCTCGCCACCCAGTTGCCGATCCTCAAGGAGCTCAAGGCCGCGGGACGGGTGCGCTACATCGGCGTCACCACCACCTTCGAGGATCAGTACGCCCAGTTGATCGACGTCATGCGCCGCGAGCCGCTGGACTTCATCGGCACCGATTACGCGGTGGACAACCGGCACGCCGAGGAGATCATTTTGCCGCTCGCCGCGGAGCGCGGCATCGGCGTGCTGGTGTACGCCCCGTTCGGGCGCACGCGGCTGTGGGAGCGCGTGCGCGGCCGGGAGTTGCCCGATTGGGCGGCGGAGTTCGATGCCCACTCCTGGGCGCAGTTCTTCCTCAAGTTCGTCATCGCGCATCCCGCGGTGACCGCCGCCACGCCGGCCACCAGCCGCGTTCGCCACATGATCGACAACATGGGCGCCGCGCGCGGGCGGCTGCCCGATGCCGCCATGCGCCGCCGCATGGTGGAGTACATCGCGCGGCTGTAGGGGCGGCACGCCCGGCTGGCCGGTATGTCGGCTGCTATGCTCTGAGGCGCCCGGTCGGCCGGTCGCGACAGCCCGCGCGTGATGCGCGAAGGCGTGTCGGGCGGCTGCGCCGGCTGGTGCCCTACGTCGTTCAGCACGGAGGCCGATCGATCATGAAAGCGCGCGCCGCAGTGGCTTGGGCTCCCAAGCAACCCCTGTCGATCGAAGAGATCGATGTCGAAGGTCCCAAGGAAGGCGAGGTCCTGTTGAAGGTGGTCGCCTCCGGCGTCTGCCACACCGATGCCTTCACCTTGTCGGGCGAGGACCCCGAGGGCGCCTTCCCCTGCGTGCTAGGCCACGAGGGCGGCTGCGAGGTGGTCGAGTGCGGGCCCGGGGTGAAGACCCTGCAGCCCGGCGATCACGTCATTCCGCTCTACATCCCCGAGTGCGGCCAGTGCGAGTACTGCCGCTCGCCCAAGACCAACCTCTGCCAGTCCATCGCCGCCACGGTGTGGACCGGCTACATGCCGGACCGCACCCGCCGCTTCTCGAAGAACGGCGAGGCGATCTACCACTACATGGGCTGTTCGACCTTCGCCGAATACACCGTGGTGCCGGAGATCGCACTCGCGAAGATCAACAAGGCCGCGCCGCTCGACAAGGTCTGCCTGCTCGGCTGCGGCGTGACGACCGGCATCGGCGCGGTGCTGAACACCGCCAAGGTCGAGCCGGGTTCCACCGTCGCGGTGTTCGGCCTGGGCGGCATTGGGCTATCGGTCATCCAGGGCGCGGTGATGGCCAAGGCGAGCCGCATCATCGGCGTCGACATCAACCCCGACAAGTTCGAGATGGCCAAGGCGCTCGGCGCCACCGACTTCATCAATCCCAAGGCGCTGAGCGGCACGGTGAAGGAGGCGGTTGTCGAGCTGACCAACGGCGGCGTCGACTACTCCTTCGAGTGTATCGGCAATGTGGACGTGATGCGCGAGGCGCTGGAGTGCTGTCACATGGGCTGGGGCCTGTCGACCATCATCGGCGTGGCCGGCCAGGGGCAGGAGATCCGCACGCGCCCGTTCCAACTCGTCACCGGCCGCACCTGGAAGGGCTCGGCCTTCGGCGGGGTGAAGGGCCGCACGGAGCTGCCCGGTTATGTGGATCGCTACATGAACGGCCAGATCGAGATCGACCGCCTGGTCACGCACACCATGGGGCTGGAGGACATCAACACCGCCTTCGATCTGATGCATCAAGGCAAGAGCATCCGCTCCGTGATCATCTTCTGAGGGCGCCGTGACGGAGAGGCCCTCGATGCAGAGAATCGAGACCATCAAGGAATTCGGCGGCTGGTTGTCGCGCTACCGCCACGCCTCCGAGGCTTGTGCCTGCGACATGACCTTCTCGGTGTACCTGCCGCCGCAGGCGAGCCACGGCGAAGTACCCGCGGTGTACTGGCTGTCGGGCCTGACCTGCACCGACGACAACTTCCGCGTGAAGGCCGGCGCGCAGCGCTATGCGGCCGAGCTGGGACTGGCCCTCATCATTCCCGACACCAGTCCGCGCGGGGCGGACGTGCCGGACGTGCCCGAGCGCTACGACCTGGGGCAGGGCGCGGGCTTTTACGTCAACGCGACCGAACCGCCTTGGTCGCAGCATTACCACATGTACGACTACGTCATCCGTGAACTGCCGGCGCTGGTCGAGGAGCACCTGCCGCTGTTGCCCGAGGTGCGTTCGATCAGCGGACATTCGATGGGCGGGCACGGGGCGCTTGTCTGCGCGCTGAAGGCGCCGGGACGCTATCGCTCCGTTTCTGCCTTCGCGCCGATCTGCAACCCCAGCGTGAGTCCGTGGGGCGAAGCGTGCTTCGCCGCCTATCTTGGCGACGATCGCGCGCGTTGGGCCGCGTATGACGCGACGGAGCTGATTCGCGCCGGGGCGGAGCTGCCGCCGCACCTGATCGATCAGGGCACCGCCGACGAGTTTCTGGCCGAGCAGCTCTATCCGCAGAACCTGGAAGCGGTCTGCGCGGCGCGCGGCATCGCCTTGAACCTGCGCATGCAGGAGGACTACGACCACAGCTACCACTTCATCGCGAGCTTCATCGGCGAACACCTCGCCTTGCACGCGCGCGCCCTGGCCGCGCGCTGACCGCGGCCGCCGCTCAGCGCGCCAAGCCCGGCCAGTCCGCCATGGCTACGCTGGCGCGCACCACGTGCATGCCGGCCTCGGCAAAGCGGCGAAACGCCCGGTCGGCGTCCTCGGTGTAGTCGACCACGCCGGGTATCACCACCGGCGTGGTGCAGTCCTCGAGCAGGTACACGCGACGGGCGAGCTCCCGGTCTTGTTCCTCGATGCCGCTCAGCAGGTCGGCGATGGTCCAGGCGACGCAGTGGCTTTTGGCCTGCCCCGCGATCACCACCGCGTCGAAGCTCAGCAGCTCGTCCACCATGGCGTGATCCTTCTCGGCGATGGCGCGCCCGTCGGGACCGTCCAGCACCTCGGGCCCGAGCACCGAGTAGTGCTCGGTGAGCGGGTTGCTGCCTTTGACATGAAAATGCGGCTGGCTCATGCGCGCCATGCCGTGAAAAAACACCGCCTCCTCCACCAGCGACGCGAGCGCGTGGCCGATGCCGCCGAGCATGCCGTGGTAGGGCCACACGGTGAGCGCGTACTTGCCGCTGGCGGCCAGTTGCTCGGCGTAATGTTGCAAGTGACGCTGCGCGTAGCTCGGGGTCAGCCCGAGCGCCTCGGCGGCGTCGGGATTGATGCGCCAGCGCCCCTGTTGCACGTCGTCGACGGAGACGAGGGTGTAGGGCGGCGGCGGTTCGCCCGCCGCGTCGGTTAGAAACGCGGCGTGGAAGATCTGCACCGTCTGGTGGGTGTCCATGGTCGGCACGATGCGGGTGATGTGGGGCAGGTTGCGGTAGATGAACTCCGCCAGCCGGCGGGTGTCGTCCACCGCGCCGGTGCCCGAGCGCCCGCCGACGTACAACTCGAAGCCCGGCGCGCAAAAGGTGTTCTGCACGTCGACCAGCACCAGGGCGATGCGGGTGTGGTCCTCGGTGGCGCGCGCAACGGCGTGCTGCGCGGCCCAGGCGCGCGCCTCCCGCGCGCGCTCCTCGTAGGGCACACGCCACACCTCGCCGGCGCGCCGCGCATCGAAGTGCGCGGGCAGCGGTAGTTCTGCAAAGGGCGATCTCTGGGTCACGGGCATGCCCTCCGATGGCATGGCCGAGCGGGGCTGCAGCCCCGCTCGGTCTCGGCCGTCATGACGGCGGCACATCCCTGTGCCGCGGGAGGACCTGGATAACGCTTTGTCAGCGCTCTCAGGCCAGGCGCGCCGCGCACCGGATCAGCGCGGCGCGTCGTGATCAAAGTCTGGCAGACCTCGATCACGCGGCATACCTGTCGCGCCTACTCATCGAAGCCTGCGGTAGCGCGGCTCGCACGCCGGCCGCCACGCTGTACGCGCTGCGCCTTACGCGCGTCGCTTGCGCAAAAAGATCAGCACGCAGTGCTCCTCGGCCGTGAGTCCCGAGGACGGGCGGCGCCGCGCGGGGTGGGGCAGGTGATGGAACAACACGCCCGCCTCGTAGGCCTCGAGCAGGTCGGGGTGTATGTAGTGGCGACGGCACACGGCGGGCGTGTTGGCGAGCTGTTCCGCCACCGCTTTCACCGCCTCGGCCAGGTTGCTCTTCACGCGCTTCGGGTTGTCCGCGTGCAGCCGGCGCAGCGCCTCGGCAGCGGCCACGGTGCCCGACCAGGTGCGAAAGTCCTTGGCCGAGAAATCGTCTCCCATGGTCGCGCGCAGATAGTCGTTGACGTCGGTCGAGCTCACCACGCACGGCTCGCCGGACGCGTCGAGGTACTGGAACAGCTCCTGACCGGGCAGCTCCTGGCAGCGGCGCACGATGCGGGCGAGGCGCCGGTCCTGCAGGCTGAGGTCGAACACCTTGCCGCTTTTGCCGCGGAAGTGAAACGCGATGGTCGCGCCGCTGACGTCCACGTGCGGGTCACGCAGCGTGGTGAGCCCGAAGGAGGCGTTCTCCCGCGCGTACTCCGCATTGCCGACGCGGATGGCGGTCGCCTCCAACAGGCGCACCACCGCGGCGATGACCTTCTCGCGTGGCAGGCCGGGGCCGGCGAGGTCGGCCTCCATGCGTGCGCGCACCGCAGGCAACGCCTCCGCGAACGCCACCAGGCGCTCGAACTTGGTCGCGTTGCGCACCTCCGACCAGCGCGCGTGGTAGCGGTACTGCTTGCGACCCTTGGCATCGCGGCCGGTGGCCTGCAGGTGCCCGCAGGGATCGGCGCAAATCCAGACCTCGGTCCAGGCGGGCGGGATGGCCAAGGCGCGTATGCGTTCCAGGGTCTCGGTATCGGCCACCTTGTTGCCGCGCGCGTCGCGGTAGGTGTAGCCGCGCCCGCAGCGCACGCGCACGATGCCGGCCTCGCGGTCGCAGACGTAGCGCAATCCGGCCCCGCTCGGCAGCGGCGGGTTCAGGTCGGCGGAGGGTGTCGGCGGCGGAGTTCCGGAGGGCACGGGGGCGATCCTTGGTCGATGCCTGGGTGCGCGGGCGCCGAAGGGGACCGCGCGATGCAAGCTGACGCGCGCGCTAATCCTTAGCGTAGTCCGCCCACCGTGCATAACCATTGCGCCCCCGACGCCGCGGTTCTCGGCGCCACCTCGACCAGCCACGGCGCAAGCCCTCCTTCAGGAGCGGGTGCGTGATACCGGTCACGCTTCGCCCGCAGGGGCCTCACTTATGATGGGACGAGTGCACGCGCCGCTGGGTGACGCGTTGCCGACCAGGAGAAGAACATGATCAAAAAACAATTACTGCAGGCGGCGTTGCTGGCCGGACTGGTGGCCCCGGGTCTGGCCTTGGCGGGGAACACCACCGAGGCGGCGATCGGCGGTGCCATCGGCGGCGCGGCGGGTGCCGCCGTCGGTTACGAGATGGGCGGGCGTGACGGCGCCATCGTGGGTGGCGCGATCGGCGGTGCCGCCGGCGCGGCGATCGGCAGCAAGGCCGGGTCCTCGTCCTCGCCCGCGACGGTGGTCAAGCCCGACGGTGGGCACGGGCATGAGCACGGGCATGAGCACAAGCACAAGCATCATGGCCACGGCCACCCGCACGGGCACCCACCGGGGCTGGCCAAGCAGGGCAAGGTGCCGCCCGGCCACCGCTAGGGAAGCTCTGATCAATTCAAGGCTTCCCGCGGCACAGGGATGTGCCGCCGTCATCGACGGCTGCAAGTCATTGATCACGGAGCTAAGTGGAAATCGAGGATGGATTTCTGGGTCCTTCCCTGTGGGAACGGTATTCAGAGGCTCCGTCCGACACGAGGACGTGCCGCCCGTTTCAACCGCGTCGCGGTGGCTGAGATAAAAACGAGACTCGCTGCTTCGCGTTGTGTATTAGTCCCCTCCGCCATCGAATTCTCTCGCCACTGCTTCACGACCCAGCGCGGATCTCCTCGGCGACCGCCGCGCGGGCGGTCAGGGGCCGCGAGCGCGAGATGGGCACCGGCATGGGAGAAGGCGGTGGCGCGGCCGATGCCGGCTGCGGCGCCGGTCTTTCGGGCGATAAGCTCGACTCTTTGCCCGGTGAACTGTCTGTTTCAGGCTCCGTTGATCTTGTTCTCGCCATGACGGGCCGTAAACCGCGCGCCGGGGTCCTAGTGGTGACCGGTGTGCATCGGCTGGTTCTACTACTCTCAAGGGGAATCAACCCTTAGGAGAAGTGACATGAAGCGCATGGCAGCGGGACTGGCGTTGGCGTTGCTGATGGGGGGTTGTGCGGGCCCGGAGCCCGAGCCAACCGTGGCGGACGAGATGCGGGCACGGGCCGGCATTGCGAGCGATTTCGCCGAGCAGTGGGAAGCGGCCAGGGTGCTGGTCGGCGAAGGGGAAGCGCAGATGGCGCACGGCGAGCAGCAACTCAAAGAGGCACGCGAGGCGCGTGCCGCGGCGGAGCGGCTCGAACGGGAAGGCAACCAGAATGTCGCCGATGGCCGGAACAAGCTGGCCCACGGTCAGGCAGAGATGGAGCGCGTCGAGCGCGAATACAAGCAATCGCTGCCACAGTCGCTGACGGCCCCCTGAGGCCGGCCCGCGCGGGCCGGCCGCTTCAGGCTTGCCGCCGCTTGCGCAGGCGAGTACCGCGTGCTCCTCGGGTGCGCGTCCGGCCAGGTCCTCGCGCGGGCGTAGCGAAATCGGGCCGGTCCGTGAACGGTTCCTCGGCTTCGTACTGCCCGAGCCGTTCCGGGCGAATGTAGGGGCGGCGGCTAACGGTGGAGGTGTTGCTCAACCGGGCCGCAACCGCGTTCACCGCCTGAGCGATGTTCGCCTTGGTTCTGCGCCGGGTGCTCCGCATGCCGACGCCCTTGCGTAGAGGCCGGCGAGGGTGCCGGCCCAGCCGCGACAAAACTGGCCGAGAAGCCTCCGCGCATTCCGGCGTGCAGGTGCTGTCCCGGGAGGTTCTGGCAGCGGCGTACCGGGCGCCCAAGGTGCCGGCCCTGCGGATCCATCGCGGACCACCCCGTTAGTAAGGGACCGCCAAGCGGTCCAGTTCCTCTTTCGAAATGTCGCGCCAGCGCTTCAGCGTCCAGGCCTCGTCGCCGCCCACCCATGCCTTGAACGTGGCGAGATTCTGTTGCCGTTCCGCCTCGTCATCACCCAAGTGCTCGTACATGTTGCCCGGCTCGCCGTCGTCCCGGTTGCGGCCGTCGTCCAGCCGCCGCATCAACGCGCCGGTGTCGGGCCAGCCGACGAACATGATGAGGTCGGCGTAGCTGTCCATGCGCGGGCCCTGCCCCAAGGCGACGAAGCGCTCCTCGTCTTGTTCGAACTCGCCGAGGTAAGGGCTCTTGGCGCCGTGGCAGGCGGCGCAGCGCGCTTCCCACAACGGCGCGACGTGCGTGCGGTAGGTGATTTCGTCCGCGGCGGCCGGCAGCGCCAGGGCGCCGACGGTGAGGATGATCCAGCGTGGCAGGGCCATGGTGTTCCTCCGGATGGCGACCGTCTCTTCCAGCGACTAACTCTAGCCGGAGCAGGGGCAGGGCGCGCCGGCCATCGCCGGCGCCACTAACGAGGCGAGCTCAGGCGCTCGACTGCAATTCGTACGCGTCGGCCGGGTCGCTCTCGGGGCGCGGCTTACGTTGCAACATGAAAGGGCGCGTATGGCACGCCAAAATGCGGTGTTTGGCCGCCTCGTAATCCTCGCCGCTCAGGGCTTCGGCCTCTACCGCACGTCGGTGTTCGGCGAGTTCGGCGGCAAGAAACCGCTGCGGATCCGCGGGCAACCGGGCCAGGGCCTGCTCGATGCCATGGCCCAGCGCGGCGACAAACGCCTGGTACTCGTTCTTGTCGGGATGGTTCTCCACCAGCGCCACCAGCGGCGCCCGGCCATGGCGCGTGCGGAACAGGGCCCGGCGCGCGTAGCGCCGCCACGCCATCCAGCCCGCGGCCAGCGCGCTCGCGGCGACCGTGGAGAGCAGGGCGGCCAGCTCCCAGATGGTCTGGGTCAGTCCGAATCCCTCGCGCCAGGCGAGCAACGCGAAGGCGCCGAGCGCCGCCAGGGTCACGAGCATGTAGTTGATCGGCACATGCAGCTGCCGGTCGGGTACCGGCTCGATGAAGCCGAGGTCCAGGTAGAAGGTCGTGCCGGAACGCCGCCCGCGCCGTTCCAGCTTGAGGACGTTGTTGTCGAAGAGGCTGAGGCGCTGGTAGCCGGGCACGTGGTGATGGGTCTGCTCCAGCGAGGCGATGATCCGGCGCCCCGCGCGCGCGCGCGCCTTCGGGGGGTCACTCTCGGTGCCGCTCAGGCTGATGGTCTCGATCTTGAAGTCCATAGACGGTCTCTTTCCGCTTGCGACTTGCATCCCAATCCTTGCGGCGGTTCGCGTCAACCGTCGGCGAATCGATTTGTGCGACATAGCACAAATATCGTGCGCCCGCGGGGGCTTACCCTGCCGGCGAGGGGCGCGTGCCGGGCGGCGCGCGCTAGCGCCGACATCCTGTAGGATCGTCCGGGGAGAGGGCGCGTTGGGGGGGCGCGTATGCCGATGAGGGGATGGCGATGCAGCGGTGGGTGAAACCGCTCGAGTTGCAGCTCATGCTGGGGCTGCTCGGGCTGATCGTCGTGCTGCTGTGGGCGGCGCGGGCGCTGCCGGCGCTGGGTACCGGCTATGTGGTGGCGCTGTGGGTGCTGCTTGGAGTGCCGATGTTGGCGATCCTGTTTCGCCGGCGGCGGGCGGTGCGCCGCGCGTGGCTGGCGGTCTACTTGCGCGAGGACAGTCCCTGGCAGTGGCGCTTGCGCGGCGGCGGGCTGATGCTGCTCGGTCAGGTCTTCGTGGCCGCCGCCCTTTCCTTGGCCTTGCTCCTGTCCTTGGCGCGCGGCGTGCCGAGTGCGAGTTGGATCGTGCTGGTGCTGTTCGTGCCGGTATGGGTCCTGGGCTGGCGGGTGCTGCAGCGCTATCTCGCCGTTCACGCCGCGCCGCGCCTCCTGCCGATGGCGACCGGGGGCGCGCTGCGCCGCGTGGCGGGCGTCGCGCTATTGCTGGTGCTGGCGAGTTGGGCGCTGTGGCAGCCCTACGCCGACCTCGGCCGCGTCACGCTGTATGAGGCGGTGCAGTTTTACGCCGCCCGCCAGCAGGCGGAGAGCGGCCTGCTGCAGCACGCCCTGGAAGTGACGGCCGCGTTGGACGGCGCGCGCCATTGGCTCGCGCAGCACTGGCTGGAGGGCCTGCCGGGAACCGCCCTGCAGGTCGTCGCTTGGCTACTGGTACTGGTGCAGGAGTGGCTGTTCGTATGGCCCTACCTGCTGCTCAGTCAGGCCCTGACTCATGTAGTCTATCGACATGGCTATCGCGAGTTCGACACAACCGCCCCCGCCGGCCCCTGACGCCAACCGGCATACCCTGCGCTACCTGCTGGCGGTGGTAGCGGTGATGGGCGTGCTGCTGTGGACGCTTGCCGCGGAAGAGCCGTGGGACTGGCTGGCGCCCGAGCGCGTCGCGGTCGAGCTCGACCGCCAGGTGTATCTGGTCCCCGAGCCCCAGCTGGAGCGTCTGGCGCGTGCCCGCCCGGCTTGGCTGTCGGAGGCCGAGGCGCAGGCGCTCGATCGCATCGAACAGGGCATCGACCAGGAGCTCGATGCCCTGTTCGCGCGCGTGCATGCGCGGGTGCCGACGTTTGCCGACTGGTACTACTCGGCGCCGGGGGTCGGGGTGCGCTTTTTGGCAGCCATGCCGTACCCGCGCGACACAGGCGACAAGCTGGCCGAGGCGGTCACGGTGCGTCTGTTTCCGCCGGATGCCTGGCCGCGTGAACTGGACGCGCTGGAGCGCGCCCTCAGCGCCCGCTACAGCGCGGAGTTCTCCGCCCTGGAACGCCGTTGGCTGGCTTGGCTGGCGCAGGAGCTGGCGCCTTATCGCCAGCAGGGGCCGCTGCCCGAGGGGCAGCAGGCGATCGACGTGAACCAGCGCCTGCACGCGCAGTTGACCGAGAGCCTTGGGGCCGATCCGGTCGCGGTGCAGGTCGGTGCCGGGGTCGGCGCGGGGGCGTTGCTTGCCCGCGGTGCGATCGCCCGCGCCAATGCCCGGGCGGCCAGCGGGCGGGCCGCCGCCCGCCTTGCGAGCCGCGGCACCGCCGCGAGCGGCAGCGCCGCCTGCGCGGGCACCGGGCCGCTCGCGATCGGCTGCGGCGTGGCGGTGTTCACGACGGTGACGCTGGTGACCGAATGGGGCCTGCTGCGGGCCGACGAGGCGCTGAACCGGCCCGACCTGGAGCAGGCCCTGCATGCGAGCGTGGAGGCCCTGCACGAGACGTTGCGCGACGAGTATGCGCGGGAGTTCGTGGCGGCCTTCGCGTCCAACCTGGACACCCTGCGCGACGGCGTGCAAACCAGTCTGCGGCCGATTGATCGCATCCGGGGCGTACAGGGACCGGGGCCCGCGGGGGACATCTGACATGCCTGCGCGGCGGTGATCCGCGCGCACCGCGTGCGTCGATAAGGAGGAGCGGCAGTCGTGGACGCCTTCATGCAGGCCGCGCTGGACGAGGCGCGGCGCGGGGCCGAGGAGGGTGGCATTCCGATCGGCTCGGTACTGGTGCACGCGGGGCGCATCATCGGGCGCGGGCACAACCGCCGCATCCAGGCGGGCAGCGTGATCCGTCACGGCGAAATGGACGCCTTGGAGAACGCCGGGCGGCTACCGGCCGCGGTCTACCGCGCCAGCGTGCTCTACACCACACTGTCGCCCTGCGCCATGTGCAGCGGCGCCATTCTTCTCTACGGCATCCCCAAGGTCGTGATCGGCGAGCACCGCAGCTTCCGCGGTGAAGAGGATTGGCTGCGCGCCCGCGGCGTGGCGCTGGAAGTCCTGGACGCCCAGCCCTGCGTCGACGTGATGCACGCCTTCATCGCCAGCCATCCCCAGCTGTGGAACGAGGACATCGGCGAGCCCGACTGAGACAAGGCATGCGCCCGCAGGTGGCGGATGATCCACATGGAAGGCGCGCTGCGGCTTGACTAGGCTCCATGCGATACGCCGACGTGCCGGCGCTTAGGGGGCTCATCATGAAACAGGCATTCGCAGCGGGCGCCGGGGCCTGCCTGGTGTTGGCGACGACGCCGGCGCTGGCCCTGGACCGAGGGGACTGGTTGCTCCGCTGGGGGCCGACCTGGGTGCTGCCGAACGACGACAGCGGCGAGGTGCGACCGCTGGGCGTCGAAGGCGTCTCGGTCGACGACGCAGCGGCGTTCGGTATCAGCCTCACCTACATGATGAGCCCCCACCTCGGCCTCGAATTGTTGGCCGCCACACCCTTCAGGCACGACATCAACAGCAGCGGCGACTTGGCCGGCGTGGTACCCGGTCGCATCGGCACGACCAAGCATCTGCCCCCGACGCTCTCGCTCCAGTACCACTTTCCCACCCCCGGCAACTGGCGGCCCTACGTCGGCGCCGGTATCAACTACACCTATTTCTTCGACAGCGAGACCCGTGGCGAGCTGCGCGACGCGGGTTACGACCGCCTGAGCCTGGACGACTCATGGGGATGGTCGGTGCAGGCGGGGCTGGACGTGGACCTGGGCGAGCGCTGGTTCCTCGGCGCGACCGCGTACTACATGGCCATCGACACCACCGCCACGGCGAGCGGCGGACCGGGAGATCTCACGGTGGACGTGGACATCGACCCGTGGGTACTGAAGATCGGCGCCGGTCGGCGCTTCTGACACGCCGGCCCGCGAGTCGCCGGCTCCACCCGGCTCCTGCTAGCGCCCGGCCATAAAGCGTGCATAATGCGGAATATTAGAATACGCTTATGAACCGTAGGGCTATTCGGCGGTCTCACCATCGACCGCTGCACGCCCTGGAGCGCTAGGACTTCGATCGGTGTCGAACACCCGCCATCTCGTGTGGATCGTCGCGATGCTGAGCATCGCCCTGCTGTTGGCCCTCGGCTTCAAGGGGCGGGTCTTGCTCGCCCCGCAGCAGGCCGGCGTCTTGGCGCCGCTGGACCCCGACTGCGATCTGCACAGCGCCCCGTGTAGCACGCCGCTGCCCTACGGCGGCACCCTCGAACTGTCCCTCGCTCCCCGTCCCATCGAGATGCTGCAGCCGCTCGCGCTGGAGGTGCGCCTGCAGGGCGTACAGCCCGCGGCGGTCGCCGTCGATTTCAGCGGGGTGGAGATGTTCATGGGCTACAACCGCGTGCCTCTGACCGAGAGGGCACCGGGATTCTATGCGGGAACGGGCATGTTGCCGGTGTGCGTGACCGAGCGCATGACCTGGGAAGTGCAGGTGCTGTTGGAGACGGCGCAGGGCCCGGTCGCGGCGCCGTTCCGGTTCGAGACCACGCGCCGCTGAGCGTTCAAGGGGAGGGAGAGATAGATGCTGACAGGAGCCCGGAAGCAAGGTGCCCTGCTCGTGCTGGCCGTGGCGCTGGCGGTCGCACTGGTCTGGGTGCTGGTGGTGTGGGAACCCGCCGCCGAGCCGCCGGCGAGCCATGCGCAACTCGATGTCGCGGGTGTGCCCGCCGGCGGTGATTTCACCCTGCGTACCGCCGACGGTCCGCTCGCGCTGCAGGCCCTGCGTGGCCAAGTCGTCCTGATCTACTTCGGCTACACCTACTGCCCCGACGTCTGCCCGACTTCGCTCGCCTTCATGTCGCAAGGCTTGAGCTTGCTCGCGCCCGAGGAGTCGGCGCAGGTAACGGGCGTGTTCATCAGCGTCGACCCCGCGCGCGACACGCCCGAGCGCCTCGCGACCTATGCCGGCTACTTTCACCCACGCATCCTGGGCGCGAGCGACACGCCGGAGGTCATCGACGAGGTGGCGCGCCGCTACGGCGCGGCCTACCAGATCCACGAGGGCGACTCCGCCACCGGCTACCTCGTCGACCACACCTCGTACACCTACGTGGTCGCGCCCGACGGTCGCCTGCGCGAGGTGCTTGCGCACGGCACGCCGCCGGATGCGGTGGCCGCGGCGGTGCGCGCCGCACTGGCGGGCGGCGACGCCTGATTCCCTGACCAAACCCGAAAGGAACCGATATGAAGACCCTATTGCGTCCCCTGTTGACCGTGCTGCTGGTGGCGGCCGCCGTACCCGCGCTGGCCGCCGGTGCGGCCGACGACGTCGAGGTGCTGGACCCCTATGTGCGCGCGATGCCCCCCGGGCAACCCAACACGGCCGCCTTCATGGTGCTGGAGAACCGCGGCGATAGCGCGCATGCGGTGGTGGAGGCCGCCAGC
The DNA here is from genome assembly GCA_013348725.1 of Ectothiorhodospiraceae bacterium 2226. Lineage (NCBI taxonomy): Bacteria > Pseudomonadati > Pseudomonadota > Gammaproteobacteria > Chromatiales > Ectothiorhodospiraceae > Ectothiorhodospiraceae bacterium 2226. The sequence goes on from CP054689.1 coordinate 1,869,016, forward strand.
CCGGTGTCGAAGATCGTGGAGCTGCACACCCACATTCACGACGGCGGCATGATGCGCATGCGCCAAGTCGAGCGGTTCGACATCGAGGCGGGCGGGCGCACGCTCCTGCAGCCCGGCGGCCTGCACATCATGCTGATCGAGCTCCACGAGGTGCTGGAGCCCGGCACCGAGGTGCCCGTGACGCTCACCTTCGAGGACGGGAGTGAGAAGACGGTGCAGGCGCCGGTGCGCCACATCGCCCAGCCGATGATGCGCGGCCACTGACGCCTGCGCTGCAGGGAGTGGGCTGTGGCGTCTACGCTTGAGGGAGTGAGGTTGTGCGGTCGGCTCGGACCGCACGGCTGGGTCTTTCTTTGCGGACGCCCGGAGGCACGCCATGCTGTTTCGCCAACTCCTGGAGCCGGACTCCAGTACCTACACCTACCTGCTGTCCTGTACCGAGACCGGCGCCACCGCCCTGATCGACCCGGTGCTCGACACCGTGGATCGCGACCTCAAGGTGTTGGATGAACTGGGGCTCAAGCTCAGCTACACCATCGACACCCATATCCACGCCGATCACCTGACCGGCGCGCACCGCCTGCGCGAGCGCACCGGTTGCAAGGTGGTCTACCCGGCGATCGAGAAGCCCGATTGCGCCGATATCGGCCTGGAGGACGGCCAGGAGTTCCGCATCGGCAACATCCCGCTGCACGCGCTGCACACACCGGGCCATACCGCGCATCACTTCATGTACCTGGTCGATACCGGGACCCACAAGATGCTGTTCAGCGGCGACACCCTGTTGATCGAGGCCTGCGGGCGTACCGACTTCCAGTCGGGCGATGCCGAGGCCTTGTACCGCAGCATTCACGAGAAGGTGTTCAGCCTGCCGGACGAGACCTTGATCTATCCCGGCCACGACTACGAGGGGCGCTTCGTCACCACGGTGGCGCAGGAGAAGGCGCGTAATCCCCGCCTCGGACAGGGCAAGTCGCTGGAGGAGTTCGTCGCCATCATGGACGGCCTCGACCTGCCCTACCCGCGCAAGATCGACTTCGCGGTGCCGGGCAATCAGCGCTGCGGTATCTGCCCGCCGAATGTGCCGGAGGAGTATCGCGCGCCCTGCGAGCAGCACGATCAAGGTTGACCGTGCCAGTGACCAAACCGGGAGGGGACGATCATGAACCGGGACACCAAGCGCCTGTTCGCCGCCGTCGCGGCCCTTGCTCTGGCGGCGGCTCCCGCCGCCACACTGCATGCGGCGCCGGAGGCCGCCGATACGGCCACAGCGGACCGCGGCATGTTGCACGCGCAGGTGCCGATGCACGAGGGCGAGATGCCCATGCACGGGGGCGGGCGCGCCACGGTTGAAGGCACCCTGCAGGCGGTCGACAGGGAGGCGGGGCTGGTTACGGTAGTTCATGGTCCGGTGCCGGAGTTCGACTGGCCGGCCATGACCATGGACTTTCCGGTCGCGGACATGGCCGTGTTCGAGGAACTCGACGAGGGCCAGGCGGTGCGTATGGAGGTGCTGATGCAGCCCGACGGCAGCTTCAACGTCACGGACGCTGAACCGGTCGACTGAGGTAGCGGATCGACGCGAAGTACCACCGGTGCCGGTAGCGCGTCGATGCCGAACCTCTCCATGACGCGGCGGGCGATCAAGCCCGGCTTGATAACGACAGCGAACCGCCGACGGATCGGCGACGCCGGCGCTTCGATCCTGATTCTGTGGCTCTGGACGGCGCTGACCGGCTGCGCCGTGATGCGCGAGCCGACGCCGACGGTCGATGAGTTTCTCGCGCGTGCGGTGGACCCGGGCGTGGAGACCCTCGCTTACGAGGCGCAGGGCAGCGGCACGCCCATCGTGTTGATCCACGGGCTGGGCGCGAGCCGTTACACGTGGCGCCATCTGGCAGAGCCGTTGGCGCGGCGCGGTCAGGTGATCGCGCTCGACCTGAAGGGATCGGGCGACTCGCCCAAGCCGCGCGACGACGCCTACTCGGTGTACGACCAGGCGGCATTGGTGTTGGACGTGCTCGCGCGCCTCGACCTGGGGGAGGTGATCCTGGTCGGGCACTCGTTCGGCGGGGGTGTGGCCCTGGCGACGGCCCTGCGCCTGCAGCAGGAAGACCGGCTCGCGGCCCTGATCCTGATCGGCAGCACCGGCTACGAACAGCCGCTGCCGGTCTTCATCCAGCTGCTGAAGACGCCCTTGGTTGCCCCCCTGGGGATGCGGCTGTTGCCCGCGCGCATGCAGGTGCGGGCCATTATGAACCGCGCGTTCCACGACAACGATCTTGTCAGCGATGCGGCCGTGGACGAGTATGCGGCCACGTTGCAGAGCACGGCGGGGCGGCACGCCTTGCTCCGCACCGCGCGCCAGATCATACCGAGTGACCTCGACACGCTGCCCGCGCGCTACGCCAGCATCGAGGCGCCCGTGCTGCTGCTGTGGGGGCGCGAGGATCGCATCGTTCCGCTGGAAGTCGGTCGACAGCTGCACGAGGCGCTGCCCCACGCCCGCTTGGTGATCCTCGACGCGATCGGTCACATGCCGCAGGAGGAGGCGCCCGCCGCCACGCTGATGCACGTCTTTCGTTTTCTGGACGAGGAGCGGCTGGGGCGATAGCGCTGACGCCTTCGCGTGCGCCGTCGCCGCGCCGTAGCCCTATTGGTCCAACAACTCGATCACCGCTTTGGCGGCCGCCGCGCTCGATTGCGGGTTCTGCCCGGTGATCAGCTTGCCGTCCACGACCACGTGCTCGGCCCAATCGGGCGCGGGCTCGAAGCGCGCGCCGAGTTCGCGCAGGCGTGTCTCGAGTAGGAAGGGCATGCGCTGGTCGAGCTCGACGGCGCGCTCCTCGGCGTCGGTGAACGCGGTGATCTTGCGCCCGCGCACCAGCGGCGTGCCGTCGGGCAGGGTGGCGTCGACCAGCGCCGCCGGACCGTGGCAGACGGAGGCGACCACCTTGTCCGCCGCCGCGAACTGCGCGACCACGCGCCCGACGGTGGGGTTGGGCAGGTCGTACATGGTGCCGTGCCCGCCGGGGAAGAACACCGCGTCGTAGGCGGCGGGGTCGAGTTCGGCGAGCGGCCGGGTGTCGCGCAGCGCATCCAGCGCCGCCCGGGCCTCGGGCGCGTCGGGATCCTCAGGCGCGCTCTTGGGGTCGATCGGCGCCGCCCCGCCGCGCGGGCTGGCCACCGTGACGCGGTAGCCGCGCTCGCGGAACAGCCGATACGGCGCGGCGAATTCCTCGAACCACAGCCCGGTCGGGTGGCTGTCGTCGATGCGGTCATGGGTGGTGACCACCATCAGTAGGGATTTGGGTTCGCTCATCGGTTTGGCTCCTGCCTGGCATTCGATCAAAGCTTAGGTGTGTCGCCCTCGCGCTGCGCTGTCGATTGCGCGCGACCTCGTGCGACATCCTGTCAGGTGCGCACCAACCGGAGGAAACGTCATGCCCAGCACACGCATCTCGCCCTGTCTCTGGTTCGACGATCAGGCGCAGGAGGCCGCCGCCTTCTACGTCGGCATCTTCCCGAACGCCCGCCTCCTCGCCACCACGCACTATGGCGAGGCCGGCCAGGAGATCCACGGCCGCCCGCCCGGCTCGGTGATGACCGTCGAGTTCGAGCTCGACGGTACGCGCTTCACCGCGCTGAACGGCGGCCCGCAGGCGTTCGCCTTCAACATGGCGGTGTCGTTCGAGGTCCACTGCGCCACGCAGGAGGAGGTGGACCATTACTGGGCGCGCCTCGGCGAGGGCGGCGACCCGCAGGCGCAGCAGTGCGGCTGGCTGACGGACAAGTACGGCGTGTCCTGGCAGGTGGTGCCGGAGGGGATGACCGAGTTGTTGACCGGCGACCCGCAGCGCGCTGAACGCGTGATGAGCGCCCTGCTGCAGATGAAGAAGCTCGACATTGCGGCCCTGGAGCGTGCCGCCGCCGGATAAGGCGGCGCGTTTTGAGTGCTCCAGGGCGGGCACCGCCACAAGCCCCTTGACCTTCCCATGGTGGGAAGCTCTACGGTTGCTCCCATGCCGGACAACAACGGGAGAACCAACATGGCTACCAACAAGCTAGGGGATTACCGGGCCGTCCCTGCGGTGACGCGCGCCAAGGGCGGGGCACAGACCCGCACCTTTGCTATCGAGGGCATGTCGTGCGCCTCGTGCGTCGGGCGCGTCGAGCAGGCGATTCGGGGCGTGCCCGGCGTCGCGGCCGCGTCGGTGAATCTTGCCACCGAGCGGGCGCAGGTGACCTTCGAGCGGCCCGGGGCGGGGCTGGCCGCGGTGGTGCACGCCGTGGAGGCGGCGGGCTATGCGGTGGGCACCGACGCGCTGGAGCTGGCCGTGCGGGGCATGAGCTGCGCCTCCTGCGTGGGCGGCATCGAAAAGGCGCTGAGCGCGGTGCCGGGGGTGGTGTCCGCCAGCGTCAATCTGGCCACCGGCAGGGCGCGCGTGCGCGTCATCGCGGGCGTGGTCGGCGTCGAGGCGCTGGTCGCCGCCGTGGAAGCGGCCGGCTATGAGGCGGAGCCGGTGGGCGATGCCGCCGGGCAACCCGATCGGGAGCGCGCGGCCCGCACCCGGGAACTGCGCCGCCTCAAACGTTCGGTGGCGATCGCGCTGGCGCTGACCATCCCGATCTTCGTGCTCGACATGGGCGCGCACGTCATCGCGCCGTTCCACCACTGGCAGGTGCAGACCCTCGGCCAGCAGAACCTCTACTACCTGTTCTTCGTGCTGGCGAGCATCGTGCAGTTCGGGCCGGGCTGGCGCTTCTACGTGAAGGGCGCGCCGGCGCTGGCGCGGGGGGCGCCCGACATGAACTCGCTGGTGATGCTGGGCACCTCGGCCGCCTGGGGTTATTCGGTGGTGGCGACCTTCCTGCCGGGCATCCTGCCGGCGGGCTCGGTGCACGTGTACTTCGAGGCCTCGGCGGTGATCGTCACGCTGATCCTGGTCGGCCGCTACCTGGAGGCGCTGGCCAAGGGCCGCACCAGCGAGGCGATCACGCGGCTGATGAACCTGCAGGCCAAAACCGCGCGGGTGATCCGCGAGGGCGAGGAACGCGACCTCGCGGTCGCGGAGGTGCGCGTGGGCGACACGGTGTTGGTGCGCCCGGGCGAGAAGGTGCCGGTCGATGGGGAGGTCGTGAGCGGCAGCTCCTACATCGACGAGTCCATGATCACCGGCGAGCCGGTGCCTGTCGCCAAGGCCGCCGGCGCCCAGGTGGTTGGTGGCACCATCAACAAGTCCGGCAGCCTGACGCTGCGCACCACCCGCGTGGGCGCCGACACGCTGCTCGCGCAGATCGTGCGCCTGGTGGAACAGGCGCAGGGCTCGAAGCTGCCGATCCAGGCCCTGGTGGATCGGGTCACCGCGGTATTCGTGCCGGCGGTGATGGCGCTCGCGGCGCTCACCTTCGGGGTGTGGTTGCTGTTCGGGCCGGCACCGGCGATGACCTTCGCGCTGGTGAATGCCGTGGCGGTGCTGATCATCGCCTGCCCCTGCGCGATGGGGCTCGCGACGCCGACCTCGATCATGGTCGGCACCGGCCGGGCGGCCGAGCTGGGCGTACTGTTCCGTAAGGGCGAGGCGCTGCAGACCCTGCGCGATGCTCGCATCATCGCGTTGGACAAGACCGGCACCCTCACCAAGGGGCGGCCGGAACTGACCGACCTCGCCACCACCGACGGCTACGACGCGCAGGCGGTGCTGGCGCTGGTGGCCGCCGTGGAACGGCACTCCGAACACCCCATCGCCGAGGCGATCGTGGACGCGGCGCGCCGGGATGGCGCGGCGCTGGCCGAGGCGCAGGGGTTCGCGGCCGAGCCCGGATTCGGCGTCGCGGCGCACGTCGCCGGGCGCCGGGTCGAGGTGGGCGCGGACCGCTACATGGCCAAGCTAGGTCTCGACGTGGGGGCGTTCGCATCGACGGCGGCGCGGCTCGGCGACGAGGGCAAGTCCCCGCTCTACGCCGCCGTCGACGGCCGCCTCGCCGCGGTCATCGCGGTGGCCGATCCGATCAAGCCGACCACGGCCGCCGCCATCGCCGCCCTGCACGCCGAGGGCCTGCGGGTGGCGATGATCACCGGCGACAACGCCCGCACCGCGCAGGCCATCGCGCGGCGGCTCGGCATCGACGAGGTGGTGGCCGAGGTGCTGCCCGAGGGCAAGGTCGCCGCGGTCAAGGGCCTGCAGCAGGGCGGGCGCCGGGTGGCCTTCGTGGGCGACGGGATCAACGACGCGCCCGCGCTCGCCCAGGCCGACGTGGGCATCGCCATCGGCACGGGCACCGATATCGCCATCGAGGCGGCGGAGGTGATCCTCATGTCGGGGGACCTGCGCAACGTGCCGAACGCCATCGCGCTGTCCAAGGCGACCCTGCGCAACATCAAGCAGAACCTGTTCTGGGCGTTCGCCTACAACACCAGCCTGATCCCGGTGGCGGCCGGCGTGCTGTACCCGGCGCTCGGCATCCTGCTCTCGCCCGCGCTCGCGGCGGGGGCCATGGCCGCCTCCAGCGTCTGCGTGGTGGGCAACGCGCTGCGGCTGCGGCGCTTCCAGGCGCCGGTGGCGGCCGAGGTCGGCCGCACGGCTTCCCACGAACTCGTGCCCGTCCGCGTGGCGCAGGCCGAATGAGGGCGGGGCGGTGGCGTAGGATGGATCCAACGATGTACTTGAGGTCCCCGCACGGCCCCGCCGCCTCCAGGCGGGGCGACGGACCGGGAGGGCGAAATGACGACCATAGGCGATGCGGCTAAGGCGAGCGGTGTGACCGCCAAGATGATCCGCTACTACGAGAGCATCGGCCTGCTACGGCCGGCGACGCGCACCGACGCGGGCTATCGCACCTACTCGGCGCGCGACCTGCACAATCTGCGTTTCATCAAGCGTGCCCGCACCCTCGGGTTCTCCATGGAGCGTATCCAGCAGCTGCTGAGCCTATGGCAGGAGCGCGGCCGTTCGAGCGCGGAGGTCAAGCGCATCGCGCTGGCGCACATTGCCGAACTCGAGGCCAAGATCGCGGAGTTAAGCGCCATGCGCGATACCCTGCAGGAGCTGGCCGAGCACTGCCACGGCGACCATCGGCCGGAGTGTCCGATCCTGGACGATCTGGCGACGGAGTAGGCGAACGATGCAGCCCCCCGGTCGGGGGGTTGACTAGAACGAACGCTCGTTCTAGTCTGGGGCCATGGACGCCAAAGTCAAACACGTCACCGCGCAGAGCACCGGCACCCCGGAGCTGGTGCTGACCACCGCGCTGCGCCTGTTCACCGAGCACGGCTACTTCAATACCTCGGTGCACGACATCGGCCGCGCCGCGGGCGTCAGCATCGGTTCGATCTATCACCACTTCAAGGACAAGGAGGGCATCGCCAAGGCCCTCTACGACCAACTCGTGGCGCGCATGGGGGCGGCACTGGACGCGATCGAGGCCGAGCACACGACCACCCATGACCGCTGCCGGGCGGTGGTGGCGCTGCTGTTGGACATCGCCACGGCCGAACCACAGGTGATGGCCTACATGCTGCGCGCGCAGCACCAGGAATTCATCTCGGGCGGCTCGCCGGTGTGCTCCTCCAAGCCCTTTGCCCAGATGCGCGCCATGGTGCGCACCGGCATGGCGCGCGGTGAGGTGCGCGAGATGGAGCCGGTGGTGGCCGCCAGCGCGCTGTTCGGCGGCCCGCTGCGCATGGTGTCGCTGCATCTGGACGGGCTGCTCGAGCGCCCGCTGAAGGATTATCTGGACCCGCTGTGGGAGGCGGCCTGGCGCGCGGTCGCGGCCTAGCCGTTTTTTTTCGCCAACGACTAGAACGAACGTTCGTTCTAAGGAGGCTCGCATGAAGTCCATGGCCATCGTCGTGCGCGACGACGCGTACGACAAGATCCTCACCCCGCTCGCCTTCGCCTATCTGCAGGCGGCGGAGGGCACCGAGGTCCACATGCTGTTCGTGAACTGGGCGGTGCGCGCGCTCACCGAGACGGGGGCGCGGGAGTTGAAGGTCGACGGGCAGCACGCCGGTCAGGACGCGTGGGTGCGCGCCCAGGTCGCCAAGGCCGGGCTGCCGCCGGACATCTACGACGTGTAGAAGGCGCTCAAGGAGACGGACAACGTGAATTTCTACGGCTGCAGCCTGGCGGCGCAGATCTTCGGCGTAGATCAGAACAATCTGATCCCGGAGGCTGAGGGCATCGTCGGCGCCTCGTGGTTCCTGAACGAGAAGGCCGCGCGGGCCGACCACTACCAGTACTTCTAGACGCAAAGGAGGCTCGCCATGCTGCCCTACAAGCCCGACCAGATCCTCGATACCTCCGGTAAGTGCTGCCCCATGCCCATCGTGGAGACCAACCTGGCCATGCGAACGCTGACTGCCGGCAAGGTGCTGCACATCATCGCCACCGACCCCGGCACCCGCACCGACATCCCTTCCTGGTGCACGCGCACCGGCCATGCGCTGCTGGGGCAGAGCCAGGAGGGCGAGGTGCTGCACTACTTCATTCGCAAGCACGGATGAGCGCGGTGGCCGAGCAGACCGATCCCTTGTGCCGGGGCTGCGTGTACCACCAGCCCAACCTGCCCCCCGCGGCCTACGCCCCGGTGGATTGGCAGGCCCTGCAGGCGCTCGCCTGCGCGTATGACTGCGTGCCGGGCGATGCGCTTTGCCGCGTGACGCGCAAGACGCACTGCAATCTGCTGGACCTGAGAGACGGACAACCAAAGGAGAACCTGAGATGCAAAGGCTGACGCGGTACACCTTCGTCCTGTTGATGTTGTGGTTCGCGGCGGCCGCCGCGCAGGGCGCATCTATCAACGATGCGGCTGCCCTGCAGGACCTAAAAGTGGGCAAGGGCGTATTCCTGGTGGATATCGGTGAGCCGCAGAAGCTGGCCTTCTACCTGGAGGTGATCCGCGGCACGCACGCGAATATGCGCGATCAGGGGGTGGAGCCGGACTTCGTCCTGGTCTACATCGGCCCGAGCGTGCCCTATCTCACCACCGAGCCCACCGACGAGGTGGCGTTCGACCATGCCAACGCCCTGCAGGCCATAGCCGAGCACGTGGCGGCCCTCGATGAACTGGGGGTGCGCCAGGAGATCTGCGACGTGGCCACGCGCGCCTTCGGGGTGGACAACGAGACCGTGCTGCCCGCCTTGAAGGTCGTGCGCGACGGCTTCATTTCGCTCGTCGGCTACCAAGCGCAGGGCTACCACCTGGTGCCGGTGTTCTGAGCGCGGCGGGCGGGCGCGCCCTGGGCCTGCGGTCGGAGCGCCCGCAGCGCCGCTGCACATCCGGCGCGGGTGGCGCGCCGCCCGCTTAGCGCGCCGGCGCTTGCGTCATGCGCCCGCGGAAGGTGCTGTGGCAGGCGACACAGCCCTGCATGACCTGCGCGTGATAGCGCAGCACGCCGTCCATGTCGGTGGCGCGGGCCGCCTCCGCAATTCGCTCGGCGCCTTCGTGCACGGCGTGGTCGTACGCGCGGAAGCGCTCCACGTCGGGGCCCACCGCCGCCATCACGCGGCGCCGGTCCTGGTCCGCGGGTTTCGGGTGATCGGCCACCGCCTCGGCCGCCTCGGCCATGGCCGGGAAGTCCTCCATGAAGATCGCCTGGCTGAGCCGCTGCATGTCCGCCGCGAGGCCCTGCATCACCGCTTGGAAGCTCGGGCGCTCGGCGGCCGCCGCGCTCGCCGTCCACAACGCGCCCGCCAGCACCGACGCCATGACTAATCCGCTACGCATCGTTAGATCTCCTCTCGTGGTTTGAATTGATATCGGGAGTCATCCCCAACGGTTCATGCCCGCCCGCCGAGCCGGCGATCCCGCGCGCGCAGGCGCACGCCGTCGCGGATGTTCAGTCCGACCAGGACCGCGTTGGCCGCGCCCACCACCAGCTCGGCGGCCTGCACGGTGTAGAACAGGGCATCGACCGCGCCGGCCCGCGCGCGCAGGTAGAGAAAGATCGCCAGGGGCACCAGCACCACCACGCCTTTCACCACGACGAGGTGCGTGCGCCGCCGCTTGCGCGCGACCACCGGATCGTCCGCCGGCCCCAGGGCCGCGCCGCTCGCCCAGGTGAGCAGGAGCAGCGGCACATAGAGCGCCATGGCCCAGGCGATGGCGCGCTTGACGCACACCAAGGCCTGCTCCGTGAGCAACAACTCGGCGACCACCGTCGTCCCCAAGAACGCGAGCAGCAACACGAACACCAGCGCCCCCGCCACGGCGTGCACCGTGCGCAGGATCACGCGCCCGCGCCCTCGCCGTCTGGCTCCGACGCGCGGCGGCGCTCGAGCAGCACGTACAGGCTGGGCACCACCACCAGGGTGAGCACGGTCGCCGCCGCCACGCCGCCGATGATTACGGTGGCGATGGGCGAGAAGCGCTCGGCGCCGACCGCCATCTCCAGCGCGAGCGGCAGCATGCCGGCGATGGTGGACAGCGCGGTCATCATGATGGGACGGAAACGCGCCTCCACCGCGTCGGCGATGGCGTCCTGCAAGGCGCGACCCGCCGCGCGTCTTTGATTCGCGAAGTCGAGCAGGATGATGCCGTTGTTCACCACGATGCCGACCAGCAGGATGATGCCGAGCAGCGCGGGCATGGAGACGTACTTGCCGGCGATCAGCAGCGCCGCCGCCACGCCGATGAACTGCAAGGGGATCGCGCTCATCACGGTGACCGGGTGCCGGAAACTGCGAAACTGGATCACCAGCAGCAGGTACACCGCTAGCGCGGCGAAGGCCATGGCGCGCACCATGCGGGCCTGCGCCTCGGTGAAATCCTCTTGCTCACCGGCCAGCACCACCGTGTAGCCGGGGGGCGGGGTATACGCGGCGAGGCGCGCCTGCACGTCGGCGACGACCTCGGACAACGGGCGACCGAGATGGAAGCCCAGCACCTCCAGCGTACGCTGACCGTCCTCGCGGGTGATCACCCGGGGCCCCAAGCGATGCTCCAAGGCGGCGACTTCGCGCAACGGGACCGCGCCCACGGGTGTGCGCAGCATCACGTCCTCCAGGTGCTCGGCGTAGCGCCGATCGCCTTCGGCGTAGCGCACCACCACTTGCAGGTCGCGGCGCAGGGGCTGGCGAAACGGCGTCGCCACCTGGCCGTCCACGGCGCGGTGCACGGCCTGGGCCACCTGCACGCCGGTCAGGCCCAACTCCGCGACGCGCTCGTTGTCGAGCCGCACATGCAGCTCGGGGGTATCCACGCCCCAGTCCTTGTAGAGGTCGGTGATGCCGGGCACGTCGCGCAGGCGCGCGAGCAGGGCGTCCGCGATCGCGTCCAGCGCGGCGGGCTCGGTACCGCTCGCGCGCACCACGATGGGCGCGGCGGTGCCGGCGCGCGCGGTGCCGCCCATCTCCTTGGGCGCACCTAACGTGACCCCGGGGATGGCTTCGAGCACGTCGCGGGCCTGATCCATGATGGTCCACTGGCTCACCGCGCGCGCGGTCCTTGGGGTGAGATTGACGGTGATTTCGGCCTGGTTGACCGCCATCGCGCCGCGGTCGCCGAGCGCGCGCGCCGCCGGCTCGTGGCCCATGCGCACGCTGACGCCGGTGGTGTAGTCCTGCGCGAGCAGGTGCGCCTCGACCTGCGCCGCGGCCCGCGCGGTGTCCTGCAAGGTGCTGCCCGCCGCGAGGTCGACCAGCACGCGGAAGCTGCCGGAGTCAAAACGCGGCAGCATCTCGCTGCCGTTCACGCGCAGCATGACGAGCGAGCCGGCGAGCAGCAGCAGGGCGAGCACGAGCGTCGCGACCGGGTGGCGTATGGCCGCATGCAGGCCGGCCAGATAGAACACGCGCGTGCCGTGCAGGGTGCGATCAACGCGCAGCGCGAGCGGGCGCTTGGGGCGCGCGCTCGTCGGCTTCAGCCAGTAGGCGCCGAGCAGCGGGATGAGCGTGACCGACATGACGAACGAGGCGCTCAGCGCAAAGCCCAGCGTGAGGGCCAGCGGGCGGAACAGCTCCCCCACGAAGCCGCCCAGGAACACCAGCGGAATGAGCACGCTCAAGGTCGTCAGGGAGCCGCCGAGCTTGGCGGTCAAGATCTCCGCGGTGCCGTCCACCGCCGCCTGCAGCGGCGGCTTGTCGGCGTCCATGTGCCGGTGGATGTTCTCCAGCACCACGATGCCATCGTCCACCAGCAGGCCGATGGCGAGGATGAGCGCCGACATCGTGACCATGTTGAGGTCCAGCCCCGCGAGCTGCATCAGGCCGAAGGTGGCGAGGAAGGCGGCCGGGATCGACAGGCCGATGATCGCGGCCTGACGCAGATTGGCGAGGAACAGCAGCACGATGAGCACGGTGAGGGCGATGGCGATCATCACCGTACGGGTCATGTCCGCGATCACGTGCTCGGTGAATACCGAGTCGTCATCGGCGATCGCGATCTCCAGCGCGGGCAGCGCGTCTTGCAGCTCGGCCAGCGCCTCGCGCACCGCGCGCGCGACCTCCACCGTGTTTGCCTCGCCGCGCTTCAGGATCTGCACCGCGATGGCGGGCTCGCCGTTGTGGCGGTAGGCGGCGCGCGCCTCGCCCGGCATCAGCCGCACGTCCGCGACATCCCCCACGCGCACCCGGCGCCCGCCGTCCGCGACCAACACAATGCCCGCGGCGTCCTCGGCCCCGCGGATGGGGGCGTCGAAACGCACCACGCTCTCCAGCGTGCCGTGGCGCACACGCCCGCCCGGCGCGCTGAGGTTCCAATCGGCCAGCGCGCGCACCACACGGTCCATGTCCAGCCCATAGGCCTCCAGGCGGTCGCGCCGCAGGGCGACGTGCAGCTCCGGCTTGTAGCCGCCGAACACGTCGACCGCGGCCACGCCCGGCACGCGCTCGAGGCGCTCGCGCACCGCGTTGTCGGCGAGCTCGCGCACGTCGGTCAGCGGGAGGTCGTGCCCGCGCAGCGCGGCGGTCACGATGGGCTTGTCCGCGGTGGAGAACTCCAGCACCTGCGGCTCGCCGATGCCGGTCGGGAGTTGGCGGCGGATGCGGCTGATGGCGTTCTGCACGTCCACCGCCGCGAGCGCCGCCTCGCGTCCGTACACGAACTCCACACGCACCACCGACAGCCCCGCCTGGCTGCTGGAGGCGATGCGCACCACGCCGTCGATGCTGGCGACCTCCTCCTCCAGCAGCTTGGTGAGTTCCGCGTCCACGTCGGCGGCCGCCATGCCGGGATACTCGGTGATCACGGTCACCGTGGGCGGGTCGGTATCGGGAAAGAGCTGCACCGGCAACTCGAAACGCGCCTGCACGCCCAGCACCAGCACCGCAAGCAGCAGCGCGATTACCGCGTGCTTGTAGCGCAGCACCCACTGCGGCCAGTTCATCAGCGGGCTTCCGTCGCGCGCACCGCTTCCCCGTCGCGCAGGCGGGGGTCGGCGGTGACGATGATTCGGGCGCCGGGCTCCACGCCCTCGCGTATCCAGGTCAGGCCGTCACGGGTCGGACCGGTGACGACCCCGCGGCGGTGCGCGACCTCGTCCTCCACGATGTAGACCCAGGCGTCGCCGGCGCTGCCGTGCACCGCCTGGGCAGGGACGGCGAGGGCGTCCACCGACTCCAACTCGACGCGGGCGGTGACGGCCATGCCGGGGCGCAGCCCGGGCGGCGCCTCGAGGAACAGCGCCGCGGCGGTCGCGCTGCGCGTGGCGGCATCGAGCGCGGGGTACACGCGGTCGACGCGGGCCGGCCACGTGCCGTCCAGCGCGGGGACCGTGAGCTCGACGCGCGAGCCGGCCTGCAGGGCGGCGGCGTCCCGCTGCGGCACGGCGAACACCGCCTTGAGCGGCTCGGTTGCCACCAGTTCGATGAGGGCGCGGCCCGCGCCCGCGAACTCGCCCGGCTGCGCGTGCAGGGTCTGCACCACCGCGTCGAAGGGGGCGTGCTCCACCGTGTAGGCGAGGCGCGTGCGCGCCGCCGCCAAGGCGGCCTGATTCTCGCGCGCCTGGCCCTCCAGCACGGTCACCCCCCGCCGCGCCTCGTCGCGCACGCGCTCGGGCGTCATGTCGCGCCGATACAGGTCCTCCTCGCGCGTGAGTTCCTGGCGCGCGTGGCGCAGTTCCGCCGCCAGCCGCTCGGCTACCGCCTCCAGGCGCGCGAGCTCGTGGCGCAGCTCGGTGTCGTCCAGGCGCACCAGCGGCTCGCCCTGGCGCACGCGCGCGCCCTCGCGGTGCGCGACCTCCGCGACCTGGCCGGCCACGCGCGCCGAGATCACGGCCCGCACGTCGCTCTCCACGCTGCCGCTGTAATGACGCTGCACACTCAAGGGGCGGCTCTGGACGGCCACCACCTCTACCGCCAGCGGCGGACGCTCGCGCGCCGGCACGGGGTCGAGCCGGTCGCCGATGCGCTGGGCGGCCGCCAAGCCCACCCACAACGCCAACAGCAACAGCAGCGCACCCGCGCCGATGCGCTGCGCGCGGGACAGCGGTGGTGTGCGATCACTCATCGGACGCGACCCCGGGCGCCAGCAAGGCAGGTCCCAGCAGGCGCCACAAGGCCTCGCCCTGCTTGGCCAGCGGGAAATCGAAATCGGTCAGCGACCAGCGCATGACCTGACCCTGCACCAGCGCGACGATGAGGCGCGCGGTCTCCTCCGGGTCCAGATCCGCGCGGAAGCGCCCCTCGGCCACCCCTTCGGATAACAGGGTCGCCACGCGCGCCGTGTACGCGTCCATGATGCGGCGCACCACCGCCTTCAGCTGCGGATCCTCCAGGTGCAGGCGCTCGGAGAACAACAGGCGCGGCAAGCCCTTGCGACGGCTGATGAACTGGAGCTGACGCGCGAGCAGCTGCCTGAGCCGCGCGTCGGCCGGCCCGCCGCCCGCCAGGATCGGGGTGAGCGCCGCCAGCAGGCTCTTGCCGATCCACTCCAGCGCCGCGCGCAGGATCGCATCGCGGGTCTTGAAGTGGCGAAATATCGTGGGTTGGGCTATGCCGACCTTTTCCGCGATCGCCTGCGTGGTGAGTTGCTTCACCCCGCGTTCGCCCGCCAGGTCCAGCGCCGCCTGCACGATCTCCTCGCGGCGCTCCTCGCTCGACTTGCGCATGATGGCCCTTTGAAAGCGATTGATTGCTTACAACTGTATGGCCCTGCCGCCCGAGGTGCAAGGGGGCGGCGCCGCGGGAGCGTTCCCGCGCGTCGTCAGGTGCGGCGTTCTTGCGGGCGCCGGTAGCCGCCGAGCAGGCCGGGCTTGGCGAGTACCAGCTGCCACAGCTGCACCGCGCGCGCGCGGAACGCACCCGCGCAGGACAGCAGGTAGTAGCGCCACATGCGGCGGAAGCGCTCGCCGTAGTGGGCGAGCTGCGGCCAAGCCGCCTCGAAGTTGCTATGCCAGGCCATCAGCGTCTTGTCGTAATCGGCGCCGAAGTTGTGCAGGTCCTCTATCACGAACAGGTCCTCCACCGCCTCGGCGATCTGGTCCAGCGAGGGCAGGTCGCCATTGGGGAAGATGTACTTGTCCAGCCACGGGTCGGGCACGTTTCTGCGGCGGTTCTTGCCGATGGTGTGCAGCAGGAACAGCCCGTCGTCCTTCAGGCAACGCGCGGCGACTTGCATGTAGGTACGGTAATTCTTGCGCCCCACGTGCTCGAACATGCCGATGCTCGCGATACGGTCGTAGCGCCCCGCGAGGTCACGGTAATCCTGCAGGCGTACCTCGACGGGCAATCCGGCGCATACCTCGCGCGCGACCGCGGCCTGCTCCTTGGAGATGGTTACGCCCAGGCACTCGACGTCGTAATGCTCGGCGGCGTACTTGATGAAGCTGCCCCACCCGCAGCCGATGTCGAGCACGCGCATGCCGGGGCGCAAGCCGAGCTTGCGACAGACCATATCGAGCTTGGCCTCCTGCGCCTCGTCGAGCGTGCGCGCCTCGGCCCAGTAGCCGCAGGTGTAGGTCATGCGGCGATCGAGCATGGCGCGGTAGAGGTCGTTGCCGAGGTCGTAATGGACCTCGCCCACTTGGGCTGCGCGCTGCGGCGTCTGCAGGTTCACCAAGCGGGCCCGCAGCGCGTGCCACGCGAGGCGCAGCGGATGCACGCGCGCGTGGAGGCGGGCGCGCAGCAGGCGGAAGAAGAATTCGTCCAGTTGCGGGACATCCCACTCACCCGCCATGTAGCTCTCGCCGAGCGCGAGGCTGCCGCCCGCGAACACCCGCGCGGCCACCTCGGGCGTGTGGAGCTCGATGTCCCAGGGACGCGATCCGTACAAGCGGATCTCGGCGAGTTCAAGCAGCGCCTCCAGCGCCTGTAGCTGACCGGAGGCGTCTCGGGATGCGCTCGGGGACAGGACGGGCTTGTTCATCGGCTACCTCGCTTTCTTCTATCGACGGTTTCTTGCGGCGGCGGGTTTTCGGATGTTCTGTACCGGGTGGGGGGGCCTCGCTGAACCTGGTGGAACCAAGCCGCCATCGCGCTTCCGGAGCAATGTTCGATGTCGGCAAATCGAGTCTAAGTGATTGTAGCAGCGTGCTTAGCCATAGCAACGCGGGGTGAACGAGACGCCGGCCGGCCGAGCCTGCGTGCCTTGGCGGCCGCGGGTTACCCGATCCTGATCTTCTGATTGGTACGCGCGGCGTGCCCGCCGCCTTGGCCAGTCGTACGCCCGGCGCGCCGTGTTTTTGCAATGGCGCATCCCGAATGACACCATATCCCCACCTCCGGCGGCGTCGCCGCCGAGGCCCGGCCGCCGGCGCGGATGGCGGTCGGCGGACCAGGGAGCGGAACATGAAAACACTACAGCGGCCCCTCGCGCGGTACGGCTTGGCCGTGGCGGCGCTGGTGGTGGCCACGGTGCTGCGTTGGGTCCTGGATCCCTATCTGGGCCAAGGCGTTACCTTTTCCACATATTTCGCCGCGGTGGCGATCGTCGGTCTGTACGCGGGCGTCGGTCCGGCGGTTTTCACGCTGCTGGTCGGCGGCCTGTTGGCCGAAAGCTTGTTCTTGTCGTCGCGAGACCAGATGGCCTTCGGGCCGCCGGAGCTGTGGGCGAGCATCCTGCTGTTCTACCTCGCCGCCGCCCTCATCGTGCTGCTGGTGCTGCGCCTGCGCGCCAGCATGCTCTCGGTCGGCGAGAGCCGGCGCGAGATCGAGGACCGTGAGGATCTGCTGCGGCGGATCACCGATGCGGCGCCCATGCTGTTCGCCTATCTGGACCGGAACCTGCGCTATCGGTACGTCAGCGCCGGCTACGCGCAGTGGTTCGGCGAGCCTGTCGAGGCGATCTGCGGCCGGCCCGTGCAGACGTTGGTGGGGGAGGCGGCCTACCGGTTCATCGAGCCGCAGCTCCAGCGGGCGCTCGCCGGTGAGACCGTGGAGTTCGAGCGCGACGTGCCGCTCGCGAAGGCCGGCACACGGTTCCTCCGGGTGCGTTTTTTCCCGGTGCGCCGCGGCGGGCAGATCGAAGGCGTATCGGCGGTGATCGTCGATCTCAGCGAGCGTCGGCGCCTCGACGAACGCGACGCCCACCTGGCCGCCATCGTCACCACCGCCCAGGAAGCGATCATTACCAAAGATCTCGATGGCAAGGTGACGAGCTGGAATCCGGGCGCGGAGCGCGTGTACGGCTACACCGCCGAGGAGATGGTGGGCGCCTCCATTGAATGCCTCACCGCCCCCGGCCGCCAATCGGAGACGGCGTGGATATCTGACGAAGCGCGCGCCGGGCGGGCGATCGACGGCTACGAGACCGTCCGCCGGCACAAGGACGGGCGCCTCATCGACATCCTGCTGAGTGCCGCGCCGATCCGCGATCCCGAGGGGCGGGTCACGGCGGTGGCCGCCATCGAACGCGACATTACGGAACGCAAGCAGGCCGAAGCGGCCCTGCGGGTGAGTGAGGCGCGGCTACAGGCCATCATCGACAACTCGCCAGTGGTGCTGTTCATCAAGGACCTGCAGGGCCGTTACATCCTGGCCAACCGCAGCTACCTCGAGCTGTTCAAGACGACCGCCGACGAACTGCTCGGCTTGACGGACCGCGAGCGCGCGCTGCCCGCCGAGGCCGTCGCTCAGATGCAGGCCAACGATCGTAAGGTCATCGAGTCGGGCGAGCCCCACGACTTCGAGGAGAGCGCGGAAATCGATGGCGAGTCGCGCACCTACGTCTCGACCAAGTTCCCCCTGCGCGACGCACAGGGCAACATCTATGCCGTGTGCGGCATCTCGACCGATATCACCGACCAGAAGCGTCAGCAGGAGGCCCTGCGGGAGAATGACCGGCGCAAGGACCAGTTCCTGTCGATGCTGGCGCACGAGTTGCGCAACCCGTTGGCGCCGATCGCCAATGCCGTGCAGGTGCTGCGCATGGAGGGCGTGGAGCCGGGCGGCCGCGTGGCATGGGCCGCGGGCGTGATCGAGCGCCAGGCGGCGCACCTTACTCATCTGGTGGACGATCTGCTCGACATTGCGCGCATCAATCGCGGCCGCATCCAGCTGCGCCGGGCCCCGGTCGAGGTGGGCGCAGTGCTGCGCCGGAGCGCTGACCATGCGCGGCCGCGTTTCGAAGCGCGCGGGGTCACCCTGGAGGTGGCACTGCCCCAAGAGGCGCTGGTCGTCGATGCCGACGAGGGTCGCCTGGTCCAGGTGGTCGATAACCTGCTCGACAATGCGGCGAAATACACCGAGCGCGGCGGGACGGTGCATCTCTCGCTCGAGCGCGACGCCGATCGGCTGAACATCCGCGTGCGTGACAGCGGCATCGGCATCGAGCCGAGCTACTTGCCACGTATCTTCGATTTGTTCGAACAAGCCGACGCGAGTCTCGATCGATCGGGCGGCGGGCTGGGATTGGGTCTCAATCTGGTCAAACGCCTCGTCGAGATGCATGGCGGCAGTGTGGCCGCGCACAGCGACGGTCTCGGCCAAGGCAGCGAGTTTGTCCTGTCCTTGCCGCTCGCCAAGCTGGAGCGGCCCCCCGCCGCGTGCAGCGCCGCGTTACCGGTCGCGGCGCCCCGCCGGGTGCTGCTCATCGAAGACAACGCCGACGTGGCGCAATCCATGGAGATGTTGCTGGCGACGCTCGGCCACGAGGTGCGGATCGCATCCACTGGTCACGACGGGATTGCGCAAGCGCAGGCGTTCCGGCCCCACGTGGTGCTCACCGACCTCGGTCTGCCTGACATCAGCGGCTTCGAAGTGGCGCGCGCGCTAAGGGCGGCCTTGGGCAGTGGCGCGCGGTTAGTCGCCGTCAGCGGCTACGGGCAGGAGGAGTATCGGGCGCGCTCCAAGGAGGCCGGTTTCGACGAGCACCTCGTCAAGCCGCCCACCTTGGAGGCGCTGACCCGCACCTTGGCGGCCGCGCCCGAGGGGCACCCCGGCGAGCCCGATCAGCGCGCCTCCGGCGACAGCTCCTGAGGCGGGTGCGACACGCCTCAGGGGCCGAAGTCGAACGATTCGGTGGACGGCGCCGCCGGTTGGTTCCGGGGCAACGTGTCCTCGCCAGACGCACCGCCTGCCGGGTCTCCGCCCGGTGCCTCCATCCCGTCGGGTGCGTCTCCGGCCCCGCCCGGTTGGCCGCCCGCAGGCGGATCGCCCCCGAGCGGCGCGCCGGGCGTCGCCATTCCGGCGTCTCCATCCGGGGCCGTCTCGCCGGGGTCGCTCCCCTGCGGCGCCATGGGGTCGGGCATCGCCGGCGTGCCCGGCCCGCCCAGTGAGCCCGGCGCCGGGTAAGCCTCGGCGCCGCCCGGCACCCAGCTGGGCGCGCCATAGTCGGCCGGGCCTTCGGCCTCGGGTAGCGGTGTCGCATAGCTCGGCGGCTCATAGGGCTCGGTGCCGGGCGCGGGGTCCAGGCCGCCGCTGAACGGCACCCGCATCTGATCCTGCTCGCCGGTGGGCTCCTCCGGCAGGGTGTCCGCCCCCTCGTCCCAACCGCCGGCCCCGGCATCCCCTTCCGCCTCGGTGCTCGGCGGCGGTTCCCCCCAGTACCCGTCGGCGGCCGGCTCGCCGGCGCCGTCGCCCAGTGCCTGGGCGAAGACCGCCGTGCCCGGCAGGGCGAGTAACAGCGCGCCGGTGGCGAGCGACAGGCCGCCGCCGATCCGATGTAGCGTTCGAATGAGCATGTAGCCTCCCCGATCCATGGCTTGCTCCACCCGCGAAGCTTAGTCAGTTGCATGCCCCGCGCAATCCGCCGCACGCTTCGGCCCATCTGCTATGTTGCTGGGCAGGGCTACGCCACGGAAGGGAACGCCGCCGTCAATGTCGAACCGTCGAGGGGAGCACGCACGCACGCAAGACGGCCGCGACACCGCGTTGCCGCCGGAGGCCCTGTTCCACGCCTGCGCGCCCGCGCAGCTTCACTTCGAGACCACCGAGGAACTGACCGACCTGGAAGGCGTCATCGGCCAGGCGCGCGCTTTGAACGCGTTGAACTTCGGCCTCGACATGCCCCACGAGGGCTACAACCTGTACGTGCTGGGCTCCACCGGACTCGGCAAACGCACGCTGGTCAACCGTCTGCTCGCGGACACCGCCGCCTCGCGGCCGGTGCCGAACGACTGGTGCTACATCAACAACTTCGACGCCCCGCATCGCCCCTGCGCCTTGCGCCTGCCGCCGGGGATGGGGCAGGCGTTGCGCCAGGATATGCAGCAGGTGGTGGAGGACATCATCTCCGGGCTGGAGGCCGCCTTTCAGAGCGAGGCCTATCGCGCGCAGTTGCAGGAGATCCACGACGAGCTGAAGGCGCGTGACGAGGCGGCCTTCGACGCCCTGCGGGAGAAGGCCGAAGGGCGGCAAGTGGCGCTGCTGCGTACCCCCTCCGGCTACACCCTCGCCCCCTTGCACAAGGGCGAGGTGCTGAGTCCCGCCGAATTCGACAAGCTGCCCGAGGCGCGCCAGCAGGCGATCGAGGCGGCGGTCGAGGAACTGAAACAGGAGCTCAAGCAGCTCATCGCGCAGCAGCCCCAGTGGCAGCGCGAGATGCGTCAGCGCCAGAAAGAGCTGAATCTGAGCATTTCGGGACTGACTGTGGATCAGCATCTGGCCGAGCTGTGTCGAAAGTATCGCGACCTGCCCGACGTGCTGCACTACATCGACGCGATGCGCCGGGACATGTTGGAGAACGCGGAGCAGATCCGCAGCCTCGGGGAAGAGGCGGGCGAGGGGCCGCAGCCGGCCGGCCAGGCGGCACGCCAGCTCAACCGCTACAAGATCAACGTGCTGGTCGACCATGCCCGCAGCCAGGGCGCGCCGGTGGTCTACGAGGACAACCCGACCTATCAGAACCTGGTCGGGCGGGTGGAGCACACCGCCCGCTTCGGCACCCTGGTCACCGACTTCACCCTCATTAAGGCCGGCGCGCTCGCGCGCGCCAACGGCGGCTACCTGGTCCTGGATGCCGACAAGCTGCTCACTCATCCCTTCGCCTGGCCGGCGCTAAAGCGCGCGCTGCGCGCGCACGAAGTGCGGATCGAGTCCCTGGAGACCATGCTCAGTCTGGCCGGCACCACCACCCTGGAGCCCGAGCCGCTACCGCTCGACCTCAAGGTGGTGCTGATCGGCGACCGGCTGCTGTACTACCTGTTGCAGGAATACGATCCCGAGTTCGGCCGCCTGTTCAAGGTGGCGGCCGACTTCTCGGAGCACATCAACCGCGACGCCGACGCCACGCGCCAGTACGCCCGCTTGATCGCCATGCAGCAGCGGGCGTGGGCCCTGCGCCCGCTCACGCGCGCGGCGGTGGCGCGGGTCATCGAGCAGGCCGCGCGCCGCGCTGCCGACGGCGAGCGCTTGTCCTTGCACATGGGCGGCTTGGCCGATCTGCTGCGCGAGTCCGACTACTGGGCGGGTCACGCGGGGGCGGCGCGCATCGAGGCCGAGCACGTCGAGCGGGCTGTGGAAGCCGCCATCGAGCGCCTGAGTCGGATCCGCGAGCGCGTGCAAGAGGAGATCGCGCGCGGCATCCAATTGGTGGATCTGGACGGGGCGAAAGTCGGGCAGGTCAACGGCCTGGCCGTGCACAGCCTGGGGGACTTCAGTTTCGGGCGTCCGGCGCGCATCACCGCCACCGCGCGCCTCGGCGAGGGCCACGTGGTCGACATTGAGCGCGAGGTGGAGCTCGGCGGCGCCATACATTCCAAGGGCGTGCTCATCCTGTCGTCCTACCTCGCCTGGCGTTACAGCACCGACCTGCCGCTGTCGCTCGCGGCCAGCCTGACCTTCGAGCAGTCTTATGGGCCGGTCGAAGGCGACAGCGCCTCGGTGGCCGAGCTTTGCGCGCTGCTGTCGGTGCTGGCGCGCGCGCCCGTGGATCAGGGCCTGGCCGTCACCGGTGCGGTGAATCAACACGGCGTGGTGCAGGCCATCGGCGGGGTCAACGAGAAGATCGAAGGCTTCTTCGATGTCTGTGCCGAGCGCGGGCTCACGGGCCGGCAAGGCGTCATCATTCCCGCCGCTAATCGCCCGCACCTGATGTTGCGTCGCGACGTGGTGGCGGCCGCGCGCGAGGGGCGCTTCCAGGTCCACGCCGTGGCGCACGTGGATCAGGCGCTGGCGCTGCTCACGGACCGGGCCGCAGGGCGCGCCGATGCCCAGGGTCGGCTACCGCCGGACAGCGTGAACGGTCGGGTGCAGGCGCGGCTGCTCGAGTTCGCGCGCCTGCGCCAGGCCTATGCAGGGCGCGACGGTGACGACGGCACCCCTCGTTGACGACGGCGACCGGCCGCCGCGGCGCATCCGGCTTACGCTCGATGGGGCCGCCGGCGCGCGCGCCGCGCTGCAGACGGCCGTCACGCTGGCGAGGCAGTTCCAGGCCGATCTCGAGGCGATGCTGGTGCAGCACGTCGCCCTCGGCCGCGCCGCGGGCCTGCCGTTCGCCGCCGAAGTGAGCCTGTTCGCGGGCGCTGAGCGGCGTCTGAACGCGCCGACCATGCAGCGTCAGCTGCATGCCGTGGCGGCGGAGGTGCACGTCCTGCTCGCCGAACTGGCCGCGCCGGCGCGCATCAACTGGTCGTTGCATACCCTGACCCGCTCCCGCTGGGAGACCGTGTTGACCGAGCCGGATGAGCCGGGCGTGCTGGTGGTGGGCCATCAGGAGCGCCATCGCCTGGTCGTGCGGACACCGGTCGAATCGGCGGAGCGCGTGGTCGTGGTCGACGCGGACGGCCCTCGCGGCCGGCTGGCGCGCCGGGTGGCGCTGGCACTGGATCCAAACCCGATGATGGTGCCGACGACGGTGGACAACTTGATGCCGCAGATCGCGGCGTTGCGGCCTCGGGTCTTGATCCTGCCCGCAGGGGCGGCCGCCGAGCGGCTCGCGGCGCTGCGGCCGCTGCTCGCGCGCCTGGACTGCACCGTATTGCTGGTGGGGTGAGGCGGGACGCCGGGGCGCCGCCCGGCCAGGGGCCGCACCCTCAGATCAGGGGCACGAACGCCACCGCGAGCACGTCCCGAGTGGTCATCCCCCCGTCCGGCTCGCGCACCCCGACCACAAGCTCCTGGGCGTAGCCGCCGCGCGCCACCGGCATGACCAGCCGCCCGCCCGGTTTCAGTTGCTGCACCAAGGCGGGGGGGACCCCCTCGCCGCCGGCGGTGACGATGACGGCGTCGAACGGCGCGGCCTCCGGCCAGCCCTCGCGTCCGTCGCCGGCACGCACGTGTACGCGCCCGTACCCGAGCTCGCTCAGCCGCGCGTCGGCCTCGGCGGCCAGCTCGGGCACCACCTCGATGCTGTACACCTCGGCCCCGAGTTCGGCCAGCACCGCCGCCTGATACCCGGAGCCGGTGCCGATCTCTAGCACCCGCGCACCGTAGGCGAGGTCGAGCAACTGGGTCATCAGCGCGACGATGAACGGCTGGGAGATGGTCTGGCGGTACCCTATTGGAAGCGCGGTGTTCTCCCAGGCATAGGCGCGGCTTTCCGGCGGCACGAAGCGATCGCGCGGCACGCGCCGCAGCGCCGCCACCAGGCGCGCGTCGGGCGCCGCGAGGCCGGTGCTGCCGGCGGTCTCCTTGAAGTCCCGCGCCAGGCACTCGATGAGGGCCTGGACGCGCGGGTCCGGGGTTTTGCGCATGAGTTCGAGTCCGTGGTCCCGTTACCTCCATAACAGGTCGCGTGGGACGGGATTGCAAGCCGGGCGTCGGCGGCGCTGCAGCTTAGCCATACTTACGCATTGGGAAGCGCGTGCTTCCCGGCGTGTGGGCGCCGCGGGCGCCGCGAATCAGGAGGAGCAAGGTGGCAGAACTGGACGGGAAGGTGGCGTTGGTGACGGGCGCGGCGTCGGGCATCGGCCGCGCCACCGCGCTGTTGTATGCGCGCGCCGGGGCGCGGGTGGTGGTGTCGGATCTTGATGAGGACGGTGGTGAGGGGACCGTGCGGCAGGTGCGCGAGGCGGGCGGCGAGGCGCAGTTCGTGCGCACCGACGTCGCCGACCCCGCGGCCTGCGCGGCGCTGGTGGACGAGACGCTGGCGGCCTTTGGGCGGCTCGACGCGGCCTGCAACAACGCCGGCATCGCCGGCGAGCAGAACCCGACTGCGGACTACAGCGTGGCCGGCTGGGACCGGGTGATCGGGATCAACCTCTCCAGCGTCTTCTACTGCATGAAGGCGCAGATCCCCGCCATGCTGAAGGGCGGCGGCGGTGCCATTGTGAATATGGCCTCCATCCTCGGCCAAGTGGGTTTCGCCGGTGCGCCTGCCTATACCGCTGCCAAGCACGGGGTGGTGGGTCTAACCCGGGCCGCGGCGCTCGATCACGCCGCGCGCGGTATCCGTATCAACGCCGTCGGACCGGCCTTTATCCATACCCCCATGATCGCGCAGTTGGAGGAGGACCCGGCCGTCTACCAGTCCTTGATCGACCGGCACCCCGTCGGGCGGCTCGGCAAGCCTGAGGAGGTCGCCGAACTGGTGGTGTGGCTCAGTTCGCCCAAGGCCTCGTTCGTAAACGGCGCCTACTATCCGGTGGATGGCGGCTATCTGGCCCAGTGAGGGGCAGTGACCTTAGCCGGGGCGCCCGTCGATCCGCGGCTGCAGCAGCATGGGCGCATACGTCGCGGTGAACAGCCCGAAGGCCACGATCCATAGGACCTGCGAGAGCCCGATCCACAGGCCATAGAACTCCGGCCACGCCAGCGGCAGCAGCACCCGCACCACCGCGCCGGCGATCAATGCCGCGAACAGCCACCCGACGATGCGCGGCGGCCGTGCCACGTCGCGCCCGGTGTGGCCGAGCGCCACCCGGCTCATCATGCTGAGGGTGATGAGCCCGATGCCGCCGTAGGCCAGGGCGTGCAGCGCGAGGGAGGGGTGCACCGCCGCGAACACGCTCGCCGCCTTCAACGCGAAACCGACCGCGATCCAAACGAGCGCGAGGTACAGGCTCCACAGCAGCGGTTTGCGCCACAGCGCGGGCGTGTGCCAGTCGTACAGGCGCAGGGCCTGCAGGGCGAACAGCAGCAGCGCGAGGCTGCCCGCGAGCGCCGGCGACAGCCGCAGCGTCTCCACCAGCAGAAACGCCACCATGGCCCCTACGACGGCGAGCTCCAGCCACGGCCGCGTCGTGAGCTGCACCGGCCCCTCCACGCCCCGCTCGATGAAGAACGGCACCACGCGCCGGCTCATCACCAGGATCAACAGCACCACCAGGTACAGGCCGAGGTGCAGTCCGAGGGTGGGACCGGCCGCGAGCAGCCCGAATGCGCCGAGATAGAACAGCGCGTGTGCCACGGTGAGCAGCGCCGGCATGGCGACGATGCCGCTCTGCTGCCACTGGCGAGCCTTCACCACCGGCTGCACGACCGCCGCGACCAGGGCGAGATTGAAGGCCAGGTCCAGCAGTGCCATCGCCCCCAGCGCGGCGGGATGCGGCACCATGGCCGCCGCGCGCGCGCCGAGCCACAGCAGGGCGAGCACCAGCAGCGGCCGCCCGTGCCAGGTGTCCACGCCGGTCCAGTTGCGCACTGCCGTGAGCAGAAAGCCGGCGATGACCGCGAGGGTGTAACCGAACACCATCTCGTGCGCGTGCCACAGCGGCGGGGCGAGCGGCAGTCCGGCGGCGGCCGCGGGCTGGAAGTAGAGCCCGCCCCACACCGCCACCGCGAGCGTCGCGAACACCCCGGCGAGCAGGAAGAACGGCCGAAAGCCGAGCTGGAAAAGCACGCGCCGAAGGGGGCGCGCAGCGGGAGCGGGCTTGGGAGCGGGCATGGCGTCTCCGGTGGGCGGGGGCCGATCAAAGAGGTATCTCATCTGCATCTTATAGCGGCTGCGGCGGCGATACCAAGCCGCTCGGCGGACGGGGACGAAACTGCGGGCGGGTTCCCAATCTTGCAAGTTGCCGGGGTCGGGGAGGCGAAGCGGCCGGCGCGCCGCCGCCGGTTGGTTGAACCCGCCGCGGTGGTTCGCTATATTCTGCGCCCGCTCACGGCTCCGGCCGCGGGCGCTTGTCTGGCCACAGAGGCATCGCTTTTCGATGGACAGTTGCAGTACCAGCCCTACGCGCGCGAAGGCCGCCGGCCTCACGTCGTGGCGGCGCGTCCGTCGGAGCCAGCCCCCCACCGCGGTCATGTGACCGTTCGGGCGCGCTCCGACGTGCCGTACCACGGCATGATCGGGCGATGCCCGCCACACCGCGCGGCTGCCGCATTCTGCGGCGGCCGTGTCCGGCCGAGCCACGGTCTTCGCACTTCGTTATGCACCTGATCCCCCGCCGTCCGCGGGTAGAGGAGCCGACGCAATGACCGAATTGAGCAAGCAGGGAATGGGGATCGCCAGCGGCGATCGCGCTACGCACGACCCGCACGTGGAAGCGGCCGTGGAGAACGTCGACCGCGCCGTGCGCCAGGGCGCCTATGGGGCCGCGCGCATGCGTTTTCTGCAGTTGGCGGAGGATTCGCGCGTGCAGGTGCTGGAGCGCGTCCGGGTGCAGGATGCCGCCCGCCTGGCGGGCAGTCTGCCCGCCTACTCGGTGGCGCGCCTGTACGAGCGCCTGCCGGGGCGTCTGGGTCAGGCCATCGTGCGGGCCCTGCCGCGCGGCAAGCGCCACGGCGTGGGCGTCATCCTGCATCACCGCCGACGCGTGTGGGCGCCGGAGCACGCCGCCTCGACCTGAGCGGCGCGCCTCCGGCGCGTCGCTACGCCGCTACCTCCGCATAGGGCGCGGCGTGGCGCGCCTCGCGCAGCGCCCGCGCCCACCACTGCAGACGCTCCAGCATGGTCGCCATCACGCGCTCGTAACGCGCCGGCGCGTGCAGGTTGCCCGCGGCATCGAACTGCTCCCACACGTTGGGGAGGCAGACCCCGTCGCGCAGCGTCACCGCGTGCAACTCCGGAAACACCTGCCGCAGCTGCTCCACCGCGCGCAGCCCGCCCGACAACCCCCCGTAGGAAACAAAGCTCACCGGCTTGGCCTGCCACGGCGTGTAGGCCGCGTCGATAAGGGCCTTCAGGGGAGCCGGATAGCCGTGGTTGTACTCCGGCACCACGATCACGAAGGCGTCGGCCGCCTCCAGGCGCTGGTGCAACTCGCCGCTGGCGGGGTCGTCGGGGGCCGGATGGGTCGGCAGCGCGAGCGCCAGCGGGTCGATCACGTCCAGCTCGAACGCGCCGTGGGCGGCGATGTGCGAGCCGGCCCAACGGCCGACCGTCTCGACCAGGCGCCCCTCACGGGTACTGCCGTAGATCATGGCGAGCTTGATGCGTGGCTTCACGGCGATGTCTCCTGCTTTGCGGTTGCGTCGTCTGGTGGGGCACTGTAAAACCTCAACTAAGGTTAAGGTCAAGAGAGGGCGAGCCGATGCCGAACCGGGAACATGCGCAGGCACTGTCGGTCGGCGAGGTGGCCGCGCGCAGCGGCGTGGCGGTCTCGACGCTGCACTTCTACGAACGCAAGGGCTTGATCCATAGTCGGCGCAACGCGGGCAATCAGCGGCGCTATCCGCGCGAGGTGTTGCGGCGGGTGGCGGTGATCAAGGTGGCGCAGCGGGCCGGGATTACCCTGCAGGAGATCCGTGCCGCGCTGGCCGCGCTGCCCGAGAGCCGCACGCCGACCAGCGCCGATTGGCGGCGCCTGTCGGCGGCCTGGAAGGCGCAGCTCGACGCGCGCATCGAGCGCCTGACGCGCCTGCGCAATCAAATGAGTGAGTGCATCGGCTGCGGCTGCCTGTCGCTGGAGGTCTGCCCGTTACAGAACCCGGACGATGCCTTGGCCGCAGAGGGCGCGGGGCCACGCCTGCTCGATCCGGCCGCGCGCGAGTGACGCGGCGGGAGGCCGTCCTCCCGCCGCGCGGTGATTACTCGTAGTAGAGGTGCTGCAGGGGCTGGTAGATCAGGGTCGGACGCAGCTTGGTGCTGTAGGGCAGGCCGGCGAAATTCTTCCAGCCGTCCCAGTCGCGCTCGTCGATGACACCGTCGTTGTTGAGGTCGAGCAGGTTGCCGTTGACGCCCGTCTTGGGCATGCCCTCGAAACCCTCCCAGATGTTGCGCACATGCGTGTAGCCGGCCTCGGTGAGGATGTTCGCGGCAGCGATGCTGCGCGCCCCGGTACGGCACAGCACCAGCAGCGGGGTGTCGAGATCGGGCACCGCGGCCTTCACGCCCTCGACCAGCAGTCGGGCCTTTTCCTCATTCGATAGCGTCGGATCGACCGTGGGGTGGATGCGCGGGTACGGTACGTGCAAAGCCTTGTCGGGATGGCCTGCCACGTACTCGCCGATGCTGCGCACGTCGAGCAGTACCGGGTTGGGGGTGCCGGCGTTGTCGGCGCCGTTCTGCCGCCCGTAGGTGGTGAGCACATAGGCCTCGGATACGCTCACCTCGGAATGGTAGTTGCGTTCGCGCTCATAGCGATTTCCATCCGCATGCGCCAGCCCCGACAGGGCGAACGCGCCGGCT
Source organism: Ectothiorhodospiraceae bacterium 2226 (assembly GCA_013348725.1). NCBI lineage: Bacteria > Pseudomonadati > Pseudomonadota > Gammaproteobacteria > Chromatiales > Ectothiorhodospiraceae > Ectothiorhodospiraceae bacterium 2226. Next base: position 1,897,843 of record CP054689.1, read on the forward strand.
GCGCAGGCGCCGATCCATGCTTTTTTGTGGAATGGCATTGTTATCCTCTTGGTCCTTGGTGGTGGTCAAGGACAAGGCACCGCGTGACTCGCTGCGCATCGTCGCCCTGTCCGCCCGATCCACTAGGTAGTACAAGAAGCAGCTGACGACCAAGGACGTGCGTCACATGTCCTCGCGGGTGCCCACCTTCTTCGCAGTCTTGCGGCGCTTTCTTGCGCGGCGTGTCACCGAGGTCGAGCAGCGCCGGTCGCGGCCGCGTAGGCGCGGCGGCACTCAGGTCTGAAGCCGGTCGCGGACCTCGGCGGTGATTTCGTAGGAGCGCAGGCGCGCGCGATGCTCGAACATCTGTGTGGCAATGATGAGTTCGTCGGGCGCGGTGCGCTCGATGAACGCGCTCAGCTCGCGCGCGACCGTGGCGGGCGCGCCGATTGCCGAGCAGGCCAATACGTGGTCGAGCAGCACGCGCTCGGCGGCATCGAGCCGCGTCTCATAGTCGGCGATCGGTGGCGGCAGCGGCGTCGGGTGTCCGCGGCGCAGGTTGACGAAGGCCTGCTGCATCGAAGTCGCGAGCACCCGCGCCTCCTCGTCGGAGTCGGCGGCAAACACGTTGAAACCCAGCATGAGGTAGGGGCGCTCGAGATACGCCGAGGGGCGGAAGCGTGCGCGGTAGAGGGCGATCGCGTCCATCAGCTGCTGCGGGGCGAAGTGCGAGGCGAATGCATAAGGCAGTCCCAGCGATGCCGCGAGCTGCGCCCCGTACAGGCTGGAGCCGAGAATCCACACCGGCACCTTCGTTCCTGCGCCGGGAATCGCCCGCACGGCCTGCTCCGGGGTGGGATCGGCCAGGTAACTCAGCAGTTCGGCCACGTCCTCCGGAAAACGGTCCGCATCGCCCAGGCGGTCGCGGCGCAGGGCGCGGGCCGTGGCCGCATCGGTACCGGGCGCGCGCCCGAGGCCGAGATCGATGCGCCCGGGAAACAGCGCCTCCAGGGTGCCGAACTGCTCGGCGACCACCAGCGGGGCGTGGTTCGGCAGCATGATGCCGCCGGCGCCGACCCGCAGGCGGCGGGTACCGCCCGCCAGGTGGGCGAGCACCACGGCGGTCGCGGCGCTGGCGATGCCCGGCATGTTGTGATGTTCGGCCACCCAGTAGCGCCGATAGCCCCAATCCTCCGCGTGGCGAGCAAGGTCCAAGGACTCACGCAGCGCCCGCCCGGCGTCGCCACCGGCCGTGATGGGGACCAGATCCAGGATGGAGAAGGCGGTCATTTCGTGCGTATCGTCCCGGTTGCGGTGGGGAGCGCTCAGGGTAGCCGCCGCGGCGTGCGTCGGCCAGCCAGCGGCGTGGGCCCAGGCGCGGCGCCCCGCGTCTATAGTTGGAAATCCTCGGGACGGGTGTTTCTCACGGGCGGGGGCGATGCGCTACGAGCTTTACTACTGGCCGGAGATCCAGGGGCGCGGCGAGTTCGTGCGCCTCGCCTTGGAGGCGGCGGACGCCGATTACGTGGACGTCGCCCGCACCGACATCGACGCCATGCTCGCGATAATGAACGATGCCGACACGCCGCGCCCGCCGTTCGCGCCGCCGTTTCTGCGCGCCGGGCGGCAGGTGATTGCGCAGACTGCCAACATCCTCGACTTCCTCGGGCCGCGCCTCGGACTCGCCCCGCCGAGCGAGGCGACGCGGCGATGGCTGCATCAGCTGCAGCTCACCGTGGAGGATCTGGTGGTGGACGTGCACGAGACGCACCATCCGGCCGGCGCGAGCCTCTATTACCACGAGCAAAAGCGCGAGGCGCGCCGGCGGGCGGCTTACTTCACCGCCGAGCGCGCGCCCGAACTGCTCGGCTACTTCGAGACGGTACTCGCGCGCAACGGCGGGGGGCGCGGCTACATGGGCGGCCGTCGGCTGAGCTATGTGGATCTGTCGATGTTCCAGATCATCGACGGGCTGCGCTATGCGTTCCCGCGAATGATGGCGCGCCTGGCGCCGTCCATCCCGGCACTGGTGGCGCTGCATGCGCGCGTGGCCGAGCGCCCACGTGTGGCGGCTTACCTCGCCTCCGAGCGGCGCATTCCGTTCAACGAAGACGGGATCTTTCGGCACTATCCCGAACTGGATGCATGACCCAGGAGCGGGTGAGAGGAACGAGAATCTGCACTAGGCGGGCTACTGTGATCCGCCCGTACTCGCGCGCTCAGAAAGTGAGCGTGTAGCGCAGGTAGTAGTCGGTGTCCTCGCGCTTTCGCAGCGCGGTGGCGTGGCGTTCGAGATCGCGGCGCCCGCGGATGCGCGCCTCGAACGATTGCGTCTTGGACAGGCGCCACTGATAGCGCGCCTCCAGCAGCTCCTGGTTGTTGCCGAAGTCGGGCGACAGCAGCCAGCCGCCGCCGACCTGCCCGTAGACGACGCCGATGTTGTGGCCCGGCGCCAGATCCATCAGATTGACCGAGGTCTGCCAGGCGGTGCCGCTGGCGTCGCCGACGCCGGGCAGGCCGATCGCCGCCTCGGTCGGCCGGGTGGGTGCGTAGCCCGCTTCCCCGGCCCAGACGAAACGCATGCCGTGCGTCAGCGGCCACTGCAGCGCGAGCCGGCCACTCAGGGCCACATAGTCGTCGGTCGGCCCCGCACCGACGCCCTCCGAGTGCAGGGCCTGCGGGATGTAGGTGATGTCCCAGCCGCGCTGCAGCAGCAGCCCCTCGGGGTCTTTGTGCTCCATGCCGATGTAATAGGTGGCGCGGCTGGCCGCGTCCGTGAACGCGAGCGGCGCGCGGCGCACAGTGGTCGGGCCCTCCGCCTCGCTGTATTGGAGGATGGCGTGGTAGTCCCAGCCGCCGAGGTCCGTGTAGCGCAGGTGGAGGCCGTCGGTCCAGGTGATGTCGGTGCTGGGCGAGTCGTTGCGGCTCAGAGACTTCTTGGCCACGCCCTCCAGCTCGAACTTGGTCTGCATGCGGCCCAGCTTCAGGTCCCAGCGCGCGCTGGGCTGGTAACGGAGGTAGAGCTCGTCCAGCGTCGAGTCGCCGAAGCGCAGGCCGTCATCGGCGGGAATGGTGGTGAAGAACTCGAAGTGCTCGTTGTTGGTGTCGTGCGTGGAATAGCGCCCCGCGAAGCGTGCGTTGGTGCTCAGCGCCTCGGTGGCCTGCCAGGTGACGCCGGCACGCAGGCGCACCCGCCAATCGCTGTCGTCGCTGCTGGCGCCGTCGCGATCGTCCCGTTCACGGCTGAAGTAGCCGCCGCGCGCGTCGCCGCCGACGCTCACCGTGCCCGGTTCCGCGGCACTGAGGGTCGCGGGGGGCAGCAGCGCGAGCATGAGACCGAGCGGGAGCGCATTGCGTCGCATGAAGGACTCCTTGGGCAGGTGCGGCAGCATGTGTCGCGCAAGCATAGGTGAAGGGCGCTGAGCTGGGCTACACGGCATCCCCCGGTTTGGCGGCGTTGCCCTGCGCCAGGCGCGCGATGGCGGCGTCGCCCTCGCGCGCCAGGGCCTCCATGCGGTCGATCTGCTCGTCGAGTTTCGGCAGTGCCTCGCGCCGATAGCGCGCCACCTCGTCGATGGCGCCGAGCACATCGGCGAAGGCCTTGCGCAGCGTTTCCATGTCGAGCACGGTGGTGGCGGCGCGGTTCTGGATCTCCACCCCCTGGCTGCGCAGTGCCTGGGCGGTGCCGCCGATGAGCTGCGCGGTGGTGGTGTTGAGCGCCTCGACGCGATCCAGCACCAGGCGTTGGTTGGCCAGCGCCAGCGCCACCGTCACCGCCACGTTGAGCGCCGACACCGTGACATTGATGGCGCGATCGACCCCGCGCATGAGTTCGCGGTTGTTGCGGATCACCACCTCCAGCGCAAGGATGCCCTGCTGACTGACGGCGAGCTGCTGCTGCAGGTCGACGATGCGTTGGCGCAGCGGAAACAACAGTTCCTCCTCGATGAAGCGCCGCTGCTCGTCGCCCTCGGCCAGGCGCGTCGCCTCCGCCTCCAGGCGCGTGTCGATCGCCCGGCCGAGCGCGATCTGCCCGCGCAGTTGCACCAGCAGTTCGCGCAGCGCCTCCTGGTCGTCGGCCAGCGTGAGGTTGTCGCGGCGCAGCATGTCCCGGCCCGCCTCCAGGTCGTGGATGATCGCGTCCAGCGCCTCTTGGGAAGTCTCGAACTTGTGGAAGTAGCGCTGCAGGCGGTTGCCGACGCCCGGCACGAACGCGAGCGCGCGCGAGCGTGCCGGTGGAGAGATCATGGCGGCCGGGGTCGAGCGCCTGCATCTTGGCGCGCAGGTCGAGCAGCGCCTGGGCGACCGGCCCGCCCTCGTCGCCCTGGTGGGCGAGCTTGCGGATCGGCGCCTGCAGCATGGTGCTGCGGCGCGCCGCCTGACGCTGGACCTCGATGCCCATGCTGTCCACCGCCTCCCGCGGCGGCGGCGCACCCGCCGCGAGCAGTTCGCGCACGAAACGCTCCGCCGCCGCCGCGACGTCGGTTTCGGGCGCGGCCGCCTCGGTCGGCGCCACGCTCTCCAACGGCGGTACGGACAGCCCCAGATGGGCGTCGACTGACGGCTTGTCGGCGTTGCTCATAAGCGTACCTCCTGCCAGGCTGCGCACGATCCGCGGCAGACGCGCGGATCGTGCGTACGGTTAGGGAAGCTCTGAATCGTGGTCCGAGCAATCCAGGAGGGATTCATTCGGACCGTCCTTAGCCACCACGGCCATACGCCTCGGCCTTGTCGATGAAGCGACGCAGCGCCCCGACGGCCTGTTCCAGGGCCACCGAGGCCTGCGGCCGCTCGGTCGACACGCGCGCCACCGCCACCGCGGTGTCGTCCAGCGCGGTCAAGATGCCTTCGTTGCGCGCCGAGAGCCCATTCAGCCGCTGCGTGGTGTCGTCGAGCAGCGCGAGGCGTCGCGTGAGCGCCTCGCGCTCGTCGTGCGCCAGATCGTGCGCATCCAGGCGACGGCGCACGTAAAGCGGATCAATGCTGCGCACCCCGTGAGCCAGCGACGCCATCGCGTTCAGGTTGTCCACCGCCGCGCGGCATACCTCGGCCACCAGTTCCCGCGAGCGAGTGTAGGTGACTTCGCGCGGGTCGAACTTGGCATCCAGCACCTCGAGCGCATGCGCATAGCGGGTGTACAGGCGGTCGGCCTGCACCGCGAGGTCCGGACGGCGGGCATCCAGCAGGCGCTGTTTGGCGGCCGCCAGCGCCTGCACCACGGCGTCGGCGCCGGCCGGCGGCCGGGCCGGGTCCAGCACCGCCACACCGGCCTCACGCTGGGCTCGTTCGAGCGCGGCGCGCTCGGCCGCCGCCGTCGCCTCGCGTTCGGCCTCCCGCCGCGCGGTGGCCCGTCCCGCGCGCCAGCGATGCCAGCGCCGCTCCACCGGCAGCGTCACCGCGATGGCCGCCAAGCCCGCCAACCAACCCGCGAGGGTGGGCGAGAACCCGCCCCACAGCGAGGTGAGCCACAGCACGAAGGCGAGGAAGGGCACCACCAGCCCGTAGCGCACCAGCGCCTTCCAGCGCCGCGGCGGCTCGCTCGCTACCGCCAGCCGCGGTTTGACCAGACCGACCACGAACCACGGGATGCAGGAAAGCCAGAGCCCGTATGCGAAACCTTGCAGAAAGCCGAGCATGGGCGGGCACCTTCGGAACGTGCGCCGCGGCCTCAGGCGGCCGGCAGCCGGATAAGGGCCTCGGCCACACTGCCGATGAGGCTCATCAACAGGGCGGCGAGCAGTGCCGTACCGAAGCTGCGCACGTGCAGGCGATGGGTCAGCTTCGACACCAGCAGCAGCACGATGGCGTTCACCACCCAGCGGGTGATGAAAGCCAGCAAAAAGCCGATGCCGAGCGTCACGATGCCGATCAGTACGAACAGCAGCCACCCGATGAGGAAGTTCACGACCCCGAGCATGGCGGCGATGACGACCGCGTCCAGCGGCCGACGCACCTCCATGCCCGGTAGCAGGGCGGCCACCACCAGCACGGACAGGCTGAGCACGAGCCATGAGAGCAGCAGTGAAATCATGGTTCCAGCATAGGCGAGGATGCGCGCCTCGGCAGCGCCGCCGGGGCCGTCATGTTGCGGTACGCAGGTGTTTGATCGAATATGCTGAAAGTGCACCCGCATGGGGGGCGCGGTCGGTGGCAGAGGGGGCGGATATGCCGTTCATCCACGTCAGATCCTTGCCGTTCGAGCAGCCGCTCGACGTGCAGGCGGTAATCGAGGGGTTGAGCCAGGATTTCGCCGGCTCGACCGGCATCGCCCTGCAGCATGTCACCGCGACCTGGACGTTCTTCGCGCCGGGCCATTACGCGGTAGCGGGGCTGGCCGCCTCTCACCAGCCGCGGCAGTCCCATCCCTTGCTGGTGGATTTGCTGGTTCCGGATCTCAACAGCGCCGACGACGTGCGCCGCATGCTCATCGCCGTCGCGTCCAGCCTCGCGCAGCGCACGCGGCTGCCGCGCGAGAATATCTTCATCAACTGCCGGGCGGCGCGCTCGGGACGGGTATTCGACGAGGGGCGCATTGCGCGCTGGTGAGTCGAGGGAGGCCTAGCAGGCTGTTGAAACTGCCTGCTAAACGCGAGGCAAGGGTTGCCTGGCCCGCCGATCGAGCACGCAGGTGTTGGATCGGCGTCGGCCACTGCAAAAGGAGGGCGCATGCTCAAGTTCATTCGATTTGCGGAGCTGCCGGTGACGGACCAGGACCGCGCCGTGCGCTTCTACACCACCAAGGTCGGCCTGGAGGTGGAGCAGAACGTACCGTACCAGGACGGCTGGCGGTGGATCGAACTGTGCATCCCGGGCGCCCAGACCGGCCTGCTGTTCACGCCGCGCCCTAACGACGACGACTGGGACGTACCCAGCCTCATCATCAGCGTGGACGACGTGCATGCGACCTACCGCGCCCTGCACGGCAAGGGGGTGCAGTTCACCCAGCCGCCCCTAGCCGCGCCCTGGAATCCCCGCGAGGTGTTCGCCCATTTCCGCGACAGCGAAGGAAACATCATCGAAATCGTGGCGCGCGCGCGACTGAGCCGCCGCGCGCGTACTTTTGCTCGCCGATGGGTGGCCGAATACGCGTGAGTGTGCTGTGATGCACTTCCCAAGCAGTTTCTGAGGGGTACACTAGCCCCATGTCCAAGAAGAGCATTGCCCGGCGTGTTCGCCTTCGCGGCGCGGCGCCGGGCCGGTAAAGTGCCATGCGCCGAGTCCTCGTACTGAATGTCAAAGGTGGTTGCGGCAAGACCACCATTGCGACCAATATCGCGAGCCACTACGCCTGCCGCGGTCTGCGTACCGTCTTGATGGACTTCGACCCTCAAGCCAGCAGCACACAGTGGCTGCAGCAGCGGCCCGAAAACCTTCCCCCGATCCACGGCGTGGCCGCCTACCGGAGACCGGGTGGCGTCACCTCTGCCTGGCACTTGCGCGTGCCGCCCGGCACCGATCGGATCGTGATGGACGCGCCGGCCGGGGTGGCCGGCCTGGAGTTGATGGACATGGTCCGCCAAGCCAACGAGGTCGTGATCCCTGTGTTGCCGTCGGCGATCGACATCCGCGCCTCCGCCGATTTCATCCGCGATCTGCTGCTCAAGTGCAAGGTGCGCAGCCGCGGCGTGCGGGTCGGCCTGGTGGCGAACCGCGTGCGCCGCAGCACGGCGGTGTACGACGCCCTGCGGCGTTTCCTGGCGGCGCTCGACTTGCCGCTGCTGACCGAACTGCGCGACGGTGAGAACTACCTGCTGGCGGCCGATCTGGGCGTCGGCGTGCACGAGCTCGCGCGCGAGATGGCGGCCGAGTCGCTCGATGCCGATCTGAGCCAATGGCAGCCGCTGCTGCACTGGCTGGAGGCCGGGCCGCGCCACACGCCCGCGCCGGTGCCGGCGTATTCCCAGCGCTATTGAGCGTTTCGGGGGCGCCTCTCGCCGCCGCCTAGAAAGTGGCGGAGGTGTAGCCGTAGACATGCGGGCTGTCGCGGTCGCCATAGGCGATGTCCAGCCCGAGCTCCGTGTCCACGAAGGCCTGGATGCGCCAGCGCAGGCCGAGGCCGCCGCCGGCGCGCAGTCGCGTCGGATCGACCCGCGAGTTGGTGGGGTAGGTATTGGCCAGGTCCAGAAACGTCGCGGCGCGTAACGCATTGACGCCGAACACCGGGGTCAGGACCTCGACGTTGGTCTGAAAATAGGCCTCGCCGGTGAACGAATCACGCCGGTAACCACGCAGGGTGCCGCCGCCGCCGATCCCATACGTCTCGCGGCCGAACAACCGCCCGTGTGAAAGCCCCAGTTCCATGTTGACCTCCAGGCTGGTATGCGGCCGACGGGTGATGGGGTGGTAGCGCCGGTAGTGGAACTGGTGGCGTGAATAACCGAAATCGCCCAGCGCCTCGTCGCCGTACTCGCCTTCATAGCCGTAGCTCTTGCCGACGCGGCTGAACAGCAGCTCATGGACGTCGGTGTACGCGACGCGGGTCAGCAGGCCCACCGCACGGCCGTCGGCGTCCTGCGGGATGGGCGCCTCGCTGCGCATCTCCAGGTCTTCCAGTCGCCAGGCCAAGCCCAGCCCAAACTGCGGGCCTAGCGGGCGCCCGCTCGGATCCAGCCAGCGCACCCCCATCACGACCAGCTCCTGCGATTCGCGCCGATAGAACGATTCATCGTCGCCGTTCACCAACAGGTCGGCCAGCGTCACCCGCGGCATGACCGAGTGCCGCAGGGCGACGTCGACCCGGTAGACGGTGCCGAGCAGGCGCGGGTAGGAGTAGTCCAGGCTGGCGGTGTACTCGTCCACGTCCATGTCGGCGTACTCGCGCACCCGATAACCTACGCGCAGGCGCTGGTTGAGCCCCGCCAGGTTGTCGAAGCGCAGCTGCAGGCCGTACACGATATCGCCTTCCTGACGGCGATCCAGGCGCGGCACCGGCAGGAAGTAGTGGCGCTCGCGCACCCGTACGGTGAGGATCTGCTCCGCCCGTCCCGGGGCCGGGTCGAGCAGGAGGTCCACCTCGCGGAACAGGCCGAGGTCGAGCAGCGCTTGGCGCGAGTGGTCGATGAGGCCGGGCGTGGGGCGCATGCCGGGCGCTACCAACAACTCCTGGAGAATGATTTCGTCTTGGGTGCGGCGATTGCCGATCAGGCGGATCTCGGCGATGGGTGCATCGGCGGGCACGGCATCGGGGCCGGCGGCTTCGTCGCGCGCGACGACCTGCCCCGCGCCGAGCGCGAGGAACAGACAAATCGCCAACGAGCCGATAAACCGCGCGTGCGTGTTATCCGGCGACCGCCTGTGGCGGACGGGCGCCGCACACCACTTCCCCTGTGTGTACAAACCTGCGCTTCCCTGCGTTCACCCCCGCCGCAGTGGCAGGTGACGCGTCATTGTAATACTGGCCACTCCAGTATAGTTCCGGCTCCGGAATGCTGGGGCGGGACCGGCGCGGGCGGCGCCGTGGTGTCCCTGTTCGCGTCAAGCCCTTGATAAGGCAGACGAAGGTCGGCGATGGCGCCGTGGGGCGCCACGCTGAAGCACGCGCCCGAAACGCGTAGAATCCGCGCCGAGCGCGGGACGAGGGCCTACATGGAACGAGCGGACGTAGTGGTGATCGGCGCGGGGGCCGCCGGCTTGATGTGTGCCATCGAGGCGGGGCGGCGCGGGCGCCGCGTGCTGGTGTTGGAGCATGCGCGCAAGGCGGGCAACAAGATCCGCATGTCGGGCGGTGGGCGCTGCAACTTCACCAACTATCACGTCGGCCCCGAGCACTACCTCTGCGCCAATCCGCATTTCGTCAAGTCCGCCCTGAGTCGCTACACCCAATGGGACTTCATCGCCTTGGTGGAGCGCCACGGGGTGGCCTACCACGAGCGCGAACACGGGCAGTTGTTCTGCGACGAGAGTTCCAAGGCCATCCTGGACCTGCTGCTGGCCGAGTGCCAGGCGGCGGGGGTACGGCTGCATACCCGCACCGAGGTCGACACCGTCGCGCGCACCGAGGCTGGCTTTCGCGTGGAGAGCGGGCGCGGGGCCGTGGCCTGCACGTCGCTGGTGGTCGCCACCGGCGGCTTGTCCATCCCCTCCATGGGCGCCAGCCCGTTCGGCTACCGCATCGCCGAGCAGTTCGGGTTGGCGGTGCACCCACCCACCGCGGGGCTCGTGCCCTTCACCCTGCAACCGGAACACAAGACCCTCCTCGCCCCGCTCGCCGGGGTGTCGGCCGAGGCCCAGGTGCAGTGCGGGTCGCAGGCCTTTCGCGGCGGCGTGCTGTTTACCCACCGCGGCCTGAGCGGGCCGGCCATGCTGCAGATCTCGAGCTACTGGCGCCCCGGCGCGTGGCTCGACGTGGATTGGCTGCCCGAGCATGACCTGCAGGCGGAACTGCACGCTTTGCGCGCGGTGCGGGCGGCGGTGCTGCTCAAGACGGTGCTCGCGCGCCACTTGCCGGCGCGTGCGGTGCCCGCGCTGCTCGGGGTTGCGGGCGTCGACGGCGCGCTGACGGAGCGGCCGCTTCGTACCCTCGCACCGCGCGAGTTGACCGAGGTCGCCCGCGCGCTGCACGGCTGGCGCATCCAGCCGGCGGGGACCGAGGGCTATCGCACGGCGGAGGTCACCCTCGGGGGCGTGGACTGCGACGCCGTGTCGTCCCAGACCTTCGAGGCGCGTGACGTAGCGGGGCTGTATTTTGTCGGCGAGGTGTTGGACGTCGCGGGCTGGCTCGGCGGCTACAACTTCCAGTGGGCGTGGTCCTCGGGCTGGTGCGCGGGCCAGTACGTGTAGCACGCGCAGGAGAACAGGCTGCTCACGCGGGGCGGGAACCCGTTGGCAGCGGGCAGGACCGCCTTCGTCCACATCCTCTAGGCTGAAACACGCGCCCGACGTATCCGAGGTTTTCGATGGCATTCGACAACGCACCGGTGAACCCCACCGAGCTCCCCCGTCTCGCGGAGGCACCGCTGGTGCCGGTGGCGGACAGCTATCCGCGCTACCGCGCGCTGAGGAGCGCGCTGCGCTGGGCGCCGCTGGTTGCCCTCGCCGCGGTGGTGCCGCCGGCCTACGGGTTGCCGGTCGCGGCCGCCGCCGCGCTGCTGACGTTGGCGGGGGCGGCGGCCGTGGCGGCCACCGCCCTAGCTTGGCTGGAGGCGCGCCGCCGCGCCTGGGGTCTGCGGGAGCGGGATCTACTTTATCGGCGCGGCTTGCTGGTCCGTCGCCTGACGGTGCTGCCGCTCGCGCGCGTGCAGCATATGGAGACGGCCAGTGGGCCGCTGGAGCGGGGGCTGGGGCTGGCGCGCCTGAGCTGTTTCACGGCGGGCGGCGCGAGCGCCGACCTGGTGCTGGAAGGGCTGCAGCGCGAGTCGGCCGACGCGGTGCGTCAATACGTGTTGGCGCGCATTCCCGAGCGCGAGGACGGCACCGGTGGCTGAGCCGGGGCAGTGGCATCACCTGTCGCCCTGGGCGGTGATGCTGCTGTGGGTGCGCGGGGTGATCGATTTCGTCCGCGAGAACCTGCCGCTGGTGGTGGGCGCGGGCGCGGGCGCCGCCTTCATCGAGGCGGTCGGGTTGCGCGAGGTGGCCCTGGCGGCCGTGGTGCTGCTCGCGGGCGCGGGCCTGCTGAGTCTGCAGTACTACCGCCGCTTTCGCTTTCGCCTCGAGGGCGACGTACTGTTCGTGCAGCGCGGGCTGTTCGAGCGGCGCGAGCTGAAAGTCGCCGCGGACCGCGTGCAGCACGTGACCATCGATCAACCGGCTTACATGCGCCCGTTCGGGGTCGTGCGCTTCAGCCTCGAGACGCCGGGCGGCGCCACTACCGAGGTGGAATTGCCCGGTATTGCGCGCGCCTATGCAGAAACCCTGCGCGACGCCTTGGGCGCGGCCCGCACACGCGCGGCGGCGGGCGATGACGAGGGCGAGGCGCGGCCCGCGCCGCCCGCCCGGACCCTGTTTCGTCTCGGCGGGGGCGGCCTCACGCTGCACGGGGTGGTGAGCAACTACGCCTACGTGCTCGCCGCCGCGCTCACGCCGCTGCTGCAGCCGCTGGAGCGCGCCGCCCGCGCGCGGTTCGGGCCGTGGGAGGAGGTCGCCTGGCTCGCCTGGGCGAGCGACCATCCGGTGCTGTTTGCCGGGGTCGCCCTCGCGACCCTGCTGTTCGCCATGGTGACCGCCTCGGTACTGGCAGCGTGGTTCCGCTTTTTCGACTACCGCCTGCTGCGCAAGGAGGGTCGCTACGTACAGACCAGCGGCCTGCTGAGCCGCCAGGAACAGGCCTTGCCGGCGGCCAAGCTGCAGTCGGTGGACTGGGTGCAGACCGCGCTCGGCCGTCTGCTGGGGCGGGGCCACTTGGTGTGTCACCAATACGGCGGGGTCGCGCCGGGCGTGGAGCACCTGGGGCACAGTTTTCTGGTGCCGGGACTGGATCGCGCCTCGGCGACGCGGCTGAGCGCCGAGTTTTGGCCGGGGCTCGAGGTCGGCGCTTGGCGCCCGGTGCACGCCGCCTACCGCCGGGTGCAGGCCCTGCGGCTCGGCGCCGGCATCACGGGCACCGTGTTGCTGGTCGCGGCGTTGACCGGCGAGCCGCGCGCCGCGTGGATGCTTCTGGTGGTTGCGCCGCTCGCGTGGGGGCTGGCCCACTTGCAGTGGCGCGCGCTGGCTTGGCAGAGCGCTCGCTACACGCTGGTGCGCCGCGGCCTGCTCGGGCGGCGCACAGTGCAGTTTCCGCTCGAGCATGTGCAGACGGTGACGTTGCGCCAGAGCTGGTTTCAGCGCCGGCGGAGGCTGGCATCGCTTGAGCTCGTCCTGCCGAGCGGCCCGGTCTCGATTCCCTATATCGAGGAGGCCGAGGCCCGACGCATGGCCGACGAGGCGCTGTTCCGCGTCGAGCGCCTGTTCCCGCGCGGCGTAACCCCCGCGGCAGCCCAGGGCGGCACTGGTGAGCCTGATGTGCTTGATGTAACCTGAAAAAGTACCCGTTCGAGGGAGGTGGCAGATGGAAAAGAACGTCGGTCATCCGCTGGACAAGACGCTGCGCATCGTGGTCGGCGTCGCGCTCCTCAGTCTGATCTTCCTGCTCGAAGGGCCGGCGCGCTGGATCGGCCTGATCGGCATCATCCCCATCGTCACGGTGTTCATCGGCTGGTGTCCCGGCTGGGCCCTGCTCGGGGTCAACACCCGGCGACGTCCCGGTCATTTCTGACGCGGACGGGATCGGTGCGCGCCTTCAGCGCCGCCGGGCGAGCTCGCTGAGGTAGCTCGAGTAGCGCATTTCCACCAGTTCGCCGCGCACCGCGCGCGCCAGCAGCGCGAGGAACTTCTCGTTCGCGTCGGCGGCGTCGTCCGGGATTAACAGGCTTTCCCCCGAACGCAGCCGCAGGCGGATGCCATCGACCAGCGCGTTGGGATCGGCGTCGGTCACGAGGTAGAGCGGACACTCCTCGAACGCGGCGATCTCGTGCACGTTCAACCAGCACTCGCGTGCCTCGAAGCTGGTCTGCGGGCGACAGCGGGCCGGATGCCCCTTGCCGAAGTGTTCGACGGGCGGGACGTGTTCTTCGGTCAGGGGAAAGAGCTTGATGAACGACATCGGGGCAGCCTCGGCGTGGCTCGAGCCGTCAGTCTACACCGAGCGCCGGCGCGGCCGCGCACGCGGGGAAAGGCGGGTATCGTAGTCCAGGCTGCTGAGGGTGGCCGCCGGGAACGCCCGCCGCCGCTTGCAGTCCCATCCAGGAGTTCCAGGCGGTGGCGCGTTTATAGCAGCCTCGCGGCTGTGTTAGTTTGAATGGTTGGCCGCCGGCGGGGCGGCGCCAGTGGAGGACAGGTTGTGCCATACAGGGAGCAGAGCGTTACCGGCGTGCGGCGCTGGTCGGATCACACGTTCACGTTCACGACCACCCGGCCCGACGATCTCGCGTTCGAGAACGGCGAGTTCGTGACCATCGGGCTGCGGCCCGAGGGCAAGCTCATCGCGCGCGCCTACTCCATCGTCTCGACCAACGACGACGACTATCTCGAGTTCCTCTCCATCCACGTGCCGGACGGGCCGCTCACCAGCCGGCTGGCGCAGGTGCGCGAGGGCGACACCGTGTGGGTCAACACCAAGGCCACCGGCTCGCTTACGGTCGGCCACGTGCGGCCGGGTCGCAACCTCTACATGCTGGCCACGGGCACCGGCCTCGCGCCGTTCATTTCGCTGGTGCGCGGCAAGGAGGTGTACGAGGCCTTCGAGCGGGTGATCTTGGTGCACAGCGTGCGCACCGTCGCCGAGCTGGCTTACCGCGAGGAGCTGCAGGCGCGGGCCGGCGACCGTTTACGCTACGTGCCGACGGTCACGCGCGAGCCGGCCGAAGTGACCCAGCGCGGCGCGGACCTGTTCCGCTCCGGCGAATTATTCGACTTCGTCGGTCTGCCGCCGGCCGATCCCGAGCAGGACCGCGTCATGCTGTGCGGCAACCCCACCATGAACCGCGAGATGAGCGAGTGGCTCAACGCGCACGGCTGGACGCCCACCAACTACAAGGGCGTCGGTAATTACACCGTGGAGCAGGCCTTCGTGTTGCACCACGCCTGAGCGGCGCGGGCGGCGGGTGCGTACCCGCCGCCCGCCGCCTCAACGGGCGTCGTCGTACAGCGTGTAGGTGCCGACCAGCGAGGCCTGGTCGAGGATGTGGCCTTGCATCGCCTGCAGCGCCTCGGGACCCGTGAAGCGCCCGCCCATGCCGAGCGAGGGCACGTCCAGGGCATACACCGTGAAGTGGTAATGATGCAGGCGCTCGTCGTTGAACGGTGGCCAGGGTCCGTCGTAGCCGCCATAGTCGCCCTGCATGTCGGCATCCCCCGCGAACCAGTCGGTATAGCTGTTGATACCGCGCACGCCGTAGTCGGTCGGGCCGCCCGACTTGCCGCGCGGCGTCAGCCCGTCGCTGTCCTGCCCCTCGCGCAGCTCGCGCACATCGTGCGGGATATCCACCAGCACCCAATGGAAGAAGTCCACCCGCGGCAGGTCGTAGGGCACCGTGCGGTCGGGCTGGTTGACGTCGTCGGGCCGCGAGGGCACGTCCGGGTCGTGGCAGATCACCGCGAACGAGCGCGTGCCGTCCGGCACTTCGGACCACGCCAAGTGCGGGCTCTTGTTCGGCCCGGGTTGCGGGCCGTCTGGCCCCGGCACGCCCAGCGCGTAGGTCTCGGAAATCGGTTGGCCGTCGGTGAGTGAGAGGCTTTCCAGCTTCATAACGCTTCCTCCTTTGATGAGTGCCGCTCGGGGGCGGCCGTCAGTCCCGCTCCTCCCGTCGCGCGGCGGCCCGCCAGGGCAAGGTGCCCTCCACCTCGACGAACAGCGTGAGGCTCAGGAAGGCGCGGATCAGCACGATCACCCCCAGTGCGACCAGACTGGTGACAGACTCCTGCACCAGCACGGTCTTGATGATGTCGGCCGCGATGAGCAGGTCCAGCCCCAGAATGATCGACCGGCCGACACGGTGCCGGAAATCGATGTACGCCGCGTGGCTGGCCACCCGTCGGCCCTGCACCAGGTACAGGACGATGGCGATCGCCACGCCCAGCGTGATGATGGCGACGCTCAGGGCCTCCAGGACGAGCACCAGTCCCCCGGTCGCGGTGTAGAACAGGTTGTGCATTACTGCTTCCTTCTTCTTGTCGCCGGCTTGCGCCAAGCCGGACGCGACGCCGCCCCCTCTGCATGACAGCCTAGACGGCGCGCGGGCGGTTGCGGCTGTTCCGCGGCCCGGTTCAGTATGTTAACTTCATCACACTTTAGGCGCTTTGGGCGGGTCGGCCGCCACCGGGTCGGGGGATCCGGCAACTCAGCGGGATGCTGCGCAAGCCGGTCGAGGCGCGTGGCGACAACTCCAAATAACGATGACTGGCTCGCCGTAGCCGATGCCGCGCAAGCGGCGGCGGTGGGGGCGGGCGCGTGGCTGGTGGTCCTCGAGGCGCTGGCGGCGATCACCGGCTCGCGCGCGGGCGAGTTGATCGGCCTCGGCGCCGCGAACACGGTCCCCTTCAACTGGGTCAGCGAGCTCGGACCCGATTGGGCCGAGGAGTTCCTCGCCATCGGCGGGGGCGATCCCGCCGTCAATCCTTTCGTGCGCGCGGGGGCGGACATCCCTGCGCTGACGGTGCTGGCGAGCGCCGATTTCATCACCCGCGAGGAGCGCCGCCGCAATCCCTTTCTGATCGAACACGTCCGTCGCTTCGACATCCCCTACATCTGTCTCACGCCGCTCATCAAGGAGCGCGACGGCCTGGTGGGACTCGCCGTGATGCGCAGCTCCCGCCAGGGCGAGATCGGCCCGCTACAGCGCGAGGTGTTCGCCACGCTCGCCCCGCACCTGCGCGCCGCGGTGCGCACTCAGATGGCGCTGGAGAACCAGGGCGCGCAGCTCATGGCCGGCGCCTTGGAGGCCGTGTCACTGGCGGCCTTCGTGTGCGACCGCGGCGGGTCGGTTAGGGCGTTGACGCCGGCCGCCGAGACGCTGGTGAGCGGCGGCGGGCCGTTGCGGCTGCGCTATGGGTTGCTCAGCACCGCCTCGGCCGGCGACAGCCGCGCGCTGCGCGAGGCGATCGGCGCCGCCACGGACGGGCTGGTGCGCCCCGGCGCCCCGACGGCTCGCACGCTGCTGGTGCGCAACGAGCAGGCGCAGCCCCTGGTGCTGGAGGTGGTGCCGCTGCCACGGCGCGAGTTCGCCTTCGGATTCGAGCCGCGCGCGCTGGTGGTGGTGCGCACCCAACAAGCGGATCCGGCACGGATGCGCATGCTGCTGCGGGCCGCCTTCGGCCTCACCGATGCCGAAACCGACGTCGCCCTGCGCCTGGTCGAGGGTCAGCCGCCGGAGGCCATCGCCGCCGGGCGCGGCGCCTCGCTGGGCACCGTCCGTACCCAGATCCGCGCCATCTACGCCAAGCTCGACGTGCATCACCTGAGCGAACTCGTGGCGCGCATCAATCAGCTGCGCTGAGCGCTGCCTATCGCCTCCTGCGTACTCCCGGCAACTCTCTATATCGACGGACTCCCGCAGCACGCTGCAGTGGTACCGAGCGACTGCGAGGGCGCCGGACGAAGGCGATGCCTGGAGCGGGAGTACATACCCTTGCAGCGATAAGCGTCGCGCGACACACTCGAAGGACCCCGGCCACGGCCGGATCAACGCAGCCCTGATCCAGGGTGTAATGCTAATCTAGGCGCATGGACACCCTGCACATCTACAGCATCGCCGTATGCCCCTTCGCACAGCGCACGCGCATCCTGCTGCGCCTGAAGGACATCCCCTTCGAATTACACGAGCTAGATCTCACGCGCCCGTCCGATCCCGACTTTCTCGCGCTGAACCCCTCCGGGCAGGTGCCGGTGATCGTGCACCAGGGCAAGGTGCTGAACGAGTCCAGCGTCATTAACGAATATCTGGAAGATGTTTTTCCCGCGCCGCCGGTGTTCCCGTCCGATCCTTATAAAAAGGCCGTGGCGCGCGCGCTCATCGCCTACTGCAATGAGCAGTTCATCCCGGCGATGTACACGCTGCTCATGAACCAGAACCCGGCGCGCGATGCGCAGCTCACCGACCAGGCGTTGGAGACCTGGGCGCGCGTGGACGCGTTGTTGATGCGCCACAACCCGGAAGGCACCTGGCTATGGGACGACAGCGGCTTCGGCATGGCCGAGTTGTCCTACGCCACCTTCTTCCAGCGCTATTGCCTGAACGCGTACTACCGCGGCTTCGAGTTGCCGAACGAGGAGCGCTACGCGCGCGTGCGCCGCTGGCGCGACGCGATGCTCCCCCATCCCCTGGTGAGGGAAACGGGCATGAGTGACGAGGATTACATCAAGCTCTACTACGACTACGCGCTCGGCTACGGCAACGGCGCCGTGCCGCCGGGCCGCGACCGCAGTTCCTTCGACCTCTCGGTCCCCCTTGCCCAGCGCCCCATGCCGTCGCCCGATCGTCCGCAGCCGCTGCCGCGCGAGCTCTGAGCCGCGCCGCCGCTCGATGCCGTCGATGGTGTAGGGCGCATTAAGCGCAGCGCAATGCGCCGGCTGCGGATCAGGGCTCGCCCGCGCTGGGGGCTGCGATTCATCGCGCCCTACGCTCGCTGTTTCTACGCCAACTCCGCCAGCGCGGCCAGCGCGGCGTCGACGTGCGCTTCGTCGTTGAGCAGTCCCGGGGTGAGGCGGGCGTGGCGGGTGGCGTAGGGGGTGATGCTGGCGATGATGCGCCGCGTGCGCAGGTGGTCGACCACGTCTTCGGCATCCATGCCGTTTACGTCGAAGCAGGTGATGCCGGCCGACAGCGCCTCGTCCATGGGCGTGCGCAGCACGACGTGCGCCATGTCCGCGAGACCTTCTTTCAGGCGCCGGTTGAGGGCGTGAATGCGCGCCTGCACGTTTGCCTTGCCGAGGCGCGTATGCAGCTCGAACGCCGCAGGCAGCGCCCACACGTGTTCGAAGGCCTTGAAGCCCCCGGGCGTCATCTCGCCGCCCCAGGTGCCGTCCGCGGTGAAGGTGGGGATGGTGGGCGTCAGCGCCTCCTGGCTGCGCGGGTGGCCCCACAGGATGCCCGTGCCGCGAGGCCCGAACAGCCATTTGTGGGTCCCGGCGAAGAAGAAGTCGCAGTTCAGATCCTCGAGGTGGAAGTCCTCCACACCGAGGGCGTGCACGCCGTCCACGCACACCAGCACGCGCTCGTCGGCCGCGCGCCCCTCGTTGAGCGCCGCCACCTCGGCGCCGATGCGCGCCACCGGCAGTTTGAGCCCCGACAGCGAATGCACCCAGGTTAGCGCGAGGAGGCGGGTCTCGGGCCGGATCTCTCCGACCACCCGTGCGACGAGCGCCTCCTCACGCACGTCGGCGCTGTCCTCGTACAGCGGATAGGTGCGCAACGCGGCGCCGCTGCGCCGTTGCTTGTACTCCAGCGCCTTGTGCGTCGCGTAATAGTCCTGTTCGCTGGTGAGCAGTTCCTGCGCGGCTTCGACGCGGATACCGTTGTACGCGAGAGCGATCCCCATGGTGGTGCTCTCGGTGAGCGCGATGTCCGCGCGCCGCCCGCCGAGATAGCGGGCGGCGGCGCGGCGGGCGGCGTGCTCGGCGTTCCAGCGTTCGGCATCGACGTGCTCCGGCGGATTGCGATCCAGGGCTTCGCGCTGGCGGTCGATCTCGGCGCGCACGGCGGCCGGGTGGGGCGCGAGCAGCATGCCGGCGAGGTTGATGAGCTCGTGGTCGACATTGAATCGCTGCTGGAAGTCGGACCAGTCGCCGGCCGCCGCGCGCTCGGCCGCGCGCGCGAGGGGCGCGGACAGGCCGGCCAACCCCCCGGCGGCGAGTAGCCCGGTACTGGAGGTTAGAAAGCGGCGGCGTGTGAGATCCATGGCATGCGCGGCGCGGCGGCGCCGGAGGAGGGAACGGACGGCGCGTTACGCGCCGCCTCGTTCGGCGGCCCTGTGAAAAGGTGGCCGTGCAGCCGTCCGCTAGTGGGTCGGCTTGTCGTAGTCCCGCTTGAGCTGGGGATCGTCTTCCTTCGAATGCTGCTTGGCCTCTTCCTCGGCCTTGCGGATATCCTGCTTCTGTTCCTCGCTGACCGAAGCGGCTTCCTTGGCCGCCTCGTCCACCTTGCCGGACTTGGCGAAGCGCTCGGTGTCCTCGTTGTACTTACGGGCCGACTCGCGGTCGCCCTCGCCCTGGATTTTGCTGCGGTCGTCGCTCATAGAAAACCTCCCTGTTTTCTCGACACGGCTGCGCCGCTCAATCGGCGCACTCAGGGCTAACTATAGACCAGCGCCCCGATCCGCCCGCCGCCGCTCCGACGGCGGCGCGTGCCCCGCCGGACTACACTGCCGCTCATGCAAGGGCGGGAAATTCAGTTTGTCAGACGCATGCTGGTGGCGATTGCGATCGGCGCCGGCGCGCTGCTGGCGTTCGTGTTCCTGCACTTTCTGACCGAGGTGTTGCTGCTGGTGTTTGCGGGTGTGCTGGTGGCCATCCTCCTGCGCGGACTGGCCGACCTGGTGGCCGACTATACGCCGGCGTCCCCCGGTTGGGCGCTGGCGCTGGTACTGTTGGGGATCGTCGGGGCGGTGGGCGGCACCCTGGCGGCCTGGGGCCCCGCGATGGTGCAGGGCACGATCGATCTGATTCAGAATCTTCCCGAGGCCTGGGAAGGGGTGTCCGAGCGCCTTGCCGAGATCGATTGGCTGCAGGGGCTGATGGAGCGCGGCGAGGAAGCCGGCGCCGCGCTGGTGCCCGAGGACGTGGTTACGCATCTCACCGGCATCTTCTCCACCCTGATCGGTGCCGTGGTGGGTTTCTTCATTATTCTCTTCACCGGTATCTACCTCAGCATCGAGCCCCGCCTCTATACGCAGGGGATACTGCACCTGGTGCCCCGCCCGCGGCGCGCGCGGGCCTGCGAGGTGCTGCTGGCGCTGCGCTGGATCCTGCAGTGGTGGCTGCTCGCGCGCCTGATGACCATGACCATTGTGGGTGTGCTCACCTGGATCGGGCTGCTGCTGCTCGGGGTGCCCATGGCAGGTACGCTGGGACTGCTATCGGGCGCGCTGACCTTCGTTCCTACGCTGGGACCGATCGTGGCGGCCATCCCCGCCATCCTGCTCGGCCTGGCCGAAGACCCCATCACCGCGCTGTGGGTGGTCGGCCTGTACATTGCGGTGCAGAACTTGGAGGGCTACATCATCACGCCCCTGGTCGAGCGGCGGATCGTGTCGGTGCCGCCGGCGCTGTTGTTGGTGTTCCAGTTGGTGATGGCCCTGTGGGCCGGCATCCTCGGACTGCTGCTCGCGACCCCGGTGCTGGTGACGCTGATGGTGCTGATCAAGATGCTCTACGTGGAGGATGCGCTCGGCGACGACATGGACACCGAGGCCGGGGCCGAGACCAGCGGCGAGGAGGACGTCCCCCAGGGGGCCGCGGCCACCGAGGATCCGCCGCCCGAGGAAGCCGCGCCGGCTAGTCGCCGATCACGGTGACGGTGACGCGACGCCGATGGCCGGCGTGGCGGTGCTCCCACAGGAAGATGCCCTGCCAGGTGCCGAGCGCCAAGTCGCCGCCCCCGATCGGCACGCTGACGTCGCTGCCGGTGAGCAGCGTGCGCACGTGCGCGGGCATATCGTCCGGGCCTTCGTCGTCGTGCTGGAACGCCGGGTCGCCGTCCGGCGCGGTGCGCGCCATGAAGGCCTCGAGGTCGCGGCGCACGGTCGGGTCGGCGTTCTCGCACAACATCAGCGAGGCGCTGGTGTGGTGCACGAACACGTGACACAGCCCGGTCCGGATGCCGCTCGCGCGCACGCGCTCGCGCACCGCCGCGGTGATGTCCTGCGTGCCGCGCCCGCGCGTGTCGAGCGTGAAAGCGTCCTGACGAACCATGCTGTCTCCTGCCGCGGGGGCTTTTTGACACTGCCGCGCCCGCTACCTATGCTGCGGCCCACGATGCATTACGAGTGAGGATACTACGCCATGCGAGTCGCCGTACTGGGCACCGGGCTGATGGGCGCGCCGCTCGCGCGCCGCTTGCTGCACGCCGGGCACGAGGTGTGCGTGTACAACCGCACCGCCGCGCGCGCGCGGGACCTCGGTGCGGCGGGGGCCACGGTGTGCGGACGCCCGCTGGAGGCGGTGCGCGAGGCCGACTGCGCCATCCTGATGTTGACCGACGCCGCGGCCGTGCGCGACTGCCTGCTGAGTGAACCGGGCAGCGACGCGTTGCGGGGGCGCACGTTGATCCAGATGGGCACGGTGGGGCCGGGTGAGAGTCGGGACCTCGCCATCGACTTCGAACAGGCGGGCGCGTATTACCTCGAGGCGCCGGTGCTGGGCAGCATCCCCGAGGCGCGCGACGGCACGCTGATCGTGATGGTCGGTGCGACGCGGGCGCTGTACGCGCAGTGGAAGCCGCTGCTGTCGACGTTCGGCCCCGAGCCGCGGCACATCGGCGAGGTCGGTCATGCCGCCGCGCTCAAACTGTCTCTCAATCAGCTCATTGCCGGCCTCACCGCCAGCTTCGCGCTCAGTCTGCGCTTCGTGCAGCGCGAGGGCGTGTCGGTCGATACGTTCATGGAGGTGCTGCGCGGCAGCGCGTTGTACGCGCCCACTTTCGACAAAAAGCTGAACCGCATCCTCAACCGCGACTTCACCAATCCCAATTTCCCCACCCGCCACCTGCTCAAGGACGTGGACCTGTTCCGCCGCGCCGCGGCGGGCTCGGGGCTCGGCACGGCGGGCCTGGATGGCGTGCGCACCTTGCTGCTGGACGCCCTGGAGCGCGGACTGGGCGACGAAGACTACAGCGCGCTGGCCGAGGCGCTGGAGCCGCCGCCGGGGCGTTAGGGTGGGAGACGTGCGGCGCCTCGAGCTGCACGTCCACGGCGCGCTGCGCGCCTTCGTCGGCCGCCGCCCTGATCCGTTTTCACTCGACTGGCGTCCAGGCGACGCCCTCAAGCACCGACTGGAGGCGCTCGGCATCCCCCACACCGAGATCGGTGCCCTGTGCGTCGAGCGCGCGGCGCGCGGATGGGACTGGCATCCGGGCGCGGACGCGGTGTTGGATGTTTATCCCTACGTGGACGCCCACCCCGACGCGCGGGCGCTGCTGCACCCGCCGCTCGCCCGTCCCCCCGCGTTCGCGGCCGATGCTCACCTCGGCCGCTTGGCCAATCACCTGCGCCTGCTGGGCTTCGATACCCTGCTGCCGCCCGAGGCCGGCGACGCCGCGCTGGCGCGCCTGGCCGCCGCGCAGGGACGCGTGTTGCTGACCCGCGACCGCAATCTTTTGATGCACCGCGTCGTCGCCCACGGCGCCTACGTGCGTGCGCAGCGCCCGCGCGAGCAGTTGCTGGAGGTCGTGCGCCGTTACGACCTCGGGCCACAGGTTGCGCCCTTCACGCGCTGTCTGCGCTGCAATGGAACCCTGGACGGGGTGAGTAAGGCGGCGGTGGCGGACCGGCTGCCGCCGCAAGTGGCGGCCGTGCATGGCGCGTTCACCCGCTGCCGGGGCTGCGGACGGGTCTACTGGCCCGGCTCGCACTACCGGCGTCTGGACGCCCTGGTGCGGGAGGTGCAGTCGGAGGCGGCGCGCGTACCGCTCAGGCGCGTAACGTGCCGGTGAGTGCCGAGCGCTCCACCGGGCACTGCAGGCCATAGCGTGCGCTGAGGCGCTGCACCAGCTCGTAGTACCAGTCGGCGGCGGTAGGTGAGACGTACACCTGCGTGATCAGGTGTTCCAGGTCCACCGGCACCAACCAGCCCGCCTCGCTGTGCCGGGCTTCCCCGGCACGCTCCGCCGGACACGGCTCCTCCACCACCGCGCGCAACTCCTTCTCGTGCTCGAACGCCCGGCGCTTGATGAAGTAGTGGTACAGCGGCTCGTGCGCCAGGCATGCCGGATCGGCCTGGTCGGCGTAGCGCACGGTGTGGATGCGCACGCACGCGGGCAGCACCTCGCGCAGCCGGCCCCACGTGGAATGCAGGGCCACCGCCTCCTCGGGCGGGCTGTACAGCCGCCACATGGCCTCCGATTCGTGCGGGCTCATGTGCCAGCTGCTGACCGCGCGCCGGGGCAGGTGATCGCCGAGACCGGCCGGGCGCCCATCCATGACGTCGGTAAATGCCTCGCTGTAAGGGAAGAACATCGCGCGCGACTCGAACAGGAACATCAGCTTGGCGAAGTTCATGTAACGCCATACCGGCGCCTTCGGGCCGTGCGGCGTGTGCAGCCGACAGTGCTCGGGCGCGGATGCCTGCTGGGGAACTGATCGCGACATGATGGCCGATTCTAGCAGTTGACCACGTGGTGGTTCGGCCCCGGCGCCTGATGCCGCTCGAAACGCTTGATACCCTTTAGGCAAGAGACCGGCGCAGGCGTCGGCACAACAAAATGGCGAGGCGAGAATATGGATTACGAGCGTTTTCACGCCAGTCTGGTGGCCGAGCGGCCGCCGGCGGGGCTCACCCCGGCGCTGCAGGCGCTGTGGTACGACGCGCAGGATGACTGGGCCGCGGCCCACCGTCTGGCCCAAGCGGATGACAGCCGCGCCGGGGCCTGGGTGCATGCCTACCTGCACCGTAAAGAAGGCGACAGCGCCAACGCCGCCTACTGGTATGCGCGCGCGCAGCGTGCGCCGGGCACCCGTCCGCCGGACGAGGAGTGGCGCGACCTGGTGCAGGCGCTGCTCGCCGCGACGTGAGCAACGCGACCCTGACGTTGCCGGACGGGCGCCGGCTGGGCTACGCGGACTACGGCGATCCGCGGGGCCGTCCCGTGCTCTATTGTCACGGTCTGCCCGGCTCCCGCTTGGAGGCGCGCTGGGCGCACGAGGCGGCGGCGGAACGCGGTCTGCGCCTGCTTGCCTTGGAACGCCCCGGCTACGGCCTGTCGGACCCATTGCCGCAGCGGCGTCTGGTGGATTGGCCGGCGGACGTGGCCCACGCCGCCGACCGGCTCGGCGTCGAACGCTTCACCCTGATCGGCATCTCCGGCGGCGGCCCGTATGCGTTGGCCTGCGCGGCGCGGCTCGGTCCGCGCGTCGAGCACGCGGTGCTGGTGTGCGGCATGGGTCAGGTGGAAAGGCTCGCGCACACCCGCGGCATGATGTGGCTCGGCCGCGCGGGCCTGCTGCTGGCACGCTACGCGCCCTGGCTGCTGCACGCGGTGCTGGCGGTGTTGTTCGTGCCGCTCGCGCGACGCCACCCCCCGGCGCTGCTGCGGCTGATGACCTGGGGCGGCCCGGCCGGGGATAAGGCGGCGCTGCGCGAGCCGACATTGCGCGCCCTGCTGTGCGAGGCGGTACGCGAGGGCGTGCGTCAGGGGGCGGGCGGGCCGCTGCGCGACCTCTTGGTGTACGCGCGCCCCTGGGGTTTCGCGCCTGAGGATGTGCAGGTGCCCGTCACCCTGTGGCACGGGGCGCGCGACGTGACCGTCCCGGCCCATCATGCCCAGCGCCTCGCGGCGCGCCTGCCGCACGCCAAGCTGCACCTGCTGCCCGAGCATGGCCACTTCACGCTGCCGAGTCAGTTGGCCGAACGCATGCTGGATAATCTCCTACAAGCGCACCCTTAGCGGGCGCTGCTCCAGCCGCGGCAGAGGTGCGCGCGCCAAGTCCGCGCCCCGCCGTGGGTTGGCCGCGGGATCGCAAAATTCTATGCGGCGCGCCCTCTACGACGCACCGAACGTGGTCTAGCCTTTACGGCGCGCGCACATTTCGACAACCCGGCCGGGGGTCGCATCGCTTTCTTCAAGGAGGAAGATCGCTATGGCCCTGGATATTTGGAAAGAGAAAGGGACGCCGCTGGATCGGCAGAAATTCACTTGGCGGGACATGGTCCGCCAACCCATCAGCAAACTCGATGACGACGCGTTTACGCGCGTACGCATCATCCTCATGAACGGCATCGAGTCCGAGGCACTGCGCTTTTCCCACGCCTGCGCCCGCATGAACAAAGTCCTGCGTCCGCATCTGGCGCGGGTGCGGCGCACCGAGCAGCATCAACAGACGCTGGTCAACTGGCTGCTGCCGCCCGATCAGTCGCCCTTGGAAACCACGCTCGGCTTCGAGCAGGTCGCGATCGAAGTGACCGCTGCGGTGGCGATGAACGAGCCGGACGAGAAGATGGCGGCCGTCTACCGCTTCGGCATGCTGGAAGACTTCGACCACATGTATCGTTACAGCGCTTTGTACGACCGCCTCGAGGGCCGTGATCCGAACGTCATCTTGGCACTGACGCCTGGCGCGTCCGCCCGTGGCGACGCGCGTCGATGCGACGTTCGGGCGGAAGACAAGGGATGGACTTAGGAGGAGAGCATGCAGGTACCGCTGGAGATCAGCTTTCACGGCGTGGACCGTTCCGAATGGGCGGAGGCCTTCATCCGCCGGCAGGTGGAGCGCATGGAGCGCTATGCCGGCGGCGGTGTGATCGGCTGCCGCGTCGCGGTGGAACTGCCGCACCGCCATCAGCACAGCGGCAAGCCTTACCACGTGCGCGTCGAGATCACGCTGCCGTCGCGCAAGGATCTGGTCGCCGTGGCCGAGCCGGTGCGCGTCGACCAGGAGATCGAACTGCGCACCGTGATCCGCGACGCGTTCGAGGCCATGGAGCGTCAGATCAAACGCGCGGTCGCCACACGGCGGCACGAGGTGAAGGTGCACGATGAACCGGTCGCGCTGGTCGCGCGCCTGTTTCCCGACCAGGACTACGGCTTTCTGAAAACGCCCGACGGCCGCGACATTTATTTCCACCGCAACGCGGTCTTGCACGACGACTACACGCGTTTGGCGGTGGGCACGCAGGTGCGCTTCGTGGAGTTCATGGGCGAGGATGGTCCCCAGGCGAGCACCGTGCAGATCATCGACAAGCCCGGTGTGCGTGCAGGCACGGCGGAACAGGCCGCCCGGCCCTGACGCGGCCGCCTGCAATATGCGACCGATGGCCTAGACTTTGAGTCGAAGACGTATGCGCCTCAGCTTACTCGCGAGGCTGCTCCGGGCCCAAGGATGGGCCCGAAGTTCTGATACTAGATCCCCGATTGCCCGCTCGGCGGGCTCACGACAAGGAGGTTAACGATGTCGACTGTTCGCGATTCCATTGAGGTCAATGTGCCGGTCACCACCGCATACAACCAATGGACGCAGTTTGAAGACTTCCCCAAATTCATGGGCGATGTCGAAGAGGTTCGACAGGTGGACGACAAGCACTTGCATTGGCGCGCCAAGGTCGCCGGCAAGGAGGTGGAGTGGGACGCGGAGATCATCGAGCAGGTGCCCGACCAGCGCATCGCCTGGCGCAGCATCAAGGGCCAGAAGAATGGCGGGATCGTCACCTTCGAGCCGATGAACGACACCACCACGCGCGTGCACGTCGAGATGGAGTACGAGCCCGAGGGCATGATGGAGAATGTGGGTGATGCCATGGGCATGACCGGCCGGCGCGTGCACAGCGATCTCGAGGAGTTCAAGAAGATGGTCGAGGAGCGTGGCGCGACCGGCGCCTGGCGCGGCGAGATTCACTAGCCGCCGACCATCTCACAACGAGCGGGGGCCGCCGGCCCCCGTTTTCTATTCGGACGGCCTAACGCGGACGGCTGCCCGTCCCCGTCGCGCCTCAGGGCCAAAGCCACGGCCGACGGCGCAGCCGTGGCAGCTCGCGCAGCCGCGGCGACATGCGCACGGGCACGTCCCCGGTCTCCACCCACGTAGTCGGCGGTGGCGGCGCCATCGCCAGCAACCGCTCGATGCGCTTGCCTGTGGCGGGATGCGTGCGCAGGATGGCGGGCACCGGGTCTCCCCGGCTGCGACGCAGCATCGCCGCGAGTCCGCGTGTCTGGTGCTCCAGTTTGTGCAGCGCGGCGGCCAGGCCGTGCGGGTCGCCGGTCAGTTCCACCGCCCCGAGGTCGGCATCGAACTCGCGGGCACGCGACAACGCCAGTTGCAGCAGCGCGCTCAGCGTGGGGGCGAATACCAGCAGCAGCACCGCGAGCCACGGAATGTGCGCCTCGCCCAGCAGCAGCAGCGGGATGTTGGCCACCACCAGCAACTGGCCGATGAGCGACAGCAGCCCGGTGATGCGCATGACTTGATCGGCGAGGCCCATCACCCAAGTGTCGTTGTGGCGCACGTGGCTGATCTCGTGGGCCAGCACGCCGGTCAGCTCGCGCAGCGTGAGGTGGCGCAGCAGGCCGTCGGTCACGCCGATGGCCGCTTCCTCGCGCGGACCCACGGTGAAGGCGTTGATGGCGGCGCTCGGCAGGTAATAGAGCGTGGGCGGCGCCGGCAGTGCCGCGCGGCGCGCCAGTTCCTCGCTGAGGGCGTGCAGCCGCGGTGCCTCCCAGGGCGACAGCGCATGGGCCCCATGCAGGCGCATGATCAGGGCCGGCGGGACGCGCGGCGAGAAGCCCACCAGCAGCACCCCCATCACCACCATCCACAGCATGAACAGCTCGCCGCCGAGCAGCCAGCCCACCGCGGCCAGCAGCGCGCCCATGCCGCCGAGCAGCAGTAGCGACTGCAGGGTGTTGATCAGCTTGTGGCGGGCGTACATCTCAGCACAGAGCCTCGGTCCAGCGCGGCGGGTCCAGTTCCAGGCCGGAGGGCAGCGGGGCGTCGGCCCGCAACAGCCAGTGCGCGATGTCCGCCAGCACGACCTCGGCCTGCAGGTCTCGTGTCAGCAGATGGTAGCCCTCGGGATAGAACGCAAGGCGCGCGGGGGTGTGGGCGGGCAGCGCGCGCAGGAAGTGGCAGGTCGGGCCGGGCGGGATGATCTCGTCGCGCGCGCCGTACAGGATCAGGGTCGGCAGGTTTAGCTGCGCCGCGCTCGCCGCCGCGGCGTCCATCAGGTTCACCATGCCATGAATGGCGTCGACCCGCGTGCGGCGGATGATCAGGGGATCGTCGCGCAGGGCCTGCAGCATCTCGGCGTTGTCCGACGCCGTGATGCGCAGCCCCGCGCCGGTCACGGTCAGGCCCGGCGCAACGCGCACCAGCGTACCGAGCAGCAGGCGCTGCAGCGGGTTCATGCTGGCGCGGCCCCACACGGCCGGCGCCGCCAGCACCAGGCCGTCCACCGACGCCTGCTGCTCGGTGGCGCTGATCAGTGCCACCGCGCCGCCCATGCTCTCGCCCATCAGGTACACCGGCAGCCCCGGATGGCGCGCGCGCAGCAGGTCGATCACCGTGCGCGCATCGGCCGCCAGGCGGCGGTGGTCGGTCCACAACCCGCGGAACGGCGCGGCGCCGAAGCCGCGTTGATCGTAGGCATAGGTGATGATGCCATGGCGGGCGAGGTATTCCCCGGTGGGGGCGTAGGCGCGGGCGTGATCGTTGAAGCCGTGCAGGCCGAGCAGCACCGCGCGCGGCGCACCCGCGGGCTGCCATACCCGCAGCGGCAGTGCGACCCCGTCGCGCATCACGACGTCGGCTTCGTTCAGTGCCGGCTCCTGCACGGCGGGCAACAGCGGCGTGTGCTGCACCGCGCCGCAGGCGGCGAGGGTGCCCACGGCCACGACAGCCGCCCCGGTCAGCAGGACGCCGCGATGTACTCGGCGCATAGGCGCAGTCTGGGTGGGTGCGCCGGGAGGCGCAAGTGTTCGGGCGCTTTCTTCTCGCCCTACCGGCTTCTAGCCTTACTGGACGTGCGGGCGGGGCGGTTTATGCCCGCCGCGCCGCATCTCGCCATGGAGGGCGGGCACTAAGCGATTCGTCGAATCACACAAGGAGGTGCACGATGGAGCGAAGCCTGCAGGGCAAGCGCGTGGCGATGCTGTTCACCGACGGCGTGTAGGAGGTTGAGTACACCCGCCCACGCGAGACCTTCGAGGCGCTGGGGGCCGCGGTGGAGGTGCTATCTCCCAAGGGCAGCGGCGAGCAGATCCAGGGCTTCGATCACCTGACGCCCGATCAGACCTTTCAGGCCGACCGTCACGTCGGCGAAGCCGCGCCGGAGGACTACGATGCGCTGGTGCTGCCGGGCGGGGTGGCCAACCCCGACATGCTGCGCCTGAGCGAGGCGGCGGTCAGCTTCGTGCGCCGCTTCGCACAAAGCGGTAAGCCGCTGGCCGCCATTTGTCACGGACCGTGGCTGCTGATCGATGCGGGCGTGGCCGAGGGTAAGCAGATGACCAGCTGGCCCACGCTGCGCAAGGACCTCGAGAATGCCGGCGCGCGCTGGGTGGACGAGCAGGTGGTGGTGGACGGTAACCTCATCACCAGCCGCAAGCCGGATGATCTGAAGGCATTCGGCGAGCGTATCGTGCACGCGATGCAGTAGGTCGCCGGGGGCGTCGCGCGTCGCGACGCGACGCCTCCGCTACTTGCCTTCGATGTAGCGCGCGTCGTCGAAGGTGATCACCCAGTCGGGCCGGTATACCACCAGCGCGGTGATCAACATGCCGTTGAAGAAGCCTTCCGTGAGCACCATGAGCGGCACGTACACGCCGTACTCGTAGCCGATGCGGCCGAGTTCGTACACGCCCGCCCAGTGGAGGGTGCCGATCACCAGTGCCACGGTCGCGCCCATGGCGAGCACGGCGGCACCGAAGCCGCACAGGTAGACGTACACGAAGAAGTGCGTAGGGAGCCACCGCTCCACCACACGCAGGACCAGCAGGCTGACCGTGGCGGGCACCACCGCCATCAGCAGCGCGTTCAGCGAGAAGGTTTCCACCCCGCTCTGCCCAAACAGCGTCACACCCGCCAGCACCAGCGTCAGGCCGACGATCGCCAGGTGCCAGCCGAACATGAGAACCATCACGGTGGCGCCGAGGTAATGGAATTGCAGCCCCGGCGTCATGCCGGCGCTCAGGCTCCACAACAGCATGAGCGCCACGCAGGCGGCCAGGAACACGTTCTGCCGGAAACCGGCCTGGAGCAAGTGCCAGGGCGCATAGCGTGCCGCGAACAGCAGGATGGGCAGAAACAGCAGATGGGCCCACCACAGCAGGCCGCCCGGCAGCAGGTCGTCCGGGAGGTTCAATGCGCTCTCCCGCGGCGCATGCGGCGCTCGGCCTCACGTGCGCACGCGGTGCAGGTGGTGGCGGCCGGGTCGGCCTCGAGCCGCGCCGGTTCGATGGCTTCGCCGCAGCCTTCGCACTCCCCGTAACGGCCCAGGGCATGGCGGTGCAGGGCGTGGCGGGCACGTTCGGCGAGGCGGCGGCTGTGCGCGGCCTGGGCGTGCTGCAGCTGGACGGTGTCGAGATCGGCCACACGGCCGGTGCAGGTCAGCTCCTGTTCCGGCATGGCGGTGGAGGGCGCCGGCAGCGCCTCCTCGGCCCCCTCGTCGGCGGCCTGACGGCGCAGGCGTTCCAGCAAGTGCTCGAGGTTCGGCGGTTGCGGCATGATCTCCCCCCAGACTGCCGTCGCGGTGCTCGCGCGCTCAACATCGGGCGGCGCGGAGGGGCGGGCGCGGCGCCGGCCCCTGTTTGACGTATACACGCGATGTCTGCGCGCCGCAACGCGCCGCCGTTCAGCAGAAGGTGGGGGAACCGCCGTCCGCCGCTTCCTGGCCGGAGGGCAGCGGTGAGCCCGGGTCGCCGATCCAGGCCCCGATGTCCTCCAGCACCACGGGCCCCTGCAGGTCGCGCGTGAGCATGTGGTAGCCGTCGGGGTAGTAGGCCAGGCGCCAGCGCGGTCCCGGATCGCGCGGAAGCGTGGCGATCATGTGACAGGTCGGGCGCTTGGGGATGATCTCGTCGCGCGCGCCATACAGGATCAACGCCGGTGCCTTGAGCTTGCGCGCGGAGGCCAGCGCTTCGTCCATCAGCGTCACGATGCCGTTGAGGGCGTCGATGCGGGTCTGCTTGATGACCAGCGGGTCGCGGCCCTGCTCGCGCAGCATGGCGATATTGTCCGACGGGGTGATGCTCAGTCCGCGCCCGGTCACCTCGCGTTCGGGCAGCAGGCGGGAGACCACCCACAGGGCGGCGCGCTGGAAGGGGTTCATGGTAGTACGCGCCCACACCGCCGGCGCGATCAGGATGGCGCCGTCCACGTCGGGCGCGTCCGCACGGCTCAGCGTGGTGATGAGCACCGCGCCGCCCATGCTCTCGCCCATCACGAACAGCGGCAGATCGGGGTACTCGACCTGCAACAGGCCGATCATCTGCTGCGCGTCGTAGACCAGGGCCTCGGTGCCAGCCCATTCGCCGCGCGTGGCGGTGGCACCGAAGCCGCGCTGATCATACGCGTAGGTGATGGCGCCGTATTGGGC
The DNA here is from genome assembly GCA_013348725.1 of Ectothiorhodospiraceae bacterium 2226. NCBI lineage: Bacteria > Pseudomonadati > Pseudomonadota > Gammaproteobacteria > Chromatiales > Ectothiorhodospiraceae > Ectothiorhodospiraceae bacterium 2226. The sequence continues at coordinate 1,929,527 of CP054689.1, forward strand.
GAGGTGCGGCCCCACATTGCGGAACGCGTTGTGATAATCGTTGAAGCCGTGCAGGGCGAGCACCACGGCCGTGGGCGCCCCCTGCGGGCGCCAGGTGGCCAAGGGCAGTTCGTAGCTGTCCGGCATGATGGCGTAATCGCGGTGGAGCACCGGCTCGCCCTTGCCCTGAGGCGGCAGCTTGGCGCTGGTGCCGCACCCCTGCAGCAGCAGGGGCAGGGCCGCCGCGGCCAATACCGCCGCGAGCAGGAGCACACGCCACCGGCGCAGCCCCACCCAGCGGCGGCGGGTCCCACGGGCAGTGCGGGCGTCGTGTGTGAGGTCGGCCTGGGTCGGGCTCGGGATGTTGATCTTGGACATGCTGCTTATCCTCCCCGGAGGCTGCGCAGAATATCACGGGCCTCCCTCTGCTATCGTTCGTTCGAGCAAGACCTTCATCCCACATTGCACATTCGCGCGCTCGGAGGGCGCCGCCGCCGTATGAACACCTTCGACATGGGCAAGCACGCGCGCGGCAGTCGCTTGAGCCAGCTTGGCGAACTGCTGCTGTTTCTCCTGGTGATCTTCCCCGTGGTGGCCGCGATGATGGTGTTGCTGCGCCCGAGCGAGCTCACCTTCACCACAGTGGCGCTGCATACCATCGTGCTGCAGTCGGTGTTGCTGGCCGTGGCGGTCGGGCTGGTGCGCTGGCGCGGCGAGCCGCTGGCGGCCCTGGGGCTGCGCTTCGGCCGCTATTGGCGCGAGGTCCAGTGGGGGGTGCTGCTGTTTGCGCCGATGTACGTGGGCGCCGCGCTGCTGGAGGCCCTGCTGCGCGAGGCCGGGCTCAGCGGCCTGGACGCGCCGCCCTCGTTTCTGGTGCCGGTGGGCCCGGAGGAGATGCTGCTGGCGCTGGTGTTCCTGGTGGTGGTGGCGATCGCCGAGGAGGTGGTGTTCCGCGGCTATCTGCTGTTGCGCCTGCGGGTGGTGCTGGGGAGCCCGGTCGGAGCGGTCATCGTGGGCTCGATCATCTTCGCGCTGGGTCACGGTTATCAAGGTGGTGCCGGCGTGGTCACCATCGGCGCGGTGGGCGCCGTGCTCGCCCTGGTGTACCTCTGGCGTGGCAGCCTGGTCGCGCCCATGGTGATGCACTTTCTGCAGAATTTCCTCGGTATCGTGGTGATGCCGCTCGCCGTGCCCTCCTGAGGTTCGTCGTGTTTTTGACACCCCCCCATCCCTCTCCTATAACCAGCTAACGGCATACGGCCTAGCATGACCGCGGGACAAGGATGTCCCACCGGCGTCGGACCTCCGGTTCACGCCAAGCGGTTCTACCGCGCGGCCGATGCCTGCCGCAGGGCATCGCGGCACGTCGAGGCCGGGGGCGCGCTGTCGGCGCGCCGCCGGCCACACGCTCCCAAAGCACAAGGAGGTGCTTGGATGGCACAATCCCCACACGGACCCGGGCGCCCCCCGGAGTCCGGCAGCAGTCGTTCGCCCCGAGGACTCGAGGGCGGCGGCGCCTCCCCCGAGACCGATACCGACGTCCAGATGCGCGCTGCCCGCGCCCACCCTCATCCCCAACAGGCCGATTCCGGCGCCGAGGCCGCCGGTCGCGAGATGCGCGAGCAGGCCGAGCGCATCGGGCAGCAGGCGTCCCAACAGGCGCGCGCCCTGGTCGATGAGCAGAAGGGCGTGGTGGCCCGCGAGGTGCACGGTTTGGCCGACGCGCTGCACCGCACGGCGCAGCAGTTGGGTGAGCAGGAGCACCGTCCCCTGTCGAGCTACGTGGAACGCGCCGCACAGGGCCTCGACCACCTCGCGGAGAATCTCGAAGGGCGTAGCGGCGAGAGCCTGTTGCACCAGGCGCAGGACTACGCTCGTCGGCAGCCGGCAATGTTCATCGGCGGTGCCGTGGCGGCAGGTTTGATGCTGTCGCGGTTTCTGAAGAGCAGCCGCCAGGATCAGGCTATGCGGGGAAGTGGCGCAGGCCATGGGCCCGAACGGTCCGGCGCCCATCAGTCCCACGGCCCACAGTCCCGCGGCCATCAAGCCAGCCATCACGCCAGCAGCCAGCCGCCCGGTGCGCCGTTGCCAACGGAGCGCGCGGGCAAGCGGGACGAACTGCCGCGGCCGGGCGCCAGCGAGGCCCGGCCCGCCGGTCGCGCCTCCGAGGCGGCGGGCAAGCCCCGTCGCGGACCCAGCGGCACATCAACCAGCAAGACTCCGGGAGGTACCGATGAAGGAAGATAAGTCCTTCGCGACGCTATTTACCGACCTCAGCGACGAGACCTTCGCGCTGGTGCGCAAGGAGGTGGAACTCGCCAAGGTTGAAATCTCCGAGAAGGTCGAGCAGGCCCAACGCGGCGTCACCTCGATGGCGGCGGGCGCGTTCGTCGCCTACGCCGGTTTCCTTGTGTTGCTGTGGGCGCTCACGGCGGGACTGCATGTCTGGGTCGGGTTTGAGCAGCCGTGGGTCGCGCCGTTGATCGTCGGGCTGGTGGTGCTTGCCATCGGTATCGGCATGCTGACCAAGGGGCGGCGCAACCTCAGCGCCGAGCGTTTGGAACCGCGGCGCACGGAAGCGTCGCTGCGCCGTGACGCCGACCTGGCCAAGGAGCACGTGCGATGAAGAGCAACGGCAACGGTCGCAGCGCGGCCGAGATCGAAGCGGAGATCTCCCACACCCGTGCCGAGATGCACGAAACTCTGGACGCCATTCAGCGCAAGCTCTCGCCCGGGCAAGTGCTCGACGAAGCTCTGCATTACCTGCGCGACGGCCCCGGCGACTATTTCACCCAGCTCGGCGAATCGGTGAAGCGCAACCCTCTGCCGGTGGCCATGCTCGGCCTCAGCATGGGCTGGCTGGCGTTGGCGAGCCGCGCGGACCAGGGCGGCTACACCGGGGCGGGCGTCACCCGCAGTTGGGGCAAGGCCTCCGGCGGCACGGGCGAGAAGATGGGCGACATGGGCGAGCGCGCCGGTGAGCTGGGCACGCGCATGGGCGAACAGGTTGGCGAACTGGGCGAACGCGCCCAGCAGGCCGGTGAGGATCTGCGCCACACGCTGGAGGACGTGGGGCAGCGCGGGCGGCGGGGTCTGCACCAGGCGCGCGATCAAGCCACCCGCTGGCGCGAGGAGATGCGCGGCCAGGGCATGCGGGCGCGCCAAGGCATCGAGCACCTGTTTCAGGAGCAGCCGTTATTGCTCGGGCTGCTGGGCGTCGCCGCTGGCGCCGCCTTGGGTGCGGCGCTGCCGGCCTCGCGTCAGGAGGATGAGCTGATGGGCGATGCAGCCGACCAATGGCGCGAACGTGCCAAGGCGTTCGGCGAGGAGCAGGTGGAGAAGGTGCAGAACGTGGTGGAGGAAGCCGGCGCCGCGGGTGCCGACGAGGCCCGCCGCGAACTCGGTGCCGACAGCGGTTCGCCGCCGACCCAGGCACACTGACCGCCCTGCGGCGATGGGGGCGGCGCTGTCGCCCCCTTGGTTCGCTCGCTTCATCGAGACAACGGAAAAAGAAGAATGGATGTCGGGTTGCTGTTGATCGTCGCCTTGGTTCTCGTGCTGCTCGGCGCCCTGCCCATGTGGCCCTACAGCGCGCGCTGGGGCTACATGCCCGGCGGCGTGATCGCGGCGTTCCTGCTGATGGTCGTCGTCCTGGTGGCGCTCGGGCAGCTGTAGCGGTCGGTCCGCCGCCGCCTCTTCGGTCAGTTGACGAGGCGGCACAGGCACGGTATTGGTGTGAGACGTACCGCCCCGCTGCGAGGGCGGATATTGGGCCGCCAAAAGGATAACGACATGGCCATCCAGGACTCGCGCCACCTGATTGCGGTCGGCTTTGGTTTGGTTCTGGCGCTTACGGTTGCCCTCGGCTCCATCGGGCTGAGCCGCATGCAGGCGATCTACGAGCGTATGGACGTGGTGGTCAACGAGCACAACGTGAAGATCGCGTTGGTCACCGGCATGCAAAACGCCGCCCGCGAGCGCTCGATCATCCTGCATCACCTGGCCATCACTGCCGACCCGTTCGATCGGGAGGCGGGCCTGCAGCGTTTCGGTCAGATGGCATCCGACTTCATGGTCGCGCGCGATGCGCTCCGCGAGCTTACGCTTAGCGAGGCGGAGGCGGCTCTGCTGGAGGAGACGCGCCGGCTCGTGATGCGGGGCACCCGGATCCAGGAGGAGGTACTCGAGTTGGTGCTGGCCGGTCGTGAGGAACCCGCACGCGAACGTCTCATCCACGCCGCCATTCCGGCCCAGAACGATGTGCTGGCTGTGTTACATGAACTGCTGGCCTACCAGAGCCAATCGGCGGCTGCAGCGGTCGGTGAGGCCGAGGAGGCCTACCGTTACGCCCGCGCCTTCATGCAGGTGGTGGGGCTCGCGGTGCTTGTGTTGGGCGTCCTCATCGGATACTACGTCATGCGCCGCACGGCCGACGTGGAGGCGGAGCTTGCGCGCGAGAAGGAGCGTGCCGAAGTGACCCTGCACGCGATCGGGGACGGGGTGATTACTGCCGATACGTGGGGGCGCATCGAATACCTCAATCCCATGGCGCAGGCGCTCACCGGATGGAGCGCGACCTTCGCCCGTGGACGGGCGCTGGAGGAGGTCTTCCGCATCGAGGATGAGCGGGGCCGCCCGCTGGGCTCGCCGCTCGGCTCGCATCTCGAGAGCATGCCGGACGGGCCGGTGGTCGGGTTGACCGAACACGCTTGGCTGCGCGCACGGGACGGCAGGCGGCTGCCCATCGAACAGGGCACGGCGCCGCTGCGCGACCCGCGCGGCCGACCGATCGGCGCCCTGCTGGTGTTCCGCGACGTCAGCAAGACCGAGGAGCTCGCGCGCCAGTTGACCTGGGCGGCTACCCACGACGCGCTGACGGGGCTGGCCAACCGGCGCCAGTTCGACGCGCGGCTGCGGGAGCTCCTGGCGCAGGCGCGCCAGGAAGGCGAGCAGCACGCCGTGCTCTATTTCGATCTCGACCGCTTCAAGCTGATCAACGACAGCTGCGGTCATGCCGCCGGCGACGAACTGTTGCGCGCGCTTACCAAGCGCCTGCAGGAGAGCCTCCGCGCCGACGACATGCTTGCGCGCCTCGGCGGCGACGAGTTCGGCCTGCTGCTCGAGCACTGCCCCCTGGCGCGCGCCAAGGAGATCGCCGAAACCTGTCGTCAGGTGATTGCCGATTATCGCTTCGTTTGGCGCGACAAGGTGCTTGAAGTGGGGGTCAGCATCGGTGTGGTTCCCCTGCTTCCCGACAGCGAGTCGCCTGCCGCGATCATGAGCGCGGCGGATGCCGCCTGCTACCTCGCGAAAGACCTCGGCCGCAATCGTGTCTATGTCACCAGCGACGAGAACGACGTCGCCCTGGTGCGCCGCCGCGGCGAGATGCGTTGGGTGGAGCGGATCGGCCATGCGCTCAGGGGGGACGGCTTTTGTTTGTACTATCAGGCCATCGCGCCCATTGCCGAGCGGGCGGGGCAGCGCTGTCATTACGAGGTGCTGCTGCGTATGCGCGACGGCGACGGCTCGCTCATTCCGCCGTTGGCATTTCTGCCCGCGGCCGAGCGCTACAACCTGATGCCCGCGGTGGACCGCTGGGTGATCCGCGCGACCCTCGCGCACCTGCGCGCCCACCGCGATCCCGGCCTGCACCTGGCCATCAACCTCTCGGGTCAATCCTTGACGGACGATCGGCTGCTGACCTTCATCTACGACGAGATCGAAGCGGCCGGCGTGGCCCCCGAACAGCTGTGCTTCGAGATCACGGAAACCGCCGCCATCGCCAACTTCGAGCGCGCCTTGGAGTTGATCCGCGGCCTGCGCGCGCGCGGGTGCCGCTTCGCCTTGGACGACTTCGGCAGCGGCATGTCCTCGTTTGGCTACTTGCGGGAGCTGGAAGTCGACTACCTCAAGATCGACGGCAGCTTCGTGCGCGACATGCTCACCGACCCTGTCGACCACGCCATCGTGGAGGGCATCATTCGCATCGGCCGAATCATGAACATCGGCACCATTGCCGAGTACGTGGAAGACGAGCGCGTGCTGTTGCGCCTGCGCGAACTCGGCGCGGACTTTGCCCAGGGCTACGGCATTCATCGCCCGCAGCGCCTCGATGGCCCCATCGACGCCTGCTTCCCCGTGCTCGGACCGGCGCTTCCCGCGGACGAAACCGCGCTTGCTAAACTGAACGACAACGCCAACGGATAGCCCCCATGTCACGCCGTACCCTGGGCCTGGACGACAGGCTGTACACCTATCTGCTCGATGCCTCCCTGCGCGAGCCCCCGCTACTGGCCGAACTGCGCGAGGAGACCGCGCGCGACCCCATGGCCGACATGCAGATCGCGCCCGAGCAAGGCCAGTTTCTCGCGCTGCTGGTGCGCCTGCTCAGCGCGCGACGGGTGCTCGAGATCGGCACCTTCACCGGCTACAGCGCCCTGTGGATGGCGCTGGCGCTGCCCGGCGAGGGCCGCGTCGTGACCTGCGACCTGAGCGACGAGTGGACCGCGGTGGCGCGCCGTTACTGGCAGCAGGCGGGCGTCGGCGAGCGGGTCGAGCTGCGTCTGGGGCCCGCGGCCGAGACGCTGCGGGAGCTGCGGGACCTGGGTGAGGAGGGGCGCTACGATCTCGCCTTCATCGACGCCGACAAGGCGTCCTACGACACGTATTACGAGCACTGCCTCGCCCTGGTACGCCCCGGCGGCTTGATCGCGGTCGACAACGTGCTGTGGGGCGGCAGCGTCGCCGACCCGAGCGTCGAGGATGCCGACACGGCGGCCATCCGCGCCCTGAACCGCAAGGTGCGCGACGATGCGCGGGTGGATACCAGTCTCCTGCCGTTGGCCGACGGCCTGTTGCTCGCGCGACGGCGGGGGGACTGAACGATGGGGTTGGCGCTGTGGGAGCAATTGTTGCTGGGCGTGCTCGTGCTACTGGTTTTGCTGTGGTTCGGGCCGGGTATCAAGGCCGTGTTCAAGCAGAGCAGCGAGGCCCAGGAGCGTGACTGGATGGGTGTTCTGGTTCCCATCGCATTCGTGGTGTTGTTCGTGCTGCTGCTCATCATGTTGGTGTAATGGGCGGCTCGCAAGCCGCCGTCCCGCGGTCGTATACTGCGCCATCCTCTCTGGCTCGGTGATATCGCTATGAAGCGTCGTTGGCTATTCCTCTCTCTGCTGAGCGTGTGGTTGCTGAGCGCCTGTCAGGCGCTGACCACGCGCGAGATGGACGTGCTCGAGGGCGCGACCCTGACGCTGCGCGAGCCGCTCACCTTTCCCGCCGGCGACACGCGGCTGCATATCCAGGGCGGCGAGACGCGTAGCTATTGGCGCATCAACCAGTACCAGACCCACTGCCGCCTCGAGCTGGATGGGGCGCGGGAACAGGCTCACACGCTCCAGCCGGGCGAGTTCCGCGTCGCGCGGGTGCGCTACGAATGGGATCAGGTGCAGCATGGCGAGCAGCCGGTGATGGTCGCAGGGCTCGGCGCGTTCGCCGGCGGCGGCGCACTGACCTCGCGCATCGAGATCGTGGTGCTGGAACTCGACTCGGCCGAGCAGCCCGAGTTCGCCCGCGTGCGCTGCATGCAGTGGATGGATCCGCAGTGGGCACGCGTGCCCACCCTCGACGAGGTGCGCGGCGCCCTTGGCGAGCGCTTCGTGCTCGAGTTGCCCTGAGGCGCCGAGGCAAGCCGTCATAACGCCGGGCCCGCGCCACCGGCAAGCGCGTCCGGAAGCCCTGATCCATTCAAGGTTACGGTTACCCGCGGCACAGGCATGTGCCGCGCGGTCTGAGCCATCCGGTATGGATGGATTCAGCCCCTCCAACAGTGCCGCCGTGCGCCACGGCCACCGGCCGTGGCGCACGAAGCGTCGCGAAAACCACGCCTTTCCCTACGCGTGGTCCGAGGAATCCCGGATGGATTCATTCAGACCTTTCTTAGGGCGCTTGATTCTCTCGCCCAATCGCTTACCATCCGGCGGCACAGGCGCGGCGTTCGCCGCGCCCCACCATCAGGAACAGGTGACACGCCTATGCTGGAGAACGGGCAAGCCGCCCCCGAATTCGAACTCCCCGATGCGGACATGCGCTTGGTCCCCCTGACCAAGTTCCGCGGAACCAAGCACGTTGTGCTCTACTTCTATCCGAAGGACGACACCTCCGGCTGTACCCTGGAGGCGATCGACTTCTCCAATCTCATCGACGACTTCGACCGCCTGGATACGGTGGTGCTCGGCGTCAGTCCCGACGACCCCATCAGCCACGACGCCTTCCGCGAGAAGCATGGCTTGTCCGTGCAGCTGCTCTCGGATGCCGACCTCGAGGCCTGCACCCTCTACGACGTATGGCGCGAGAAGGAAAAGGACGGGGTGAAGAGGATGGGGGTGTTGCGCTCGACCTTCATCATCGACAAGGACGGCGTCGTGCGTCATGCCCTCTACGGCGTGAAGGCGCACGGGCATGCGGCCCAGGTGCTCGAGCTGGTACGCGGGCTGGACGGCGCCTAAGGTCGGATCAGCCCGCGCGCGGCTCCGCCGTCGCCAACGGCGTAGCCGTTGACGACGAAGCGACGGGAGAACCACGTTTTTCGCGTCGCGTGGTCCGAGAAGCCCAGGAGGGGCTTATTCGGACTTATATCAGTTATCGCCCGGGCGCCACACGCCGAAGGCCGATTCGGGCGGCGCCTGTTTGGGCTGACTCTGTTCGGCCACGTGCTGCGCGAAGTCGCCAAGTTGCTCGATGGTCTCGCGCTGAGCCTCCGCGGGCAGGTCCAGGCGTCCGACCATGAAGCCCATGACCGCAGCGACGTATTGCACGGCGATCATGGGGTCCTTGGCGCGCTCGTCGGCGCTCACCACGGCCTCCTGCACCTTGCGCACCAATTGTAGGGATAGTTGCAGTTCGCTCATGCTCGCTCCGCGTCCGTCGTTAACGTGTCGGGACTCCGGTACTTGGGGTGCTCACCCCGAGTAAGCCCGACGCAAACGGACACTATAGCGCCAGTACCCTGCAGGGGACCAGATGCCGCGGGCGCCATTCCCCGGTGTCGAGGCCGGGCCGCGGCCTCTATAATGGCCCGATGGGCGCGTCGTTCCCCCGAGGGGTGAGGCGGCGCGTCAGCCCCTGGACGACCAAAGGTACCATCGTCATGAGCAAGGAATCGGCGCAGACCCTGCGCCGCGCGCCACAGGCCGCAGCGACCCAAGCCCATCCCGCCTTCGAGTTCGTGCGTGCCGAGCGTATCGAGTCCCTCAATCTGGCGGTCGAGGAGTATCGGCACCGCAACACTGGCGCGGTCCACTACCACCTCGCGGCGGACAATGACGAGAACGTGTTTCTGGTCGCGCTGCGCACCATGCCGCAGGACTCCACCGGGGTCGCTCACATCCTCGAGCACACGGTGCTGTGCGGCAGCGAGCGCTACCCGGTGCGCGATCCGTTCTTCATGATGATCCGCCGCTCGCTGAACACCTTCATGAATGCCTTCACCAGCAGCGACTGGACGGCCTATCCCTTCGCGAGCAAGAACCGCAAGGACTTCAATAATCTGCTCGACGTCTACCTGGACGCGGTGTTCTTCTCGCGCCTGCACGAGCTCGACTTCGCGCAGGAGGGCCATCGCCTGGAGTTCGAGCAGCCGGACGATCCGACTACGCCCCTGGTCTACCGCGGCGTGGTGTACAACGAGATGAAGGGCGCGATGAGCTCGCCGGCGAGCGTCCTGTGGCACACGTTCACCAAATACCTGTTTCCGACCACCACGTATCACTACAACAGCGGCGGCGAGCCGGACCACATCCCCGATCTCAGCTACGCGGCGCTGAAGGCCTTCTACCGCACGCATTACCACCCCTCCAACGCGGTGTTCATGACCTACGGCGATATCCCGGCGGCCGAGCATCAGGCGCACTTCGAAGAGCGCGCCTTGCACCGCTTCGAGCGGCTGGAGACGCACCTCGCCGTGCCCGACGAAAAGCGCTATTACGCGCCGGTGAACGTGGAGGAGAGCTATCCGGCCGAGGACGGCGCGGAAGGGGACAAGACCCATATCGTGCTCGGCTGGCTGCTCGGCCCGAGCACCGACCTGGAGGAGATGCTCAAGGCGCACCTGCTCTCCAGTGTGCTGCTGGACAATAGCGCCTCGCCGCTGCGCCGTGCGCTGGAGACCACCGAGCTTGGGCGCGCACCCTCGCCGCTCTGTGGGGTGGAAGACTCCAACCGCGAGATGAGCCTCATGTGCGGCCTGGAAGGCTCGCGCCCCGAACGCGCCGAGGCGCTCGAGCAGTTGGTGCTCGAGGTGCTGCGCGAGGTGGCCGAACACGGCGTGCCGCAGGACCGGCTCGACGCGGCCCTGCACCAGTTGGAGTTGAGCCAGCGCGAGATCACCGGCGGCAGCTACCCGTACGGGTTGCACCTCATCCTGACCGGCCTGTCGGCCGGCATTCACCGCGGCGATCCGGTCGCGGTGCTGAACCTCGATCCCGTGCTCGAGCGCTTGCGCGAGCAGGTGCGGGAGCCCGATTTCGTGCAGCGGCTGGTGCGCGAGCGGCTGCTGGACAACCCGCACCGCGTGCGCCTGACGCTCAAGCCCGACGCCGAGATGGGGACGCGTGCCGAGCAGGCGGTCGCCCAGCGCTTGGCGGCGCGCAAGGCGCGCCTAAGCGAGGCCGAGCGCGCGTTTGTGGTGAATCGCGCGCAGGAACTCAAGGCGCGCCAGGAACAGCACGACGACCCGGGCGTACTGCCCAAGGTCGGCCTGGAGGACGTGCCGCCGGAGCTTGCCATTCCCGAGGGGCGCGTGGTGGGCGAGAAGCCCGTGCCGCTGACCTTCTACGGGCAGGGCACCAATGGACTGGTGTACCAGGATCTGGTGATCGAGCTGCCCGAGCTGGAGGACGACCTGCTGGAGGTGCTGACCCATTACACCGCCTCCCTGACCGAGGTGGGTTCGGGCGGGCGCGATTACCTGGAGACCCAGTCGCTGCACTTTGCGGTGACCGGCGGCCTCGGTGCCCGCGCCACCGTGCGCGGCGCGGTGGACGACGAACAGCGGGTCAAGGGTTACTTCGTGTTGTCCGGCAAGGCGCTGGCGCGCAATGCCGACGCGCTATCGGACTTGATGCGGGAGACGCTCGAGCAGGTGCGTTTCGATGAGCACCGGCGCATCCGCGAGCTGATGGCGCAGCGGCGCGAGGCGCGGGAGCGCAGCATCACCGGCAACGGCCACGCGCTCGCCATGAAGGCGGCGGCGAGCGGCATGAGCCCCACCGCCGCGTTCGCCCATCGCGTGCGCGGGCTGGAGGGTATTCGCGCGCTGCGGGCGCTGGATGCCGAACTCGATGCCGAGGGCGGCGTGGCGCGCCTGGTGGAGCGCTTCGAGCGCTTGCACGAGCGCGTGCTGGCCGCCCCGCGTCAGTTCCTGCTGGTGGGCGAGGCAGAGCGCGGCGAGGCGTTGGCGCAAGGGCTCGCCGCGCGTTGGGCCGACGCGCCCGCGGGCGCGGTCGCCTTTCAGGCGTTGGCCTTGCCCGGGGTGCGTAACCCCGTGCGTCAGTTCTGGTCTACGTCCACGCAGGTCAACTTCTGCGCCAAGGCCTACCCGACGGTGCCGATGGAGCACCCGGACGCCGCCGCGCTGGCGGTGCTCGGGGTGTTCCTGCGCAACGGTTTTCTGCACCGCGCGATCCGCGAGCAGGGCGGCGCCTACGGCGGCGGGGCGGGACAGGATTCGGACAGCGCGGCGTTCCGCTTCTTCTCCTATCGCGATCCTCGCCTGGAGGAGACCTTGGCCGACTTCGACCGCTCGATCGAGTGGCTGCTCAGCGCCCGCCACGAGCCGCGCGCGCTGGAGGAGGCGGTGCTCGGCGTGATCGGCAGTTTCGACAAGCCGGGCTCGCCCGCCGGCGAGGCCAAGCAGGCCTTCCACAACAAACTCTACGGACGCACGTCGGAGCGTTTGCAGCAGTTCCGCAAACGCATACTGGCGGTGAGCCTGGACGACCTGCGGCGCGTGGGCGAGACCTATCTGCGCCCCGAGCAGGCGAGTGTGGCGGTGGTCTCCAACGCGGGTTGTCTGGAGCGCGCCGCCGCGTTGGAGCTGGAAGTCTGCAAGCTCTGACAGGATACTGAAAAAGCCGACCTGCCTTTTCAACGCCCCGCCCCCCTAATCCGGGCGCGGCTACGCCACATCAAACACGTGCGTGTTCGATGTGCGGGTGAGGCCTTGCGACGGGGGACGGCGCAAGGCCGGTCTGGTGCGGGGTGAGCCGCACCCGCCGGCGAGTCTCCGGGGGCACCGGAGGCGCCCCGGGTGTGTCCAAGCGATTTTCATCAAAACAAAGCGAGGAAGTGATGGCATCCGATGCGGAGGCTTTGACGGTCGCGTACAGCGAAGACGGTGTGGAACTGGTTAAAGAACTGGACAAGGTCATCCTGACCAAAGGGGCGTGGGCGACGGTCATCTTCAAATACCAGGACCTCGACCGGCAGAGCAACGAGTACGGTCCGTCGCGGTACACCATTCGCCGTTATCAGAAGCGCAACGGCGTGTACACCCAAAAGTCGAAGTTCAACATATCGAGCGACGATCAGGCGCGCGCGCTCATCGCCGCGCTGCAGAAGTGGACCGCATCCTGACCGATCGCCCGCTTCCGGGCTTGGTGTTGTTGATGCGTTGAGGAGTGAACGATGGACGATCAAACCCGCACCCAACTCGAGGCCGCCGCCTTTCGGCGCTTGGTCGAGCATCTGCGCGAGCGCAAGGACGTGCAGAACATTGACCTGATGAACCTGGCCGGCTTCTGCCGCAACTGCCTCTCCAAGTGGTACAAGGCCGCCGCCGAGGAGCAGGGGGTCGAGCTCGATTACGAACAGGCACGTCAGATCGTGTATGGCATGCCCTACGAGGAATGGAAACAGAAGTACCAGAAATGAGCGCGGGCCGAGGCGACAAGCTCGCGCGCCTTTGTGTCTGGACGCTGACCGGGGCTTTGGGCGCCGCGCTGTCGGCGCCGGCGTGGTCGCAGAGCTTCCCCGGCGGCACCCACCTGCGGGCGGACCCCGAGCAGGTGCGTATCTGGAATGCCTTCGCGGAGGACGTCCACGCGCTGCACGAACGCGTCCTGCAGGGGCGCGCGGTGCGCGCCGAAGAGCGGATCGGCGGCTACGGCGGGCCCAATGGCGATCCCGAATATTATCGCGAGCTACGCTTCTACGATGCCGACTCGGGTGCATTGCTCACCTGGATCCAGTGGGAGCGTGAGAACCCGGACAAGGTCCACGCCGTGCACGTCAATGTGTACGACGAGGCGGGCGTGCTGGAGCGCAATTACTACGCCGGCTTTCTGCCCTATTTCCGCAACGCGCCGGTGCAGACCCTGATAAACCTGTTTGCCCACAACGGCGCGTTGCGCGCGTTTCGCCAGTTCGACGCCTCCGCGCGGCGCGTCTACGAATTCTGCGAAGGGCGGTTCGAGGGCGAGGCGGTGACTATCGACATCGAGAACTTCCGCTCTCAGCAGGCGGTGATGCAGAGTGACGCCTATCGCGCCTGTTTCGAGGGCGTGCCGACGCGGGTGGGCGACTATCTGGACCCCCTCGCGGGATACTGACGCGCGGGCGGTGGCGTCCGCGCCGCACCTTCCTGTCCGCTCCCCACAAAAAAAGCGCCGACTTGCGCCGGCGCTTTTCGTGCCGCGATCGAGCGACCTTACGGCTTCACGTAGGTGTAGCCCAGGTGCTGGTACTCGGACACGCTCGCCACGCCGGAGGGCACGACCTCGGCGTTGAGGTTGATGCGGTTGGCGTCGATCTGGCGGCCCACCAGGGTGTTGTTGCAGATCTTGAACTCCACGCCGCGCGAGGCCAGTTCGTGCACCGGATCGCCCAGGGAGCGGCCCTGGCTGTCGGCCCAGTCGCTGAGCAGGAAGTCGATGCCGCGGCCGTGAGTGACGACCACGATGTCGGCGTTCTCGTCGCCCACCGCGTTCAGGTGGTTCTGAATGTTACGCAGACCGGCGAAGGCGTTCTCCGCGTCATTGATGTGATAGACCGCCTTCTGCTTCTGGTAGCCGTTGGCGGCGGCGCCGCGGTCTTGGGCTTGGGGCGCGGCGCAAGCGGCCAGACCGAGGGCGAGAAAGCCTGCGGTGGCGATTGCGGCCAACTTCTTAGCGATGCTCGACATGGGTGTATCCTCCGTCCTTTTGGGGTACGTCTTTATATGGTTATGTTCATGCTGTGGAACCAGCATGTCATTCTTAGTAGCAAGCTTCCGAATTCTGCGCAAGAAGAATAACGAGCGCCTAGAAATCAACTTGTTATGGTTATTGTTGTCGCCATTCAAGAGGGCGATCCGGGTGCAATTTGCACCCGCTGACCGCCGGTCAAGAGTCCGGCTGATTGCGGCGCAACTTGCGCCATAGTGTGGTTTTGTTGATCTCCAGGATGCGCGCGGCGCGGGTCTTCTTCCCCCCGGCCCGCTCCAGCACGTGCTCGATGTACTGGCGCTCGATCTCGTCCAGCGAGGGGAAGTTGTCCTCAGGGAACACGATCTGTCCGGGACCGTCGGTGTCTTGCCCGCCGGCGGGCCAAGCCAGTTCGGTGCCCGCGGCGAGGATCACGCAGCGTTCCACAGCCGTGCGCAGTTCGCGCACGTTGCCGGGCCATGCGTGGGCGCAAAGCCGCTGGAGGGAGGCCGCGTCGAAGCCGCGCACCTGCCGGTTGTAGCGTGCCGCGAAGTGCTCGACGAAATGCTGTACCAGGGCAGGGATATCTTCGCGCCGCTCCTGCAGCGCGGGCACGTCAATGCGCACCCGATCCAGCAGGCGGTACAGCTGGTGGTCGAGTTGATCGGTCGCCCGCACGGCGGCCAAGTCCCACAAGTCCCGATTGCAGGCGCCGACGATGCGCACATCGATAGCCACCGGCGCGCGCGCCCCCAGGCGCGTAAGCCGCTGCGTTTCGATGGCGCGCGCTAGCGCGGCCTGTAGCGTAGCGGGCAGCGCGGCGATCTCATCCAAAAACAGCGTGCCGCCGCTCGCCTGCTCCAACACTCCCGCCTTGCGCTGCTGCGCGCCGGGCAGGGCCCCGCGCTCATGACCGAACAGTTCGCTCTCGATCAGCGAGCGGGGTACGGCGCCGCAATCGAGCGCGACGAAGGGGCCGTCGGGCCGTGCGCCATGCGCGTGCAGCGCGCCGGCCACCAGCGTCTTGCCGGTGCCCGCCTCCCCGGTGATCAATACAGGGCACTGGGTGGGCGCCACCCGCTCGATGGCGTGAAACAGGCGCTGCATCGCAGGAGCCTGGCCGATCATGTGGTAGCGGTCGGTCCGCTGCGCCGTCGCCGTCTGGCCGGCCCCCTGTCCCCTGGCGCGCTTTGCCTGCAGCGTGCGTTCGATCATCACGTTCAACTCCGCGAAGTTGAACGGTTTCTTGATGAAGTCGTTGGCGCCGCGCTTCATGGATTCGACGGCGGTTTCGATGGACGAATAGCCGGTCATGACGAGGATCGGCACGTCCGGATCGACGGCGCGCACCCGCTCCAGAAACTCGAAGCCGTTCATGTGCGGCATGCGCAGGTCGGTCACCAGGAGGTCGGCGCGCTCGGCGGCGAATGCATCCAGGGCCGCTTGCGCGCTCTGAAACACGCGGCAGTGATACCCTGCGCGGGCGCACTGGCGTTGCATGACGATGCCGGTGACCGGGTCGTCGTCGACGAGCAGGATGCGTGGCCCTTCAGCCGGCATGGCGTACCTCCGAAGCGGGCGACGCTGCCGTGGCGGCAACCGGCAGCTCGATGCTGGCGCGCAGGCCCCCGTGGTCGCGGTTCGCCAGCACGATCTCCCCGCCGTGCCTCTTAACGATGCCGTAGCTCACCGACAGGCCGAGTCCGGTGCCGCCGCTGTCGGTCTTGGTGGAGAAGAAGGGGTCGAATACCCGTGCCATGTCCTCGCGCGCGATGCCCGGGCCGTTGTCGAGGATGTCCACCCGCAGGTGCGCGTCCTCGCGTGCCGCCCGCATCGTAATGAAGGAGTTGGCGGGCGAGGCCTGCACCGCGTTCAGGAGCAGGTTAACCAGCGCCTGTTGCAGCTGGTTGGGGTCGCCCTCGAGGCGCAAAGGCGCCCCCTGTACGTCGAGCTTCAGGTGCACGCGTGCCGCCTCCAGGCGGTGGCGCAGCAGCGCGGCCGTCTCCTCCAGCAGGGCCGCTATATCGAAGCACTGGTAGCTGGGCGGGTTCTCGCGGGCGAAATTGAGGATGCCCTGCACGATGCGGGCGCAGCGTTGGCCTTCGGCCTGCAGCAGGCGCAGATCCTCGCGGGCTTCCGCGGCGTCCTCCGGTAGTGACTCCTGCACCAGCGCGGCCAGCGACATGATGTTCATCAGTGGGTTGTTGATCTCATGGCCGATGCCGGCGGCCAGTTCGCCCACCGAGGCGAGGCGTTCGGCCTGGCGCGCGACCCGTTCGGCTTCCTCGCGCCCCCGTTCGGCCTGTTCCAGGTTCTGCGCCAAATAGTTGAAGGCGCGTCCCGCGCTGCCCACCTCGTCGCGGCGCCGGTCGCGGTAGCGCACGCGGTGATCGCCGTCGGCGTAACGGATGATCATGTCCGCCAGTTCGTGCACCGGGCGCGCGAGGCGCGCCGCTACCCAGCGGGCACTGAGCAGGGCCAGGATCAGGACCGCCGCCATCAGGCCCCAGATCCACTGGCGCAGGGCCGCCACCGGGGCGATGACGTCGCTGCGCTCGGCCTCGATCACGAGCAGCCAGCGCCCGGCCGGGCGCGCCGGATCGGGGGTGTAATGACGGTAGAACAGCATGCGCCCGTCGTCGGTGCGCAGGGTGCCGGCGCCGGTGTCGGCGCGCATGCGGTTCCACAGCGTCTCGCCCACGTCACGCGCAAAGCGGTACTCGGTGCCGAGCTGGTTGGCGAAGCGCCGCGCGTCGTTCTGGTGGTAGAGGTAAATGCCGTCGCGCGCCGGGTCCTCGCTGATCTCGACCATGTAGGCCTCGCCCGGATGGCCGCTCACCGAGGCCTGGACCGTCGCGTCGACCTGCCGGCCCCACATGTTGACCACCAGCATACCGAGCAGGTCGCCGCCGGCATCGCGCAGCGGCACGGTGTAGCGGACCATCGACGGACAGAAATCGGCCTCGCCCGGTGCCTTGCCGAGCTCGAAGTCGGAGAGGCCCACGCTCACGCCCGGCAGCATGGCATGGGTGAGGAAGGGACGACCCTGCAGATCCTCCACGTAGGGCACGCCGCGTGCGTCCCGGTGCGGCGTGGGTTCCTGGTGACCCTCCTTCACCTTGACGCGGGTCTTGCCCTCGGCGTCGATGAAGCGCAGCGCCTGGATGCTCGGCATCTGATGCTGGTAGCGCAGGAAGAACTCCGCGAGGCGCTGGCCATCGCCGCCCGAGGCGGGCCAACTCGCGCCGTAGCCCCGCACCTCGGGTACTTCGCCGAGCGCCAATGCCACGGCCTTCTGAGTCTCGAGCAGGGTGGTGACCTCGCGAGAGAGCATGGCGAGGCGCTCGTGTATCTCCACGGAGGCCTGTTGCTCGAGCTGGCGTTCCACCCGATCCACTACGCTGAACAAGAGGAACAGCAGCGGCACGACCGCCATCAGGCCAAGCACGAGAAACAGCTTTTGACGCAGCTCCATGGCGGCTGCCCTCCGGTAGGGGGTTGCGCGCGACGGGCGTCGGCCCGCGGGGCACCTTCTGCTTAATATAGAAGCCACTGTACACCAACGGTCCGCTCAGCGGCGAGGCGGCCCTGCCCTCGCCGCCCGTGTGGCGGGCGCTTGGCGTACCATCTGACCGGAGTGACAGTTGAGGACATCATGACCGAACACCACCTGCAGACGCGCAACATGCGCCTGAGCGATTACGACGACATCCGCGAGATCATGGACCGCGTGTATGCCGGCATGGGCGGGGCCTGGCAGCGCGAGCAGTTCGTCTCGCAACTCGCGCGCTTCCCCGAAGGGCAGATCTGCATCGAGGACAACGGCAAGGTGGTGGCGGCCGCCTTCAGCGTGATCGTCGACTACGCCCGTTACGGCGACAAGCACACCTACCGGCAGATCACCGGCGACGGCTACCTGACCACGCACGATCCGACCGGCGACACGCTGTACGGGGTGGACGTATTCGTGCACCCGGACTATCGAGGCCTGCGCCTGGGGCGCCGCTTGTACGACGCGCGCAAGGAGCTGTGCCAGAATCTCAACCTGCGCGCCATCGTGGCCGGTGGGCGTATCCCGGGCTACAAGGCCTACCAGGACGACCTGACGCCCCAGCAGTACATCGAGCGGGTCAAGCGTCAGGAGATCTACGATCCGGTGCTGTCTTTCCAGCTCGCCAACGAGTTCCACGTGCGCAAGGTGATCAAGGGCTACATGCCCGAAGACAAGGCCTCCGGCGCCTACGCCACGCTGCTCGAGTGGATCAATATCTATTACGACGATCAGGGCAAGCTGATCGGCGGTGCGAAGACCGTGGTGCGGGTGGGCGCCGTCCAGCTGCAGATGCGCAGCGTGCAGACCATCGAGGACATGCTCCAGCAGATGGAGTTCTTCGTCGACGCCGTGTCGGGCTACAACGCCGACTTCGTGCTGTTCCCCGAGTACTTCAACGCGCCGCTGATGACCCAGTTCAATCAGGACAACCCGCCCGAGGCCATCCGCGGCCTGGCCGGTTACACCGATCGCCTGCGCGAGGAGATGGTCAAACTCGCGCTCGCCTACAACATCAACATCGTCGCCGGCTCGATGCCCGAGTATCGCGACAACGTGCTGTACAACGTCTCGTTCCTGTGTCGGCGCGACGGCACCTCCGATGCGCAGTACAAGCTGCATATCACCCCCGACGAAGCGAGCTACTGGGGGCTGTCGGGCGGCGATAAACTGGTGACCTTCGAGACCGACGTGGGCCGGATCGGCATCTTGATCTGCTACGACGTGGAGTTCCCCGAGCTCAGTCGGCTGCTGGCGGACAAGGGCATGAAGATTCTGTTCGTGCCTTTCTGGACCGACACCAAGAACGCCTACCTGCGCGTACGCCGCTGCGCCCAGGCGCGGGCCATCGAGAACGAGTGCTATGTGGTGATCGCCGGCAGCGTGGGCAACCTGCCGCGCGTGGAGAACATGGACATCCAGTATTCACAGGCGGCGGTGTTCACCCCCTCGGACTTCGCCTTTCCGCACGACGCCATCGTTGCCGAGGCGACGCCCGGCACCGAGCAGACGCTGATCGTCGACCTCGATCTCGACAAGCTCAAGGAACTGCGCCTGCACGGCAGTGTGCGCAACATCAGCGATCGCCGCCTGGATCTCTACAAGCTCAGTTGGATCAAGTAGGCGGTGCGCGGCGGGCCGCCCGACAGGTCGGGCGAACATCGGCGGCAGGGGAAGTCCTCTTCGTGCGACAGGGATGTGGCGCCATGATTGGCGGCGTGCAGCCGCCGATCATGAAGCGAAGCGGAAACCGCGCTTTTCGCTTCGCGTGGTCTGAGAAATCGAGGGATGGATTCATTCAGACCTTCCCGCGCCACAGGGATGTGGCGCCATGATTGGCGGCGTGCAGCCGCCGATCATGAAGCGAAGCGGAAACCGCGCTTTTCGCTTCGCGTGGTCTGAGAAATCGAGGGATGGATTCATTCAGACCTTCCCGCGCCACAGGGATGTGGCGCCATGATTGGCGGCGTGCAGCCGCCGATCATGAAGCGAAGCGGAAACCGCGCTTTTCGCTTCGCGTGGTCTGAGGAATCCAGGATGGATTCATTCAGACCTTCCAATAAAGTACCGCTGCCGAATCTGCTCGTGCACGTCGCCGAGCCCCAGCTGCAAGGTATCCATGAGGGCGTGCAGTGCCTGCTGGTCGAGGTGTTCGGGGTTGGCGTCGCGCACCACGCGCTGCAGGTGGGTGACCACCCGCAGCGCGGGCTCGCCCTGCGGCAGGTCCTGCAGGCAGCCCTGCACCTCGCACAGGCAGTGATAGAAGGCGCGCGGGAAGGCGCGGTCCTGCAAGAGGAAGTTCAGCACCGGCCCGCGCTGCACCCGCACCTGCTGCAGGCGCCGGTACATTTGATAGGCGCTCAAGGACTTCAGCACGCTCATCCACTGGATGCTCTCGAAGGGCGGCAACTCGCCGCCGGCCTCCGGCAGCAGGGTTGCCGAACGCACGTCGATGATGCGCGTGGTCATGTCGCCGCGCTCGAGGTTGCGGCCCAGGCGGATGAAGCTGTAGCCCGCGTCGTGGCTCATGGTGCCGGCGAGCAGGCCCGTGAGTAGCTGCACGCCGCTGATCACGCCCTTCAGGAAGTCATAGCGGCGCGCTCGCGCCAAGGCCTGCGGTAGCTGAGCCTTGGTGCTGAGGTAGAGGTCGTTGACCTGCTCCCAGGCTTCGCGCGGGATGATGTCGCGCACGGTGCGCGCGTTCTCGCGGGCCTGCTGCAGTGAGTTCAACAGCGCGCCGGGATGGCGCGTGTCGGCGAGCAAGAACTTCACCACGCTGCGCTCGTCGTGCGAGGGATACAGCTCGTTGAACAGGGCGTCGTTGCCGGTGATGTCGATCAGCGGCTCCCAGCCGAAGCGCGTGCCGCGCGGCAGGTCGAGCAGCAGGTGGGTGTTCACATTCACCAGGCGCGCGCTGTTCTCCGCGCGTTCGGCGTAGCGCGCCATCCAGTACAGGTGTTCGGCGACCCGCGAGAGCATCAGCCGCCCACCTCGACGATCCAGGTGTCCTTGCTGCCGCCGCCCTGCGAGGAGTTCACCACGTAGGAGCCGGCGCGCAGCGCGACCCGGGTGAGGCCCCCGGTGGTGACGTAGGTCTGCTGGCCGGAGAGGATGAACGGGCGCAGGTCGACGTGGCGCGGCTCGACGCGCTTGTCGATCAGTGTGGGGCAGGTGGAGAGGGCGATCAGCGGCTGGGCGATGTAATTACGCGGGTCTTTCTTGATGTGCTCGGCGAAGCGTTCGCGCTCGGCGCGACTCGCTTGCGGGCCCATCAGCATGCCGTAGCCGCCCGACTCGTTGGCGGGCTTGATCACCAGCTTGTCGAGGTTGGCGAGCACGTGCTCGCGCTGCTGATCGTCCAGGCAGACGAAGGTCTCGACGTTCTCGATCAGCGGGTCTTCGCCGAGATAGTAGCGGATGATCTGCGGCACGTAGGCATAGATCACCTTGTCGTCGGCGACGCCGGCGCCGGGCGCGTTGGCGAGCGCGACGGTGCCGTTCTTCCAAGCCCGCATCAGGCCCGGCACGCCCAACATGGAATCGGGGTTGAAGGCCTCGGGGTCGAGAAACAGGTCGTCTACGCGCCGGTAGATGACGTCCACGCGTTGCGGACCGGCGATGGTGCGCATATAGACCACATCGTCGTCGTCCACGAAGAGATCCGAGCCCTCGACCAGCTCGGCGCCCATCTGTTGCGCGAGGTAGGCGTGCTCGAAATAGGCCGAGTTGTAGATCCCCGGCGTGAGCACCACCACCTCGGGGTGCTCCTTGGGCTCGGGCGACAGCGAGGCCAGCGTGTCGTAGAGCTGCGAGGGATAGTCGTCCACCGGCAGAATGGTGTGCTCCTCGAACAGCTCGGGGAACACCCGCTTCATCACCAGGCGGTTCTCCAGCAGGTAGGACACCCCGGAAGGCACCCGCAGGTTGTCCTCCAGCACGTACAGCGTGCCGTCCGCGCCGCGCACCAGGTCCGAGCCGCACACGTGGGCCCAGATGCCGAGCGGCGGGCTAACGCCGACGCATTGCGGACGGAAGTTACGCGAGTTGAGGATGAGGTCCGGCGGCACGATGCCGTCGCGCAGGATGCGCTGCTCGTGATAGAGGTCGTCGATGAAGAGATTGAGCGCCTGCACGCGCTGTTTGAGCCCGGCCTCGGTGCGGGCCCACTCGTCGCTCGGGATGATGCGCGGGATGAGGTCGAAGGGCCAAGCGCGGTCGATGGAGCCCTCCTGCTCGGAGTACACCGTGAAGGTGATGCCCATCACGCGGATGGCGAGCTCGGAGGCGGCGCGGCGCGCGGCGAGTTCGTCATCGTCGAGCTGCGCGAGGTAGCGTGCCACCGCGCGCGCCGCCGGGCGCGGCCGCCCGCCGCCGCGCATCAGCTCGTCGTAAAATCCGTTACTGTCGTAGTCCTTCCACTGGATGGGCATGCCATGTCCTGCGGCGGTGGGCAATGACAGCCCCCGCGGTTGTTCATCTTTTCGCCGTGGAGTGTACCATACGCCTCCGCCACTCCCGCCGGAGCCGCCCATGACCTATTGCGTCGCCGTAAAGCTTAGCCAAGGCCTAGTGTTCGCGTCCGACTCGCGCAGCCATGCGGGAGTGGACTATGTGACCACCTACGGCAAGATGCACGTGTTCGAGGTGCCGGGCGAGCGCCTGTTCGTGCTGCTCTCGGCGGGGAGCCTGGCGACCACCCAGGCGGTGGTTAACCTGATCGAGCGCGACATGGCGCACCCGGACGCGGCGCAAAGCCTGCGCACGGTCGAGTACCTGTTCGACGCGGCGCATTACGTCGGGGCGCTCAGCCAGCGCGTGCAGCGCGAGCACGCCGAGGCGCTTGCCAAGGCGCGTATTCCCGGGGAGGCGAGTTTCCTCCTCGGGGGGCAGATCGCCGGGCAGCCGCACGACCTGTTCCTGATCTATCCCCAGGGCAACTACATCGCGACTTCGGTCGAGACGCCGTTTCTGCAGATCGGCGAGACCAAGTACGGCAAACCGATCCTGGACCGCATCATTACGCCCGACACGGCACTCGAGGACGCGGCGCGCTGCGCGCTGGTGTCGCTCGACTCCACCATGCGCAGTAACATTTCCGTAGGTCCGCCGCTGGAGCTCGCGCTGTACGAGAAGGATGCGCTCACGCTCGCGCGCCGCATGACCCTCAAGCTCACCTCGCCGTATTACAAGTCACTGCAAAAGCGCTGGAACGAGGGCCTGCGCCGCGCGTTCGAGAAGCTGCCGCGTTTCGATTGGGAGCCCTAGCGGATCGCGCGCGGGTGCATATGGGAAAAGGACGAACAGAATTCACTTAGGGGCGTCGCGGCCGCGCCCCTGCGGAGTATGCCCGATCATGCCAACCTTCAACGTCGAGGGCATTCGCGCGCTGCGCACGCGCCTGGATCAGCATCCCGTGTACGCGGCGGTACGCAGCCTGGAGGATCTGCGCTGCTTCATGGAGCAGCACGTCTATTCGGTGTGGGATTTCATGTCCCTCATCAAGTATCTGCAGCACCAGGTGGCGCCCGCGCGCTGGCCGTGGACGCCGGGAAGCGATCCTGCGGTGCAGCGCTTCATCAACGAGCTCGTGCTGGAGGAGGAGTCCGACCAGGGCGCGCCGGGTACGCCGGACCAGGCCGGATTCAGCAGCCACTTTGAACTCTATCTCGGCGCCATGCGCGAAGTGGGCGCGGACACGGCCGGCGCGCGCGCCTTTGTCGAACGTGTGCGTGCCCAGGGGCTGCGCGCGGCGCTGGAACATCCGTCCGTGCCGCCCGCCTCGCGCCGCTTCACTGCTACGACCTTCGACTTCATCGAGGCGGACAAGCCGCACATGGTGGCCGCCGCGCTCGCACTGGGGCGCGAGCACGTGATCCCCAACATGTTCCGCGCCTTCCTGCGCGAGATGGCCGTGCAGGAGCGGCAGGCGCCGACCTTTCACTACTACCTCCAGCGGCACGTCCACCTCGACGAGGATTTCCATGCGCCGCTGTCGCTGCGCCTGCTCGAGCACCTGTGCGAAGGCGACGCGCAACGACTCGCCGAGGCGGAGGCGGCCGCGGCGCGCGCCATCGAGGCGCGGCTGGAATTCTGGGACGGGGTGCTGCGGGCGCTGCCGTCGAGCCGTTGAGGCGCGCCGATTAGGCGAACACCACCCAGGTGGTGGCGATGTACTTGACGCCCGTTTGCAAGGTCACGCCGCGATGCTCGTGGGTCCAGAACGGCGGAAACAGCAGCAGCTTGCCCTGCTCCGGTTTGATACTCACCTGTTGATACAAAAACTCCGTCTCACCACCCGGTCCGGGCACGTCATTGAGATACCAGAGCGCGACCAACTGGCGGTGACTGAATTCATGACTGCCGCCGTCGATGTGCCAGTGATAGTGCTCGCCGGGCAGCGTGCGCTGGATGCCGTAGCCCATGTCCTTGAACGGACCTTTGAAAAACGGGAAGGCCTCGCGAAATTCCAGCACGGCTTCGCCCAACGAGCGGAACAAGGCGCGGTCGAGGTCGCGCCAGTGCGGCTTGCCGCTGACCACCAGGTCGGTCGAGCGCTTGATGGAGCGGTCCTGCTGCGCGAGTTGCCCGATGCGCCCCGGGTACTGCTCTTGGGGCGCGGCCTCGAAGCGCGCAATCGCGTCCCGGCAGAGGGCGGCGCTCAGGGCGTCGCGTTTCTCGAACAGGAAACTACCGGGCTTGACCTCGCGGATACGGCCCATAGCGGCCCGCGCGCTGTCGGGCTGGAACATGGTCGCGGCCCTCGTGCTGAGGCTAGGTGTCAACGGCTGCCTCGCGGAGCGCGGGCAGGCGGACGCGTAAGGAACTCGCAGATAAGGCTCCCTGATCGGATTCTGTTACAGCCTGCGCGCGTCGATCAAGGCTTCCAGACGGGGTAGGCGATCGCCGCCCCCGGCTTCATGGATGGCGAGCATCTCCGCGCCCACGGCGCGCCAGTGCGCCGCACCGCGCTCGGCGATCTCGCGCAGACGGGTCGTGGTGCCGCGCTGCACCCAGGTGTCATAGCCTTCACGCAGTGCGGGAAACACGTGCTTGCGCATGCCCCCGAGATTGCCCACGAAGAAGTGCAGCGCGCTGGGGCTATCCGTGTCGTCGATGAGTGCCGGCAGGGTAACCAGGCAGTCCGCCAGGTGGTCGCGCACCGCGCGCCCGAACAACTCCGCGGGCGTGCCGGCCGTCACCGCGAGCATCTCGTTCCAGCCCTCTCCCAACTGCGCGCCCGCGGCGAGTTCGCCGAGTTCGTGCCACAACACGGTGTTCGTCTCGTGCGCGGTCATCTGCGCCAGGGCCTGCTCCGGCCGCTCTTCGAAATCGTAGGCGGACAGGGCACGCCCCATGGGTGTATCGGGCCGGTTCCAGCGCCATTCCTCAAACCGCTCCCAGATCATGCGCTGCAGGGATTCGCGGCACACGAATACGCTGTCTCCCAGCGTCATCGCCGGCGGTGCGGCGAGATCGCGCGCGTATTCCTCGCCCGCGATCAGCACGGTGTGTCCGCGATACACGCGCCGCTCCAGCAGGCGCGCCAAGAAGAAGTGCGGCCGGCCGCGCACGCCCAGTCCGCCGCTATACACCAGCCCGTGGCCGCGCACGATGTCGTTGATCTGCGCGGTGTCGAAAGGGTCCAACTCCTCCTCACCCCACGGCAGCCGGCCGAAGTCCCGCTGCGCGAGGCCGTCCCAGCGCGCTTCGCGCGCGGACAACCAATCCGTCAATGCATCCGTGGGGAGTCGCGCGGTGTAGGCATAGCCGTGCTCCCAGCGGTAGAACTCGCGCATCTTGAGCAGATAGACACACAAGGTGTAGTCGCCCGCGTGGCGGGCGTCGGCGATGTCGCAATTCTCCTGCACCGCGGCGCGCAGACGATCGAGCTGCGGATCGGGAAGGTGCCGCGCGGTGGGGGCGGGCGCTGCTAAGGTAGGCACACGGGATACCTGAGTGGATTACTCGGTCATGGTCTTCAAGGCTAGCATGCGGCCGGGAGGGCGGCGAGCGAGGCCGGCTTGCCCTCGCGCGGTCACAGTGCTTTGATACGAGTCTGCAAAGGCGGGGTAGGGCGTGAAACGATGCGCATCCGCAGTCGATGGAATCGTAAGGATAAAGAGCGCTCGCCGGAGGAACAGGCGAGTGTGCTCGGCTTCATCATCTGGCGCATCGCCTGCAACGCCGTGCTCAACCTGGAAAACGAAGGGTTTCAGACCGACACGCAGCGTCAGCGCCTGGATGTCATCGGCGAATTGGTGGCCTATCTGCTCCATGTCGTGGATCGGCTCACCTTCGAGCGCTTGAGTGTCGCCGAGCGCGAGCGCTTTATCGGCGCCGTGGCCCAGCGCCTGCTGAACATCTGGCACGACAATCTGCGCGACGCCCTCGGCCCCGGCGACCACCGGCAGGCCATGGCCGAGCGGCTCAATGCACGCATGAGCGAGTATGCCGAACTGCCCTTCGGCGACGGTGAACCCGGCTTCGCCTTCAACCGTTACCTCGGCGCCTGCATCACCGAGGTGATGGGGCCCCGGGACAATCGCTGGATACTCGATCAGGTCATGGCGATCGAGGTGCCGGAGGCGCTGCAGACGCTGCGCAAGGCCTTGCGCGACGTCATGCCGGCCGGCGCCTAGTCCCTGCCACGGCGGATCGACCCGGGGTCCGCCCGCCCGAACGCGAGGGTCCGTTAGGCGCTCTTGGCCCAGGACCCCATGTTGTCGAGGCTGTGCTGCTTGCCGTCCTGGTAGCCCGCCTCATAGGGTTCGGTTACCCGCTGCTCCTCGCGTTTCGGGTTAAGCAGAAACCCGCACTGCCAACCCATGATGTACTCCGGATCAACGCCCATCTGTTCCATCTGGGTCACGGCGCTGTAGTAATCCTGCTTCATCCTGCGTTCTCCCTCGTGGTGTCAACAGTCTTGAGTGTGAGCCCGGATCAACTCCGGAAACGTGTCAGCGCGCTGCCCGTGTCCAGCACCTTGCGCACCGCGTCGGCCGCGGCGGGGAGCGACTCGTGGCGGCGCAGATGGTGCAGGCACAGCGCGCCGGCATAGACGAGGCTGTCACGCGCGGGCCCCTCGGCCCCGCCAAGCGCCGCGAGACCGACCTCGGCCGCCGCGGCCGCCGCCGCGTGACTGTCGACGGCGTTCGCGATCTCGTCGCCGGGGCGCGCCGCGAGCGGCAAATCCGGCGGCAGGGGGACGGCGCGTGTGTCGCGGTGGATGCCAAGCTGTATGGCGCTGGCCTTCATCAACTGCTGGGGCCCGGCGTCATGGTAGTAGTGCACCGCGGCGGGCTGTTGGAGCGAGGGGATGACCCCGCCTTCGGCCCCGCGCACGATGAGCGCGGTGTCAAAGCCTGCCTCCCGCGCCATGGACGCGTATACCGGCGGATAGGCCTTGTGCACGAAACCGGTGAGCAGATGGGTCCGCTTCTTCCCCCGCACCGGACCCAGCAGCACCTCTAACGTGGTGAGGCAGGTGCGCTTGACGATGCGTTCGCGCAGACCGACCAAGTCGTGCAGCGCGGGGTGAAAAGCCCGTTGATCGAGGTAGGCCCAGCCCTGGTCTGCCAGTCGCGCGGCGGCGCGTTCGGGGCTGAGGTCCACGTCCGCACCGGCGGCGCGCAGCACCTGCCGCGTCGTGGTGCCGTACTTCGGGCCGACACTCTCCAGGCCGTGGCAAATTGCCGGCACGCCGCATGCGGCGAGCAGTGCGGGCAGGAAGGGGGAGACCGGCAGCCCACGGGCGAAGCCGTCGTAGGGGTCGGCCACGTCGAACACCTCGTCGACCGGCGCCTGCACCTGGACGCAGGTCGCGCGCAGGGCGCGCAAGACGCCGATGTTCTCCTCGTTCGTCTCGCGCTTCATACGCAGGGCAATGAGGAATACACCCAACTGCACGGGGTCGGCGCGCCCCGTCAGCGCCAGCGCCATTGCGGCCTGCGCTTCCTCGACGCTGAGGTCCTTGCTGTACTCGGGGCCGGTTGCGACCTTTTGAATGCACTTGCGTAGGATCAGCGACGCCTGCACGTCGTCGGTAACGCTGGTCAACATGCTCACAGTCCCCGCGGTAGATGGCTCCTGCCCTGCACGAATTGCGCGCGGCCTGGGTTGCCACGGTAGCTGCGACGAACCTGCGCCGCGCTTCCCGTGTCGGCGGTTCCGAGAATTCCTCGGCGCTTCCAGAGTATACGCAGAGCGCCGGGGGCGGCTTATATCCCCATCGGGGTAGCCACGTTCGCCGTGCCACTCTGGGGCGGGCGCTTACCCATAGGGGATATAGGCACCTGTAGCCCCCTATTCCTAATATGGTATTGGAACCCCTTAGGCGTGTGGAGGGAGCTGCGTGTCCGATGTGGTAATGAACTTCCAAAGCGGTATGGCCGCGTTCGAGGCGAAGCACTTCTCGCGCGCCATGCAGTTGCTCTCGCCCCTGGCGGAACAGGGCGATGCCGACGCGCAGCACCGTGTGGCCATCCTGTACCAGAACGGGCTGGGGGTGACGCGTGACCCGGCGCGGGCGTTGCTGTGGATGCGCCGCGCCGCCGAGCAGGGCCATGCCCTGGCGCAGCACGGCATGGGTTTCATCCATCTCATCGGCGAGGGCATCGCGCGCGACCCCGGTGCGGCGGCGCAGTGGTTCCGGCGCGCCGCGGAGCAGGGGCTGGCCGGCTCGCAGATCGCGCTCGGGCAGCTTTACCAGCAGGGCGATGGCGTCGAGCAGGATCCGGACGAGGCGCAGCGCTGGTTCGACCTCGCGGGTCTGCAGGAATGACGGCGCCGAGCTGCCGTACCCCGCCACCGGCCGAGGATTGACGATGCGTCCGGCACACTTACAGACGGTCCTGGAGGAGGAGTTCCGCAGCACGCGCAGCGGGCACCATACGCCGGTCATGTTGTGGGGCGGGCCGGGGGTCGGGAAGTCGCAGATGGTGGCACAGGTCGGCGCGCGCCACGACTTGCCGGTCATCGACATTCGCCTCTCGCAATTGGAGCCGAGTGACCTGCGCGGCATCCCCTTTCGCAGCGGTGAGTGCGTGGAGTGGGCGATCCCGGCCATGTTGCCGGACGCGGAGCGTCACGGGGCCGAGGGTATCCTGTTTTTGGACGAAATCACCTCCGCGCCGCCCAGCGTCTCCGCCGCCGCCTACCAGTTGATCCTCGACCGACGCCTGGGTGCGTATCGGGTGCCGGACGGCTGGGCGATTTTCGCGGCGGGCAACCGCCAGGGCGACCGCGGGGTCACCTACGTCATGCCGGCACCGCTCGCCAACCGCTTCTCACACTATGAGGTGGAGGTGCACCTGGACGACTGGGTCGCCTGGGCGTACGAGCGAGGCATCGACGCGCGCATCATCGGCTTCCTGCGCTTTCGGCCCGAACTGCTGTACGAGTTCGACCCGGCGCGCAATCCGCTCGCCTTTCCCACCCCGCGGTCCTGGGAGTTTGCCCACAATGCCTTGCAGAAGTTCGGCGGGCAGCCGGACCTGCTGCTGAGCGCCTTGCAGGCATGCCTGGGCGCCTCGACGGGGCTCGAGTTGCACGCCTTTCTGACCAACCTGGAGCACATGCCCGACCCCGCGGCGATCGCCCGCGGCGAGCCGGTGCCCGCCCCCGAGT
Organism: Ectothiorhodospiraceae bacterium 2226; assembly: GCA_013348725.1. Taxonomy (NCBI): domain Bacteria; kingdom Pseudomonadati; phylum Pseudomonadota; class Gammaproteobacteria; order Chromatiales; family Ectothiorhodospiraceae; species Ectothiorhodospiraceae bacterium 2226. Next base: position 1,958,858 of record CP054689.1, read on the forward strand.
CGCTGGACCTGCAGTACGCCGTGGCGACCGCCCTGGTGGGTTACGCGCGTCGGGCCAGCGCCCGGCCGGAGGCGGCGCGCGTGCATGGGCACATCCTGGACTTCGCCCAGCGCTTCCCGCAGCGCGAGATGGGCGTCATGTTGGTGGCCGATATGCACCGCGCCATTGGCGCAGCGCTGTTCGAGCTGCCGCAGTTCTCCGCCTGGGCCGACACGGTCGCCGACCTGATGATTTACGAGCCTTGAGGGCGGCGGCCCGCCGCCGAGGGGCAGACATGGAGGTGGCATGGACCCGACTGAGGTCGACGCCAAGCTGGGCGCCGCGCGCACGCGTCTGATTCTGGAGCGCCCCTTTCTCGGCGCACTGGTGCTGCGCCTGCCGCTGGTGGCGGCGCCCTGGTGCAAGTCGGCCGGCACCGATGCGCGGCGTATCTTCTACAAGCCCGAGTACATCGCCGCGCTCGACGCGCGCCAGGCGCAGTTCGTGCTGGCGCAGCAGGCCTTGCACTGCGGCTTGGCGCACTTCGCGCGCCGCGGCCATCGCATCAAGCAGCGCTGGGATCTGGCCTGCGAGTACGCCGTCAACATGCTGCTGCTCGAGGAGGGCCTGGAGCCGCCGCCGGGGGCGCTGGTGGAGCAGAGCTTCGCCGGGATGAGCGCCGAAGAGATCTACCCCTACGTGCTCCATCTGGAGGACGAGGAGCCCATGGACGACCACCTGGCCGAGGGCTCGGAGAGCGAGTCCGAGGGGCAGCAGCCCGAGGGCGAGGGCGAGGTGCCGCGCCCGCCGCCGCTGTCGGCGCAGGAGCGCGAGGCGCTGGAGGCGCAGTGGCGCCAGCGGCTGACCAGCGCGGCGCAGCAGGCGGCACTGGCGGGCAAGCTGCACGGCTCGCTGGCCGAACTCGCGGGTTCGGTGCTGCAGCCGCGGGTGCCCTGGCGTGCCTTGCTGGCCCGCTTCGTGAGCGCCACCGCGCGCGACGACTACAGCTACAGCCGACCCTCCAACCGGCGCGGCGGCGAGGCCATCTTCCCGAGCCTGCGCAGCCCGCAGATCGACATGGTGGTGGCGGTGGACAGCAGCGGGTCGATCGACGACGCCCTGCTGCGCGAATTTCTCGGCGAAGTGGAGGCCATCAAGGGCCAGATGCGCGCGCGGGTCACCCTGCTGCTGTGCGACGCGGCGCTGGCCCCGCACGGGCCCTGGCACGTCGAGCCCTGGGAGCCGCTGCAGACGCCGCCGTTGGTGCCGCGCGGAGGCGGCACGCGCTTCACGCCCGTGTTCGAGTGGGTGGAGCGCCAGGACCTGCGGCCGGAGTTGCTGATCTATTTCACCGACGCGCTGGGTGAGTTTCCCGCCGCCGCGCCGGACTACCCCGTGGTCTGGCTGGTGAAGGGTAAGGCCGCCGTTCCCTGGGGGCAGCGTGTGCAACTCAACTGACGGGCGACGATGCCGGTAGCGCTGCGCGATGACGATGCACTGCGCCTGCAGGTGTTGCTCACCCAGGCGCCGCAGGCCGTGCGCATCGACGAGCCGGCGATGCGGGTGGAGGCCTTGACCGCGCGCGGCGCGGCCGCTGTCGAACTCCATCCCAGCGGCCGCAGCGACGAGTATCTGCGGGCGGTGCGCGAACTCCTCTCCAGTCAGGTGCTGGGTTCGCCGGGCGGCTACCCGGTGTTTCTGCGCCGCTGGACGCGCATGGGCCAGGCGCGCGACGGCATCCTGGAACGTCTGCTGCTGTTGGGTGAGCCCGAAGCGGTGGTGGCGGTGGTGCACGCCCCCGGGCTGACCGAGGAACTCGCGCGGCGCGCGTGGTGGGCATGCCCCAGCCCGGAGAACGCGCGTCGCATGCTGGCCACCCGCCGCGTGGCGACGAGCGCCATGGCGCCGGTGCTGGCGCGCTACCTGCTTGAGTACCTCCCCTTCGAGGAGGAGCCGCGCGCCGCCATGGACACCGTGCGCCTGGTGCTGGCGGCCGATGGCGTGGAACCCGAGGTGCACTTACGCCTTTGGCAGGGAGGGAGGCATCGGGTGGCCTGTCAGGTGGGTTTTCTCGCGGCGCGACCGGAGACACTGCCGGCAACGCGCCCCCCGCACCCCGACTGGGCGGCATTGCGCCAGCGCCTCGCGCCCCTGTGCGACGGCGGCGACCCCTATGCCCGGGGCCTGGGTCGGAGTCTCGATGCACCCGGGCAGGCCTTCCTGCACGTGACGGAGCAAGCATTGCAACGCGTCGGGGACCCTGACGTGGCGGTGGCCTTGTTGGACGCCATCGGCCGCTTCTTTGGCGCCGCGGCGCCGTGGCCGGGCGGCGATCGGCCCGACCCTGCGGCGGGGCTGGCGCAGGTCGCTCTTGCGGCCGAGGCCTTGTGTCGCGCGCCACCGCCCGAGTTGGTCGCCGTGCTGGACGCGGTGCCCGCCCTGCGCGACCCGCTCGCCGCCATGCTGACCCTCGGCTGCGCCGGCGAGCGCGCCGTCGCCCCGATCCTGGCGCGCACGGACGCGGTGGGTTCCCTGTTGCGCCGCAAGCTCCAACCGGTCATCGCGCCCTTGCTGGCGCGTATGGCGTGCCTGCAGGGGGCGCGCTGAGATGCCGAACCTGCACTTCGCGCAGGTGGCCTTGTCCATGCGCGTGACCGTGGCGGAGTCGGATTTGGCGGCCCACCTCGCCACGCCGCCCAGCGCTTTGGGGGCGGCGCTGGCGCGCGAGGTCCACGCGTATGCAGAGGCCCACCAATTCGGGTACTACCCGGCCTTGGGCTACTTCCGCGCGCAGGGTGGCGTCGACGCGGACCTGATGGCCTACGCGGAGGAGGTGGGGTGGCTCGCCACCCGCGTGGTGCGCGACGAAGTGCTGCGCAAGTTGCGCCCCGTGTTCGCCAGCCTGCGCTTCGATACCCTGCAGTCGACGGCTTTCGCGATGCCGACCGTGCGCCCCGCCGACCGGAACAATGTGGCGCTGCTGGCGCGCCATTACACGCCGACGCAGGTGAAGACCGATCTGTGGGTCACCCTGCTCCAGAAGGGGGCGCCCACGCACGGACTGGAGCGCTACGCCCAACATTTGGTGGCGCGCTGGCTGAAGCCTTCGTTCGAGCGACTCGATCTCACGGCCGCCTCCCAGGCGCACCCGTGAGGTGTACCCCCAAGGCGATATGGGGCCGCGGCCGAGCGGCTGCTACGTTTTTGGTCGTCCGCCCACGAATCGGGGTCGCGTCATGGCCGCCATCCGCATCTACCTCATACCCACCTGTCCGTTCTGCCAGCGTGCTGAACGTCTGTTGACGCGCAAAGGCGTGGCGACCATCGAGAGGATCGACGTCGCCGAGGACGGGCGGCGCTATACGGAGATGGAAGCGCTCACCGGGCGCGACACCGTCCCGCAAATCTTCATCGGCGAGCGCCATGTGGGCGGCTACGACGAACTGGTGGAGCTGAGCGTAGAGGGAGAACTCGACGAACTGCTCGCCGCGATGGGCGCCGTCGCCGACCGCGCCGGCGGCGACACCTGCCTATAAGGGATAGGCGGGTCTAGCCATGGGGGATATACCCCCGCCGGCCGATTTGCGCTGCACTAACGTGAAAGAATCTCCTGAGGGCATTCCGAATGGACTTCCTGCCCATCTTCGTCAATATCCGGGGCCGCTCTTGCTTGGTGGTCGGCGGAGGCAACGTCGCCGCACGCAAGGTGAGTTTGTTGCGCAAGGCCGGCGCTGCGGTGACCGTGGTCGCCCCCGAACTCGGTCGCGAGCTTGCCGAGTGGGCGGCGCAGGGGCTCATCGAACATCTAGGTCGCGAGTTCCAGGCCGCGGATCTGGATGACCGCGCTCTGGTCATCGCGGCCACCGATCAGGAGATCGTCAACCGGCGCGTCTCGCAACTCGCCCAGGCGCGCAACTTGCCGGTCAACGTGGTAGACCGCCCCGACCTGTGCGGCTTCATCATGCCGTCCATCATCGATCGCTCGCCGGTACAGATCGCTGTCTCCACGGGCGGGGCCTCGCCGGTGCTGGCGCGGCTGCTACGCACGCGTCTGGAGAGCTACATTCCGGCCGGTTTCGGGCGGCTCGCCCGCTTGGTCGACGGCTTTCGCGAACAGGTCAAACGCCGCTTTCCGAGCACCGAGCAGCGGCGCTACTTCTGGGAGCAGGTGCTGGAGGGCCGGGTCGCTGAGTTGCTGTTCGCGGGCAAGGATCAGGCCGCGCGCCGTGCCTTGGAGCAGGCGGTGGCGGCGGGCGAGGTCAGCGGCGGCGAGGTTTATCTCGTGGGCGCCGGACCCGGTGACCCCGATCTGCTTACCTTCCGCGCCCTGCGTCTGATGCAGCAGGCCGACGTGGTCGTGTATGACCGGCTCGTGGCGCCCGCCATCATGGACCTGGTGCGTCGCGACGCCGAGCTGGTCTACGCCGGCAAGGAGCGGAACAATCACGCGCTGCCGCAGGAGTCCATCAACCAGCTGTTGGTGCGCCTCGCGCGCGAGGGCAAGCGGGTGCTGCGCTTAAAGGGCGGCGATCCGTTTATATTCGGGCGCGGGGGCGAAGAAATCGCCACGCTGATGGAGCAAGGGATACCGTTTCAGGTGGTGCCGGGCATCACGGCCGCGGCGGGTTGTGCCGCTTACGCGGGCATCCCGCTCACCCATCGGGATCACGCCCAGGCCTGCGTGTTCGTCACGGGACACCTCAAGGACGGCAGCGTGGACCTGAACTGGCCCGCGCTGGCGCAGCCCAATCAGACGGTCGTGTTCTACATGGGGCTGCACGGCCTCACGTCGATCTGTCGAGAACTGGTGGCGCACGGCCTGCCGGCCGCCACACCGGCGGCGCTGGTGCAGCAGGGCACCACGCAGAACCAGCGCGTCCTGGTGGGGACGCTGGACACGCTCGCCGCCCTGGTGCGCCGCGAATCGGTGGAGCCCCCCACACTCATCATCGTCGGCGACGTCGTCCGCCTGCACAACCGCTTGGCTTGGTTCGAGCCCTTGGGCGAGGAGGGCGTGGCCGAGGGCGTGGACGGGCTCGCGGACGATCAGGCGGCCAATCTTTAGCGCGCGCGGTTGAAGGAGCTTTATGCAAGGCGGATGTTCAGCAGCCGAGCCCTTCGCCCTGCAGGTCCTGGGCGATAGCATGCTCCCCGAGTTCGAGCACGGGGCCATCATCATCGTTGACCCCGGCGGGATCATCGAGGACGGGGCGTACGTGGTGGCGCAACATGCCGAAGAGTACGTGCTACGCCAGTTGCGCCGTCCCGACGGGCGCTACGTTCTGGCCCCCCTGAACGCGCAATATGACGCGGTGGAGGTACCGGGCGTCGAAGCGATCATGGGCGTGGTGGTGCAAAAGGCCGGGCGCCGTCGCCGGGATCGCAAGCACTACGTCTGACGACGGGATGAACCCAGCTGCTCTGGCGTCAGACGCGGCGTGAAGTACGCCTCTGCCGCGGCTTCGTCCACCACCCGCCCATCGGGCGTCACCAGCGGCTGTTCGTACTCGTGCCACCCGCGCAGACCCGTCTTCAGCGACACCACCTGCAGGTAACCCATCCGGCCCAACACGTGGGCAGCCAACACGCTGCGCTTGCCCGACCGGCAGAGCACCACCACGTCACGTTGGCGGGCCTCCACCAGTTCGGGTCGCGTTTCCTCGTAGCCGTACTCGCAGGCGCTCTCCAGGATGCCCCGCGGCACGTTGATCGACCCTGCGACGTGCATGGCCTCGAATTCGGCCGGTTCACGTACGTCGAGCAACAGTGCATCGAGCCCTGCCTCGCGGCGCTCGAGCAGGTCCCAGGGGAAGATCTCCCGCACCTGCCGCTCGCACTCCTGAACCAGTTCGCTGAAGCGCAGCGCCCGGCCGGGATCGTCAGCCATGGCGGGCGAGGCCGCGCTCCACGGCGAGCACCGCGGCTTCCACTCGCGAATGCACGCACAGCTTACGTAGGATCGCCTTCACGTGGAGCTTCACCGTGCCATCCGAGATGCCGAGTTCCCGCGCGATGACCTTGTTGCTCTGGCCGTCGGCGAGATGGTGAAGAATTTCGGTTTCGCGCGGCGTGAGGGCCGCGAAGGGTGACGTCGGTTCCCGCGACGGCGCCTCGCCGCTTTGGATGATCCGCGCCAGGGCGCCGGTCAGATCCGGCGCTACCACGGTCTTGCCCGCGAGGATGTCGTGCAGGCGGTCGACGAGGTCCTGCGGCTGCATGTCCTTGAGCAGGTAACCTTGCGCGCCGTTGCGCAGGGCCAGCACCAGGTCGCGCTCGTCGTCGCTGGTCGTGAGCATCACAATCGGCGTCGTGAAACCCGCGCTGCGCAGGTTGCGCAGCACCTGCAGGCCGCTCATGTCCGGCATGCGCAGGTCCAGCAGGATGACGTCGGGACTGAGTTGGGTCGCCATGTCCTGGCCGGTGCGCCCGTCGCCCGCCGCGCCGCAAACCACGATGCCGCGCCGCTCGAGCAGGCCTTGCAGGCCGGCGCGGAAAAGTACGTGGTCGTCGATCAGCAAAACACGCATGACGCTCTCCCCCTATGGAGCGGCGGCGGCCAGCGACGGCGGCGGAGGCTCCCGAAAAGTGAGCAACACCCGTGTGCCCTCACCCGGTTCGCTATCGATGCTGAGTGTGCCGCCGAGACGCTGCGCCCGCTCCTTCATTACGCTGAAGCCGATATGTTCGCCGGTGCTGCTTTCGACGCACGGCTTCTCCTCGGTCAGTGTCAGTCCGACGCCGTCATCCTCCACCAGCATCTGGCAGATGCCCTGCGCCTCCCGGCTGAGCAGGATACGAACGTTGCGCGCCTGGCTGTGCGCGCGCACGTTGCATAGCGCCTCCTGCGCAACGCGCAACACCTGCAGCTCGAGTTCCGGCGGTAGTTTTAGGTCATTCCATTCGCTCTGCACGAAGACGGCGATGCCGGTCTTGGTGCGAAAGCCGGCGACCAACTGCTCCAAGGCCGGGAGTAGACCACGCTGGTCGACCGGGCAGCGGAAATGCGCGATCAAGCTGCGCAGTTCGGTATATGCTTCTTGCACGCCGTTTCGCATCTGTCGCGCCTCGTCGAGCGCGGGATGGCCGTCCAGCGCCTCCTCCAGGGCCCCCGCCTGGAAGCGCAGGCTCGCCAGGGTCTGCGCGAGAGAGTCGTGCAGCTCGTGCCCAAGTTGTGTCCGTTCCTCGAGTATCGCCAGGCGGCGCGCTTCCTCGTCCAGACGCGCCTTCTCGATGGCCATACCGAGGTGCTGGCCGATGGTGGTTAGCAGGTCCTTGGAATCCTCGCCCCCCGCCAACCCGGGCGCATCGACGAACAGATTGTAGATGCCGAGTTTGCGTCCCCGGTACACCAAGGGGACCGCGATGACCTCGACCTCCGGCGTGTCGAACATGGGTTGGCCGACGAAGCGCTCACAACCGGTCGCCTTCGTGCCGCACACTTCTCCGTGCACCAGCGCGCTGCCGCACAAACAGCGGTCCACCGGGACCAGGCGCTCGCTCTCCAGCACGAACGCGGGTAAACCCGTGCTGGCGACCATGCGCAACTGCGCGTCGTCCGTGAGCAGGCGCACGGTGCCCGCGCGGGCGCCAGTGACGTCTTTCAGCACATGCAGAAACCGTTCGAGCAACTCATCCAGATCGCGGTAACCATTAATGCTGGCGGCGACGTCGTACAGAATCTTCAGCGACGCGGTCTTGTGTGCGATCCGTTCGGTTTGGGCGCGCACCTTGCCCTCCATGTCGCGCGACAGGACCTGCAGGGCTTCGCTGAGTTCATTGATATCGTGCGCGAGTTGGGCGAACTCGCCGCGTGCGGGCACCGGAATGCGCGCGGCAAGGTTGCCGCCGCGCAGGCGCAGCGCCCAATTGCGCAGGTGGGCGAGCGGTAGAAAGAGTTCGCGCCGCATTAGCCGCGTGAGCAGCGCCACGCACCCGAGCCCCGCCGACATGAGCGCGAGGTTGACGATGACGTAAAGGGTCGAGACGCCGCTCTGGGTCAGACCGGCGCCGCCAAGGAGGAGGAGCGCGAGCGCGATGCCCAGCAACGGCAGGAACAGGCGACTGTCGCTGATGCCGCCGCCTTTATGCCGCCAACCGGAGGCAGGCGGAATCATCCAGGTGCCAAGCTCTCGGCCGTCGCTGCGCCGTTGGGGCTGCTCTTTGGGGACCATGATCATGTCACCTCCACCGCGCGCGACAGCGCGCAGCAGGACGCCGGCCAGCGGACCGGCGAGGCCACGAGGGGGCCAGCAACCACTGCGGGGCGGTGCCGGTGGAACTCCCCCTCCGTTCCATCGGTTTTACGAGCATACAACAGAAGAGTGGCGTAGTTGCGTGTTTTTCCGCACTAATCGCGCGTGGCGTAAATGCCGGGGCGGAACAGTTCTCGGCCGGATTGGAGAAACTCGGCCGTATAGGGGTCGACCGCGTTCTCCAATTCCTCACACCACGAGGGGTGGCTATAGTTGAGCTCCTTTAGGAACCACAGCCCTTGTCGCGACTGACAGGCGGCAGTCAGCATTTGGATTTGCTCGCCCGCTTCCGGTCCTACGATGCAACCGCCCAGCATCTGACCGGTTTCTCCATCGTGCACGACTTCGAGCAGACCTTCCACATCGTTTCGCCCACGGGCCTTGGCGGAGCCTGCCAAGTTAGCGCGTGCCACCTCGGGTTCGAAGCCCGCCGCCTCGGCGCGCTCTTCCGTCAGGCCTACCGCAGCGATCTCCAGCGCCGAATCGATGACGATCGGCACGCGATTGTAGTTGCGGGTGATGGCGTTGCCCTGCAGCGCATTGGTCGCGGCGAGTTTGCCGTCGTGCAAAGCGGCGTTGGCCGTCATCGGGCCGCGCTTGACGTCCCCGACGGCGTAAATGCCGGCGGCCGTGGACTCCAAATATTCATTGGTGACGATGAAGCCCTCATCGTCCAGCGCCACGCCGGCCTTATCGAGCGCCAGGCCGCGCGTATTGGGGGTGCGCCCAACTGCGACCAGGGCTTCGTCAAACGCCAACTGGCGCCCGTCATCGAGCAGCACGGCGACACCTTCGTCGCCGGTCTCGCAACCGCGCACCCCGACGCCGGTGATCACTTCGATGCCCAGGCGGTGGAACTTGCGGGCCAGCATGCGGCTGGCGCGCTCCGGTATGCAGGGCTTGTCGAGTAGGCGTTCACTCCGCTCGACGACCGTCACGCGGGTACCGAATTGGTGCAGCAGGAAAGCGCTCTCGGCGCCGATCGCGCCGCCGCCGATGCACACGGCACGGCGCGGAAGGGGGCGGCGACGGGCGAACAGGTGCTGTGAGTCGAGGATGCGTCGCCCGTCGACGCGACTGCCGGGATGTCCGCGCACGGTGGCCCCGGTGGCGAGGATCACGCGCGGCGCGGCCAGACGACGTACGTGGTTGCCGTCGACCGGCAGCACCTCCAGTAGCTCGGGCGCCAGAAAACGCGCATGCCCGCGGTGCAGCACGATGCCCAGGCGTCGCAGCCAAGCGGGAAGTTGCTCGCGGATGCCGGTCACGACGGCGTCCTTGTGCGCCAGTGCCGCAGCGAAGTCGCCGCGCGGCCGTCCCACGAGGCCGCGACCGTTGAGCGCGTCCACGTCTTCCATGAGCTGCGCGAGGTAAAGCAGGGTCTTCTTGGGGATGCAGCCGTGGTTCAGGCAATTGCCGCCGGGCCGTCCGCGTTCCACCAGGGCCACGCGCGCGCCCTGACGCACGGCGGTCATGGCCGCCTTGTAACCGCCGGGGCCGCTGCCGATGACGATCAGGTCGTAGTGGGCGCTGTCCATCGCCGCCGATCGCTCAGGAGGCCGCATCCTCTTGCGGGGGGGAGAAGTTGGGGTCATTCGGATTGAGGAAGATGAAACGGAATTCGCCCGGCTCCATCTCCACGTAGTCCAGCACTGTGCCGCTCAACAGGTCAATGCTCACCGGTGCGATCACGAGTTCGATGCCCTCGGAGCGGAACACCGTGTCCTCCTCGCGGCCCTGGTCGTCGAAGCCCATGCCGTAGTGAATGCCGCCGTCCTCCAGGCGCTTCGCGGCGATGCGCAGCGGTATGCCCTCCAGACGGTTCTCGTGCGCGTTGGCGCGGATCTGCTCCGCCGCACGTGGGGTGACGGTGATCATGCGCTGCCCTCCATTACCTGCGTCGTGGGACCGGGTCGGTCGGGTGCCTTGATGCGCTGCGCGCGCACGAAGGCGAGAAAGCGTTGCGTCCAGGGATAGGCCGCACTGTGGCGCAGGTGCGCGTAATTCGCCAACAGCTTGCCGATCACGAGCCCGTCCTGCTGCGCCGCGATGCCGGTGCCGCGCAGCACCCGGTAGGCGTAATCCAGGCCCTCGGGCAGACCCTCCAGGCGCGAGTAGTGGAACTCGTGCGCCGCGATCTCGGTGCCTGCCGCGGCGGCGCCAGGCCAGGGATGTTGCGCGCTCTCCTGCAGGCGCACGTAGCCGCGCCCCTGCGGGCGCGAGTGCATCACCGCCTCGGCGGGGATCACGCCGACCATCTCGGCGCGCCGCTCGCCCCAACGCAGGCTGCGGCACAGATACATGAGCCCGCCGCACTCGGCGTAGGCAGGCAGCCCCCCCTCGATGGCCGCGCGCACCGCGTGGCGCAGCGCCGCGTTGGCCTGCAGCGCGTGCATGTGCGTCTCGGGAAAGCCGCCGCCGACGAACAGGCCGTCCAGCGGCGGCAGGCGCGCGTCGTGCAGGCTGTCGATGGGGACGATCTCGGCGCCCCCCTCGGCCAGCGCCTCGAGGTCGTCCGGATAATAGAAACCGAAAGCGCTGTCGCGCAGGATGCCGATGCGCACGCGCGGCGCGGGCGCAGCCGTCCGCGCGTGCGCGGCGGCCTGCTCAGGTGCGCGGGCGGTGGCGGCCAGGGCGCACAGCGCGTCCAGGTCAACGTGTTCGGCCACGCGCTGTGCCAGGGTGCGGATGCGCGCTTCGGCGGCGCCGTCCTCGTTGCCGGGCACCAGGCCGAGGTGGCGCTCCTCGATGCTGAGCGCGGGGTCCTGGGGCAGGGCGCCCAGCACCGGGATGTTGGTGTAATGCGCGAGCGCGGCGCGCAGCTTGCCCTCGTGGCGCGGGCCGCCGACGCGGTTGAGGATCACGCCGCCGATACGCACGCGCGCGTCGAAGGCCTGGAAGCCGAGCACCAGCGGCGCCACGCCGCGCGTCATGCCGCGCGCGTCGACCACCAGCGCCACCGGCGCATCCAGCAGCGCGGCCAACGCCGCATTGCTGTTGCTGCCGTCCAGGGCGACGCCGTCGTGCAGCCCCTTGTTGCCCTCGATCAGGCCCAGCGCGTCGCCGTGCGCATGCAGGCGCGCGGCGAACAGAGCGTGCAGTTCGGCCCCGCTCATGGTGTTGAAATCGAGGTTGTAGCAGGGGCGATGCGCCGCGCGGCCCAGCCAGATGGGGTCGATGTAGTCCGGCCCCTTCTTGAACGGCTGCACCGGGCACCCGCGGGCGGCCAGCGCCCGGGTGGCACCGATGGCCAGAGTGGTCTTACCCGACGATTTGTGTGCCGCGGACAGCAGTACGTGGGCCATGCATTTGCCTCATGGGCCGGGCGCCGCGGCGGGGCGCTCCGGCGATGCGATGATCAAGCGGTCGCGGCGTCTACGGCGCCCTGCGCCTGCTGCGGCAGCGCATGCGCGTCGGCCATTGTGGTCGGCAGGAAGCGCAGCACCTTGATCGCCAACGCGACGATGAGCAGCGCGAAGGCGACGCCGCCCACGCCCAGCGCGATCTCGGGCCAGCTCGGTGCGTAACTGGCGAGCACGCCGTCGAAATAGCTGCTCGACTCCTCGCGCCCCGGGAACAGCGGCATCGGGTAGGCCTGGCCGCCGATGATGAGCACGTAAAGCTGGGCGAAGCCGCCCACGATCACCAGCCCTGCCGCCGCGGCGATGACGCCGCGCAGGCGCGACAGGCGCGGGTGGAACAACAGCGCCAGCGGTAGCACGCTGCCGAGCAGGATCTGCACGCCCCAGAACAGCGCCGGGTACACCCCGCCGTCCACCAGCAGGAAGCGCTCGATGCCGTGGTGCTGGGCGCCGTAGAGGTTGGTGAGGTGGTAGATCAGCACGAAGTACAGCACGGCCGCCACGAACAGCGCGAGCAAGTTCTTCAGCCGGCGCAGCAGGTCATCGCCGAGCGGGATGCCCGTGCCGCGGGCAGCCGCCAGCAGCACCAGCAGGAAAACCGCCGTGCCGAAGGCGAACGACATGATCACAAACATCGGGCCCATGATGGCGGCGTCGTAGGCCTGGCGCGCCACCAGAAAGCCGAAAATGGAGCCGGTGCCCGTGGTGAGCACCAGGCGCCAGACAAAGGCCAGCAAGCCCACGGGCTTGGCATAGGCATTCATGCGCCGCTCCATCATCATCCACAGGTACACCGCCGCGATGGCGATGAAGCCGGTGTACAGGAAGATGTTCCAGGCGAAGATCGAGCGGAAGTTGTAATAGGTCATGGCGATGATGAGGCGATCGGGTCGCCCGAGGTCCAGCACCAGGATCACCAGGCCTCCCACCAGCAGTGCGATGGCGAGCAGGGCCGACAGGCGGCTGAGCGGCTTGTATGCCGTGCGCCCGAAGACGGAGGCGACCGAGGCCACGTTGAGCGCGCCGGAGGCGGCGACGATCAGGAAGATCGCGAACACGTGCGGCGTGCCCCACACGACGCGGTTGTTCATGCCGGTCACGTAGTGTCCCACGTTCCACACGTACAAGGCGGCGGCCAAGCCCACGGCGGCCAGCGCGCCCAGGCCGAGGAGCAGGGCGTAATAGGCGGGGCTGCGCCCCTCGATCTCCCGGAAGTCTTCGTCTCGCATCGAAATGAGGCCTCGCTCAGGTCAGCCCGCGGTAGCGCACGCCTTGGTTGAGTCGCAAATCGGCGCGCACCTTGGTGCCGCCTTCCTTCGCGAGTCGCTGGGCAATCTCGCTCTCGGGGTCGTGCAGGTTGCCGAACACAATGGCCCCGTAACCGGCTTCCTGGCAGGCCTCCTTGCACGCGGGAACGCGGCCTTCATCCACCCGGTGCACGCACATCGTGCAGCTCTCCACCGTGCCCTTGCCGCGCGGCGCATGCGGGAGCTGGTCTTGCAGCGGCTCGTGGATAAAGGAGCGGGCATGGTAGGGGCAGGCCATCATGCAGTAACGGCAGCCGATGCAAATGTGTTTGTCGACCAGCACGATGCCGTCGGCGCGCTTGAAGGAGGCGCCCGTGGGGCACACGTCCACGCAGGGCGGTTGTTCGCAGTGCTGGCACATCATGGGCAGCGAGTGGGCGTGGCCGGTGGCGGGGTCGCGTACGTCGAGTTTGCGTATCCACTGCGCGTCGGTGGTGGGGCGCCCGGTGCTGGTGATGCCGTGCTCCTCATTGCACGCGCGCACGCAGGCGTCGCAGCCTTTGGCGCACTGGGTGGTGTCGATGAGCATCCCCCAGCGCACCTCGGACGAGGCGCCGTCGGTGCCGCGCGCGCGCGCTACGCCCTGCCAGAAGAAAACGCCCGGCGCCGCGGCGAGCGCCGCGGCGGCGGCCGCCGTCCCCAGAAACTTGCGGCGCGCGCCATCATGCGCTTGATCACTCATGGCTCTCTCCTTGCTCGGCGAGCAGTTTCAGTTCCGCCGCGCTCAGCGTGCCGTCGCCCATGTGGTGACGGTGCCCTGAGAGTTTGTGGAAATAGGTGGCGCGCGCGGGCCGGTCGGCGTGGCACTGAAAGCAGTCCACACGCACCCCCGTGAATACGTGGCAACTGGCGCAGAAATGCTGGGGATCGCTGTAGCGCGGCGGCTCGTTGCCGCCCACCGGCTGCACGTGGCAATCGATGCACTCCACCAAGCTGTGGCGCGCGCCGCGGATGCCGCCGTGCACCGTCTCGTCGCGGATGTGCAACAGGAACTTCGGGTGGTCGCGGCGCATCACGTCCGTCGGCTCCACGCACTCCTCTCCGGCCGCCGGCGGCAGCTCGGGCAGGGTCACGCGGCTTTGGGCGGTGGCGGTCGCGAGTACGACACCCGCCGCCAGCACCCCGATGACGATCTTGGTGATCCAGGATTTCATCGGTCTCGCTTCCTCCCGTTTGTTTTACGCGCCCGAGGCAGGCGGCGCGCGGCACGGGCTACTCGCCCAATGCCATGTCGATGTAACCCGTCGGGCAAACGTCCGCGCAGATGTGGCAGCCGATGCAGCGGGCGTAGTCGGTATACACGTAACGGCCCATGGTGCGCTCGCTCTTGGGGACCCGATGCACCGCATCCTGTGGGCAGTAGACCACGCAGTTGTCGCATTCGAAGCACATGCCGCAGCTCATGCAGCGTTTGGCCTCGGTCACCGCCTGCTGATCGTCCAGGCCCTTCATGCGCTCCTCGAAGTTGCCGAGGACGGCGTCGCCGATGATGGGAATCTCGGTGCGCTTGAGGCGGGCCTCGTAGCCAAAGTGGCCCAGGAACAGCTTGTCCGACGGGATGATCTCGTGCTTGGAGCGGTCCTCGTAATTGTGCACCGCGAACTTCGCCTCGTTGGTGCCCCAGGCTTGGGAATGATCGTAGGACTCGGGCTCCAGGCCGGCTTCGCGCAGCTTGGAGAGGAGGTTGAAGTGGTGTTTGTCGACCTTGGGCCGCTTGCCGAGGTCTTTGTTGTCCAGGTAATGGCAGATGCTGTCGACCGCCACCGAGGCCTGGCCGATGGCGGTGGTGAGCAGATGCGGGCGCACGATGTCGCCGGCCGCGAAGTGACCGGGGCGGCCCTTCACCTGATAGTGGGCGTCGGCGTCGATCAGGCCGCGGCCATTGTTCAGGGCCTCCAGGCCGACGAGGTCTCCGCTCTGACCGATGGCCGCCACGATGAGGTCGGCCTCGATGTCGAACTCCGAACCCTCGATCGGGGTGCTGCCGTCCTCCTGCAGGCGGATCACGCGCAGCGCCTTGGCCCGGCCGTTCTCGTCCTTGATGACTTCCACCGGGCTCAGGCAGCCCTGCACGTCGACGCCCTCGCGCAGCGCGTCCTGCACCTCGTGCTCGGCGGCGGTCATGTTGTGCACCGGCGCGCGCGAGATCAGCATGACCTTGGCGCCGTTGCGCGTGGCCGATGCGGCCACGTCGTGCGCGGCGTGGCTCATGACCACGTACTCGGGCCGGTCGCTCTCGGTGATGTTGGTGATATGGCCCAGGCGCCGCGCCACGGAGGCCACGTCGATGGAGGTGTCGCCGCCGCCGATGACCACCACCTTCTCGGACACGAGCTTCAGGCGGCCCTGATTGAAGGCCTCCAGGAAGGCGACGCCGGTCAGGCAGTTGGGCGCGTCGGCACCGGGCACCGGCAGGGGACGGCCGGACCAGGTGCCCACCGCCCACAGCACGGCGTCGAACTCCTGCTCGATGTCCTCGATATGGACATCCCGGCCGACGCGCACGCCCAAGCGGGTTTCCACGTCCATGTCGAGGATGCGCTTGATCTCGCCCGCGAGCACGTTGCGGGGCGTGCGATAGCCGGGGATGCCGTAGCGCATCATGCCGCCCAGCTCGGCCCGTTCGTCGAACACGGTGCACGCGTGGCCGCGGCGGCGCAGCTGGTACGCCGCGGCCAGGCCGGCGGGGCCGCCGCCGATGATGGCCACCTTCCTGCCGGTGGATTGTTCGGCGGGCGAGAAGGCGAAGTTGTGGGCGAGGGCATGGTCGCCGATGAACTGTTCCACCGCGTTGATGCCGACTTTGTCGTCCACCTGGTTGCGGTTGCAGCCCGCCTCGCAAGGCGCGGGGCACACACGGCCCATGATGGAGGGGAACGGATTGGCATCCGTGGAGCGGCGGAAGGCGTATTCCTGCCAACTCATGTCGCCTGCGGGCTTCTCGATACCGCGCACGATGTCCAGCCAGCCGCGGATATCCTCCCCCGAGGGGCAGCTGCCCTGGCAAGGCGGCGTCCGGTGCACGTAGGTGGGGCACTTGTGCGAGTGGTCAGCCTCGAAAATCTGCTCCTGCCAGCGCTTGACGCGGTGATCGCCGTCTTTGAAACGCCGGAAGGTCAGTTTCTTTTCTTGCATGTCCTCTGGCGACGTTGCCATACCTATTCTCCTGTGCAGGGCGCCGCGGCGCGGCGCGCGGTCACTCAGTCTTTGGGGCCCAGTACGATCGCATCGCTCACCAGTTGGTGCACGCTGACGATCTGGTCCATGGTGAATCCGTAATAGGGCAGCACCTTGCTGAACTGGCTCTTGCAGATGGCGCAGATGGCGGCCAGATGGGTCACCTGATGCTGTTCCACGACATGCTTGAGCGCCTCCATACGCGGCATGGCACCCTTGACCCGCAGTTCGATCAGGTCATCGGTCAGCAGGCCGCCGCCGCCGCCGCAGCAAAACGTGCTCTCGCCGATGGTGTCCGCCGGCATGTCGTGAAAGTGATTGCAGGCGGCGCGGATGATGGCGCGCGGAATGTCGAACTGGCCGCCGGGCTTGTCGCCCATACGCGAGGCGCGCGCGACATTGCAGGAGTCGTGATAGGTGAGCACGCGGTGGTCGTTGGCCGACTTGTCGAGCGTCAGCGCGCCGCGTTGGATCAGATCGTAGGTGACCTCGCAGATATGCTGCGGCACCGGGTAGCGGGGATCCAGGAAGTCGAACGGTCCCGCCAAGGTGTTGAGGAAGCTGTATGCCACCCGCCACGCGTGGCCGCACTCGCCGAATACGATGCGCTTGACGCCAAGGTCCAGCGCCGCCTGACGGATGCGCAGCGCGAGCTTGCGCATATTGTCGTAGCTGCCGATGAACATGCCGAAGTTGGCCGCTTCGGAGGCGTGCGAGCTGAGCGTCCAACTGATGCCCGCCTGGTGCAGCACCTTGGCGTAACCGATGAGGCCATCCACGTGCGGTTCGGCGAAGAAATCGGCCGAGGGCGTGACCAACAACACCTCGGCGCCCTTCTCGTCCAGGGGAAAGCGCACGTCGACGCCGGTATCCTCTTTGACCTCTTCCTCGAGGCCCTCGAGGGTATCCCGCAGCGCGGGCTCCGGCAGGCCGAGGTTGTTGCCGATCTTGAACACCTTGCCGATGATCTCGTTGCAGTACTTCTGGCCCTGCCCGACGGTGTCCATGATCTCGCGCGCGGCCATGGAGATTTCCGCCGTGTCGATGCCGTAGGGGCAGAATACCGAGCAGCGCCGGCACTGGGAGCATTGGTGGAAGTAGCTGTACCAATCGTCCAGCACCTCCTTGGTCATGTCCCGTGCCCCGACGAGCTTGGGGAAGTACTTGCCCGCCACGGTGTAGTAACGGCGGTAGACAGAGCGGAACAGATCCTGACGCGCCACCGGCATGTTCTTGGGGTCGGAGCTGCCGAGGAAGTAGTGGCACTTGTCGGTGCAGGCGCCGCACTTCACGCACGAGTCCAGGAACACCCGCAGGCCGCGGTACTTGCCGACCAGTTCCCCCATCTTCTCGACCGCGACCTGCTCCCAGTTCTCGACCAGCTCGCCGGGAAAGCCGAGCGGGGTCTGGAAGTCGGGTTTGGCGACGTACGGCTTGCTGTGCGCCATCATCCCCACGCGCACGGGCGGGATGACCGGGTACTCCTTCAATTCGGGGACGTCGAAATCAGCCACGGCCTTTCCTCCGTATCGTCGCGCTGCGCTCAGCTACCATCGCCCGACTGCAGACGGGCGGCCCAGGGTGCGAGGTGGCGTCGCTCGCGTGGGTTGTCGACCTGGTTACGGGTCGGGCTGAAGAACACCCCGGGTGCGTGCAGCAGCTTGCTAAACGGAAACACGATCATCAGCGCGGCGACCAGGGTGAGATGGATGAGCAGCATCGCGTCGGCGGGCAGGGGCTGCCAGTCGAAGTACATCAGGCCCAGCGTGAAGGCCTTGAGCGCCACGATATCGGTGTGCCATACGTACTTCATGAGCACCCCGCTCACGCCGATGGCGACCAAGAGGCCAAGCATGAGGTGATCGGACGGCGAGGAGATGTAGCGCACACGATCCACCAGGATGCGCCGCGCCCACAGGCCGAACAGCCCGATGAGCATGGCCCACGCGGCATAGATGCCGAATGGCTGGATCCACACGACCCAGGTCCAGACCGGCTCCTGGAAATAGCGCAGATGGCGCAGCAGCACCAGGAGCAGGGCGGCGTGGAACAGCCAGCCGAACAGCCAGATCCATTTGTTCGCCTTGAACAGGCTGGAGAACAGCGTCACCTCGCGAAGCATGCGCAGCGCGACACCGCGGCGCGTGGTCGGCGCGGGCGTGGTCGGGATCTTCAACGGCGCCGGCGTGCGGGCGTAGAGAAAGATGCGATACCCGACGCCGGCCACGAATACCAGCGTAGCCAGATAGAACAGCACCGCGTAGAAAACGCTCAGGTACGACATCGCTGTCCCCTTTGGAGACTCACGGAAAAGCGGGCCGGGCGCGAGAGCCCGGCCCGTGACGCTACACGCAGCCGGTCGGCTTGGGCAGGCCCGCGTATTTGCACGCCTGCTTCGCGGGCCCGTAAGGGAACAGCTCGTAGAGGTACTTGCTGTTGCCCTTGTCGGGACCTAGTTTCTTGCCGATGGCCTTGGTCAATACGCGTACCGCGGGAGCGATCTGATACTCGTCGTAGTACTCACGCAGGAAGTTGATGACCTCCCAGTGATTGTCGGAGAGATCGCAGCCATCCTGCTTGGCCATCTCCGCTGCGATCTCGGCATCCCAGTCGCTCAGATTGGCCAGGTAGCCTTCCTCGTCGGTCTCGAGGGTTCTGCCATTCACTTCAATCGCCATCGTACGTTCTCCTCGGTAAAAGTGGACCTCGGGGGACGAGCCGCCCCTTACAACCAGGCCTGCACGTTGTCGTGCTCCGCGACCAAGTCCACGAAGCCGCCGTAATCCACGGGCTTGATCCCTTCCATGATGTGCTCCCGGCTCATGCCGCGCGCACGCACGTCCGGCTCGAGCACGAAGAGCCGGAAGCGTTTGGCGGCCTCGCTCATCTTGTCTTGCAGTGCGTTGTCTTTGCAGGCGGCATAGACGCCGTCCTCGATGAGCAAAATGGCACTCCCCTCGGCGGCGTGCGCGAGGCAGGTACCGAGCGCGTTGCGCTCGAAGGGCGACTTATTGATTGTGTGCAGCATGGTCATGACGGATCTCCCTCAAAAGCTGAGTACGACGTCCTGCTGTTCCATCAGCTCCACGATCTGCTCCCGGGTCACCACCTCGACCGGAACCACCAGATCCTCCGGCGTCAGCCCGCGCTGCGTGAGGGAGTCCTTCGCTACGTAGAGCTTCTCGACGTCGTAACCTTCCAGCGCCCGGTAAGTGGGTGAGAAATTCTTCATGCCGATGCCGCCCGTCTCCTGGCCCTTCTTGAGCTGGTAGACGCCGTCGTCCAGGAACAGCAGGCTGACGTCCTGATCAAACGCGGCCGCGATGAGCACGACCTCCAGCGATTCAAGGGCGTAGATCGTGCCGTAGGGCGCCTTGCGGTTGACGTACAGGAACCGCTTGACCGGTCCGCCGTCCTCTTCCTCCCAGGGTTCTGCCATGATTCCCCCTAAGTTGTGCTAATCGCCGAACACGACCAGTCGGTCGGCCTGTATGCCCGCTTCGATGAGCTGCCCCAGCCCGGAGATGCGAAACCCAGGGGCGATATTGTTGCCGTCCTTGCCATGGCGCTTCGCCTCGCTCTCATCGAGAATGCCTCGACGCTGGGCGGCGGCGACGCACACCACCATATCCAGATTGTGCGCGGCGGCGAGCTCGGACCACAGAACGCTGAGGTTCCGATCGTCCTGCGGCGGAACGCCATAGCGGGAGCCGTTGTAAACGCCGTCGTTGTAGAAGAAAACGCGGAAGATCTCGTGACCCTTCTCGAGGGCGGCCTTGGTGAACTGATAGGCAGTATCCGAGGCCTGGTGGGTGTACGGACCCTCGTTGACCAGTATCCCGAACTTCATGGCGCCCCCGCTCTAGAAACGGATATGGGTCGAGGCGTTGAGGCTGCTGCGCGCCCCGCGCCAGTTGTCGACGTGGTAGGTGGTGAACGGCAGCCCGGTGACCTCGAAGAACCGCGGCCAGCCGATGCGCTCGATCCAGTCGTTGACGCGCTCCCAATCGCGCGCACCCTCCTGATAGGCCTTGAGGATGCGCTTGACGATCGCGGTGGCCTCCGGCCAACGCGGCGGATTGTTCGGGATGCCGGCGGCGACCAGTTTCTGGAAGGTCGGCTTGCCGCGGGCGTTGGAGTGGTTGCCGCCGACCCAGATGGCCAACTTGGTGTGCTCGGGGTCGTTGATCTGCATCGGCGGGCAGGGCGGATAGCAGGCGCCGCAGCAGATGCACTTCTTCTCGTCCACTTCCAGCGAGGGCTTGCCGTTGACCAGCGCGGGGCGGATCGCCGCCACCGGGCAGCGCGCCACCACGGATGGGCGCTCGCAGACGTTGGACACCAGGTCGTGATTGATCTTGGGTGGCTTGGTGTGCTGCACGTTGATGGCAATGTCGCCCTGGCCGCCGCAGTTGATCTGGCAGCAGGAGGTGGTGATGTGCACGCGGTTGGGCATGCGGCAGGTGCGGAACTCGTCGATCAGTTCGTCCATCATCGCCTTCACCACGCCGGAGGCGTCGGTGCCGGGGATGTCGCAGTGCAGCCAGCCTTGCGTGTGCGAGATCATGCTCACCGAGTTGGCGGTACCGCCCACCACAAAGCCGGCATCCTCGAGCGCCTTCACCAGCGGCTCTACCTTGGCGCCGTCGGAGACCATGTACTCGATGTTGGACCGGATGGTGAAACGTACGTAACCCTCGGCGTACTTGTCGCCGATGTCGCACAGCTTGCGTAGCGTGAACACGTCCAGGATGCGCTGCGTGCCGGCCTTCACGGTCCAGATCTGGTCGCCGTGGTGGGAGACGTGGCGCAGCACACCGGGGCGCGGATGGTCGTGATACTTCCACTGCCCATAGTTGCGCCGCATCACGGGGTGCATGTACTGGAAGCCGTCCGGACAGCCGGACTCAATCGGGGTACGCATATCCGCTAATGCCATGGGTGCTGCCTCCTATCGTTCTGTCTCAGGCGCCGGGTGCAGGATCTCAGACGGACGCCTGCTGTTTCGCTTCCAGTTTGCGCCGGTACCATTCTTCGGCCTGTTCGTCCCAGCCGTCGGTGCGCACGTAGGAGCTTTGGCGCGGATGGGAAACCATGTGCGGGTCGACGTCCACGCCGATGCCCTCGAGGAAATTGACCAGACCGATGCGCTCGATCATTTCACCGCAGCGCTCATGCTCGAGGCCGTTCTCCGCCCAGAAGTCGATGATGTTCTCGGCCATCTCGGTGAGGCGCTGGTAGTCCTCTTCGGTCTCCATCTTCATGAAGGGCACGACTACGGTGCCCATCAGGTCGCCGATCTTGAGGGTGCGCTTGCCGCCAATCAGCACGGTGATGCCCTTGTCGTCGCCAGGCGAGAGCGCGGTGGGCATGACGTTCAGGCAGTGCATGCAGCGCACACAATCGTGGTCGTCGACGGTGAGGGTGTCGTCGTCGTTCAGGGTCATGCAGTTGGTGGGGCAGCGCGTGGTGACGTTGTCGATCACGTACTGTCGACCCTTGCGCGCCACGTATGCCTTGACCTCGTCCTGGTCGATCTTCATCGCGTCGCGCCAGGTGCCGATGATGGCGAAGTCGGAGCGTTCGATGGAGTTCACGCAGTCGTTTGGGCAACCCGACACCTTGAACTTGAATTTGTAGGGCAGCGCCGGGCGGTGCACATCGTCGGTGAAGCGGTTCAGCAGCGAGCGGTGTATGGAGTGCTCATTGCAGCAGGACTGCTCGCAGCGCGCCGCGCCCACGCAGGACATGCCGGTGCGCACGCAGGGGCCGGCGCCGCCGAGGTCCCAGCCGTACTCGTTGATCTCGTCGAAGAAGTGCTGGGTGTTCTCGGTGGTGGTGCCGATGAACATGATGTTGCCGGTCTGGCCGTGGAAGGTCACCAGCCCCGAACCCCACTTCTCCCAGCTTTCGCCGAGCTGGCGGAGCATGTCGGTGGTGTAGAAATTGCCGGCCGGCGGCTGCACGCGCAGGGTGTGGAATTCTTTGGATTCGGGGAAGGCCGCGCCGACTTCCGAGAAGCGCGGGATAATGCCGCCGCCGTAGCCGTATACGCTGACCGTGCCGCCCTTCCAGTAGCCCTTACGGGTTTCATAGGAGTGCTCGAGCTGACCCAGGAGCGAGTTGGCGACGCTTTGGATGCGTTCGTCGGGATGCTGATCACGCAGGCGCTTGATGCCGGAAATGAAGCTGGGCCAGGGGCCGTTCTCCAGCTCGTCCAGCATGGGCGTTTCGTGGACTTTCTTCGCCATGGCTAAACTCCTTGTTGAGATAGGGTCCGGTCAACGCGAGCCGGGACGATCAACGGTGGGCCCCGCGCACCAGGATCGATCGCATTCATGCGGCGGCCCGGCCGGTGCCCTGAGACACGCCTTCATGGCGTGTCGACGCAGTGGTTCGTTCATGGAAGTCTATGAACAGCGGTGCACGGCGAACACCCTACCTAAGGGATGTTCGAGGTCGGCAGGGGATTACCCACAATGGGATATGAGCCTGCGTCGGCGCTGACACTAAACTATCGCGTCAGACATCCCAGTTGAGCGGTCGGGCGACTTCCCTGCGGCGCTGGTCCAGCGTTGCCGCGACACGCGCGGCGACCGCCGTCGACACACCGGGAGCGAGGGAGGATGGCCACGGCAACGAAGCACACAGCCGCCGTCCGGCAGCGGCACGGCGGCCCGTTCGATTTGGACGACGAGCGTGCCTACCGGCGCTGGCGCGAGGCGAAGCTGCGCCGCTACCCGGCGCGTGCGGCGGATATCACTGTGCCGGTGCACGATGCGTGGCGGGTGAGCGTCGGCGAGCGGCGCGCGCTGGGCGCACTGCTCGCGAAGACGAACGTGGCTGTGGTTCGCCTGCCCCCTGACCATCCCCTGGACCAAACGCTGGTGCGCGCGCTGGGAAGCCAGCTCGGCTTGCGCCGCCTGGATCGCAATCCCCAGGCGGGGGAGGACGGCGTCAGCCTATTGTCGGCGCGGGACGAGGCGGGCGGGCCCGAGTTCATCCCCTATACCCGGCGTGCCTTGAGTTGGCATACCGACGGCTACTACAACACCGCGGCGCGCCAGGTCCGCGGCCTGATCATGTTCTGCGTCGAGCCCGCCGCCACCGGCGGTGACAACGCGCTGCTCGACCCCGAACTCGCCTATTTGTGGCTGCGCGACCACGACCCCGCGCTGGTCGCGGCGCTGATGCACCCGCGCGCGATGACCATACCGGCGCACGAACAGGACGGTCGGGTGCTGCGCCCGGCGCGCAGCGGGCCCGTCTTCTCGGTCGATGAACGCGGCGCGTTGCACATGCGGTATACGGCCCGGCGCCATTCGGTCGCATGGCGCGACGACGCGCAGACCCGCTCGGCCGTGGCTTTCTTGCAGGGCATCCTGAGCGACGAGGGGCTTCCCCATCGGTTTCGGTACACGCTGCGCGCCGGGGAGGGCATCGTGTGCAACAACGTGCTGCACAACCGCAGCGCGTTCGAGGACGACGCGGCGGAGGGGCGCGTGCGCCGAATGTATCGGGCGCGCTACTACGAACGCGTCGATGTCGGTGTGGCGGCCTAGGCGCGCATGCTCTGGCAAGACGAAATCGAGGAGGACGGCGCCCCGGCATACGCCCCCGACGTCGTTGATCTGGTATTTCGCATCGAATGCCGGACGTTGCCCGTGGATCATGCGCACGCACTCAGCCGCGCGGTGCTGACCGCCTTGCCGTGGTTGGACAAGGAGCCGCGCGCGGGCATCCATACGGTGCATCCGGCGGCCTCCGGCAACGGCTGGTACCGACCCGAGGACCCGGGCGAGGGGCTGCTGCACCTGTCCCGGCGCACGCCGCTCATGCTGCGCCTGCCGCGCGAGCGCATCGAGGCCGCGCGCACCTTGTGCGGTCGGGTGCTGGACATCGACGGCCACCCGATGGCGGTAGGCGAGGCGCACGAGCGGCGCCTCGCTGCGCAGCCGACGCTATTCGCGCGCGCGGTGCTGCATCCGCCTGCGATGGCGGAGCTCGCGCTGGTCGAAAGCGTCGCCGAGCAGTTGCACCGCATGGGCATCGCCCCGCGCAAGATCCTGTGCGGCCGCCGCCACCGGCTTCGTACGCCCGCGCAGGACCTGCATGCATGCAGCGTGTTGGTGGCCGATCTGCAGCCCGCGGACGCCATCGAACTGCAGCGGCAGGGCATCGGCGAGGGCCGCCGCCTGGGCTGCGGCCTGTTCATCGGCCACAAAGGTGTGGCGCCCGTAAAACGACCGGACGATTAATCGCCGCCGCGCATGCGGGCGCACGAGGAGAGGGAGGGGGAGTATGAGCGTAGAAGTGGATGGCAAGTCCTTACCGACCAATGCCAACGGCTATCTCGACAACGTCGAGGACTGGAGCGAGACGGTGGCCGTGGCGATGGCTGCTAAGGAGGGTCTGGAGCTGACGCCGCGCCATTGGGATGTGATCAAGTATCTGCGCGAAGAGTACTTCGACAACAACGGTAACCAGCCGAACACGCGCAGCATCGTGAAGGCCATGCAGGAGGCGTGGGACGACCGTTCGGTGGAGGCGCGCTCCCTGTACGAGCTATTCCCCCACGATCCCAGCAAACAGGCGGGACGGATCGCAGGGCTGCCCGAAAGCCGGCGCAAGGGCGGTTACTGAACCGACGCCGATACACCTTCGGAGATATGGAGGGCGGGCGTAGGCCGATGTAAGGTCTCTTCAAGCCCGCCGTTGCGAGGAGAGTTGATCATGTCCGAGAAGCAAGAGCTGATCAAAAAGATGCTGGAGATGCAGAAGCGCTTCATTGCCTACGAGCAGGAGCACGGACTCGATCCCGAGGAGTATTACGTGCCCGCCGAGAATCATCCGCTGCACAACTACCGCCAGGAGTACAAGGAGGCGGCAATGAGGGTGGTGGAACTCGCGCACGCCGAGAAGGGTTCCCGCAGCTAAGGATACCGCCGGGAGGTTCCTCGCGCGGGCTTCCCGAAGCGGCACATGGACGTGCACGCGCCGTCCCAACCCAGGTCGCCGCGGGCGAGCTTTTGGTTCGGGAACGCTTACCCCGCCCCACCCAGCCCGCAGCGACGTCATCCCGTTCCCGTTCGGTCTCGCGCGGCGCCTCGCCTCGTCCGTTAGAACGCGCCGCCCAGTGCCGCGTACACCTGGTTGCCGCCGCCCACCTCCCGATCGAAGCCGTGCGCATAGCCCACGCGCACGCGCAGGCCCAGCCGATAGCCGGCGGTGACGTCGAGCACCGCCTCGGCGCCGGCGCCGGGATGCAGGCGACTCGGCCGCGCGTCGTCCCAGGTCGCGCCACCCTCGACGAACAACCGCCCGGACCAGCGGTGCAACCCCAGCGGCGGCGCCATGATGCCGCGCTCAACCAGTGCCAGCGGGAAGCGATACTCGACGCTCGCCAGGCTCATGCGACGCCCGCGCAACTCGGGATGGCCGTCGGCGTAACCGCGCAGACTATAGGAGCGGCGGTTGAACGCCGGACCGGTCGGGGTCAGCGTGTCCACCGCGAGATCGGAGCGCACTCCGCCCAGGGCGAACGGGCGCGGGGTGTCGGTGCCCCAACCCTGTAGCGCGCGCAGCGCCAGCACGTGCGTGCCGCCGAGGTGCAGGTACTCGCGCCAGTCCAGCGTGTACACCTCGCCGCGGTAGTCGCTGTCGGCCACGCTGTGCTCGGCCACCAGGCGCACACGGCGACCGTCCTGCTCGCTGATCGACAGGCGGAAGGCGTTGCTGTCGCGATAGTGCAGGGCGATGCCCACGAGGTCGTCGCGCAGATCGGCGCGCGGCGGCGCATCCTCGCCCAGGCGCCGGTCTTCGCTCAGCTCGTGCACCCCGCCGAGGTACAGGTTCCAGGCGTGGTAGAGGCGGGTGCGCGGCAGGCGCCAGGCGAGCGCCGCGCGGTGGTGGCGGCGCACGCGCTCGAACTCGCCGCCCTCGCGTAGGACCTCGTTGTAGCGGGCGTACGAGAGGAACCAGCGGTCGGAATAGACGTAGGCCAAGCTGCCGAGCAGGCTCTCGTCGCTGAGGTCCACCACCGGCTGCACCGCGTAGTAGTGAATGCCGAGGGGATCCAGTCCGAAGGTGAAGGCGCCGACCTCCTGCACGTCCTCGTCCAGCACCAGGTAGGGAAACCACAGCCGCGGGCGCAGTGCCGAACCGGGCCGATAGGCCTCCACCGGCGCGTCGGCCGCGGCCAAGGGCGGGGCGGCGCGCGGCGCCTCGGGTGGCGGTGGGGTCGGGCGTGCCGTGGGCGCTTCCAGGCGGTAGAGGTCGTAGCCCTGCGACCCGTAGCCGAGATAGTACAGGGCGCCGTCGGCGCCCTCGCTGGGCTGGAAGGCGCCCGTCTCGACCCGCGTCAGGGTTTCCAGCGCGCCATCGCTCAGGCGCAGACGGCGCAGGTCGTACACGCCGCCGTGGTCGGAGGTGAATAACACACTTTGGCCGTCGCGGCTGTAGCGCGGGTGCTGCACGTGGCGGCCGTCGTCGGTCAGGCGCCGCCAGGTCCCGTCGGCGAGGGTCAGTTCGTGTAGATCGCCGCCCGCGCCGCGCGCGCTGCGGCTGAGCAGCAGACGCTCGCCGTCGGGCGCGTAGTCGGGCTGGGCGAACAGCTCGCCGTCGACGCCGCGGGCCAGCACCGCCTGAAAGCGCCCGCGCGCATCCAGCCGATGCAGCTCGCTGCGTCCCGTCTCGAAGCGCACGGCGGCGATGGCGTCGCCGCTCGGGTGCCAGGCGGCATCGCGGTAGCGCGCGCAGTGCGTGAGGCGCTGTGGGCGGCGCGCGCCGTGGGCGAGCAGGTAGAGGTCGTAATAGACCCGGTACTCGCGACATACCTCAGGCTGCGCGATGAGGACGCCCGCCTCGGGGTGGACGCGAATGCGGGCGCCGTCGTTCAGCGCTGTCACCCGGGTCAGGCGGCCATCGGGGCTGCGGTGCATCAGCGCGGGCCGCCGTTGGCCGTCGGCGCGCACGAAGTACACCGAGCCGTCGGCCATGGCCTGCAGGTTGCCGCCCTGGCCGCGCCCGGCATAGCCACCCTCGGTGAGCGCCGCGCCCTCGCCCGGGCCGGCGGCGCGGATCGCGGCCAGTTGCGGTGCATAGCGTGCGTGCAGGTGGCGCTCGAATTCCGCCCACAGGGCCGGGAAGTCCTTGCCGAACACGCGGCGCGCGGTGCCGTTCAACTGAAACGGGATCAGTTGACCGCTGTAGGCGTGGATGAACGCGGCCACGCGCTCCGCGCCGTACTCGGCCTCCAGGAACTGGAAGAAATAGACCCCGTACAGATAAGGCACGGTGCCGGCCGGCCAGCTGGCGTTGGGCACGTTCACCTGAGCGAGCGGGCGCACCCCGTCGCGTACCTCGGTGCGCATCAGCATGTCGAACTCGGCGGCCTCGCCGCGGCCCGCGCCGTGGCCGTGCGTGCCCTCGTAATGGGTGGCCAGGCCCTCGATCAGCCAAGTCGGCTGGAACAGGTTGGGGAAGGTGAACAAATGGCGGCCGAACACGCCGCGCAGCGCCCGCGGGCCGGCGTGGGCGCGGTCCAGGTGCAGCACGTGGGCGTACTCGTGCGTGATCAGCGTGTCCAGCCACTGCGCGCGGTCCTCGGCTTCCAGGAAGGCGCCGGCCTCGGGCGGGCTGACCCACAGCAGCATGAGATTGTACGGATAGGGTGTGGCAAGCCCGTTGGGGAAGTCGGAGGTGTCGGTCAGTACCACCTCGGTCTTCCCGATCGGCCGCCAGGCGAGGGGCTCCGTGAGGCGGCGGTGAACCGCTTCGGCGATGGCGCCCACCTCGCGCGCGAGGGCCTCCTCACCGTGAAAATGAATGCGAAAGTGATCGGTTTCCAGCGTGCGCCAATCGAGCCGCGGGTCCTGTGGCACGAAGGCGTGGCCGAGGGCGGTACAGGTCAGCAGTAGGCAGGCGCTCACGGCGCGCAGCAGGTGAACCATGGTGTCGATCCGTTCGGCGCGCGGCGGCGCCTTGTTCTCGTTGGGGCGCGCGTCAGGATGCGGTGGCGCTGATCAGCTCGTGCACGAAGCGCAACTTGGTCTTGACCGGCCCGGTCAGCGCGAAGGGGTAGGCGTCTTCCAGCCCCATGCTGCGGTTCAAGGCGTTGAGCGCGGCGGCCAGCTGTTCCCAGCGCGCAAGCAGCACGTCGAAGTCGTCCTGGGCGGGCGTATCCGGCGTGGGCGGCGGCGGCACCGGCTCGCCGTGCAGCGCGAAGCCGCAGTGGAACGCGGTGTCCAGGCCGTCGACGATGTGCAGGTAGTGGGCCCAGGTCTCGGCCCAGTCCTCCCACGGGTGGGCGGAGGCATAGGCGCTGATGTAGCGCTCGGCCCAGTCCACCGGCGGCCCCTGCTCATAATGGCGTCGCAGCGCCTCCTGGTACGGCGCGCGCTCGTCGCCGAACAGGGCCCGGTAGGGGGCGAGCCAGGACGTGTTCCACACCAGGCGCTGCCAATAGTAATGGCCGATCTCGTGGCGAAAGTGGCCGATCAGCGTGCGGTAGCGCTCGTTCATCTGCTCGCGCATGGCCTCACGGCTGCTCGGATCGGCCTCCGCCAGGTTGAGGGTGATGACCCCGTTCGCATGCCCGGTCAGCACCGGCTGCTCGCCCACCTCGTCGGAGAACTCCGCGCCGCTGCGGTCCTCGAGAAACTGAAACGACAGCCCGGTGGCGGGATCCTCATCCCGTCCCACCACCGGCAGGCGCAACGCATGCAGGGTATGCAGCAGCCGACGCTTGGCCGCCTCGATGCGGTACCAGCGCTCGCGGTTGGGTGCGGCGGAGAGGTTGGGGATCACCTGGCTCAGGCGGCAGGAGCGACACAGGGGCTGCGGGTCGTCCGCCGCCACCATCCAGTTGCACACGTGCTCGCGCGCATAGTTGATGCACTTGCGGTAGTGCTGCGGCCCGTTCGGCGTGGGCGCGCGCCACGTGCCCGGCGCCTCCTCGTCCAGCGCCACCAGTTCCCCGAGCTCGGGCAGATAGCCGAGGGTCGCGCCGCAGGCCAGGCACAGGGTGTTCTCGAAGTACACCGTATTGCCGCAGCGGCAGCGGAAGTTCTTCATGCGCGCTTGGCGGGTTCGAACTCGAGCGCGGCCGAGTTGATGCAGTAGCGCAGCCCGGTGGGCGGCGGGCCGTCCGGGAAGACGTGGCCCAAATGGGCGTCGCAGCGGGCGCAGCGCACCTCCGTGCGGGCCATGCCGAGGCTGCGGTCCTCGTGCGTCTCCACCGCATCGTCCCGCACCGGCGCCCAGTAGCTGGGCCAGCCGCTGCCCGAATCGTACTTGTGCTCGGCGCTGAACAGCGCGGCCCCGCAGGCCACGCAGCGGTAGGTGCCGGGCTCCTTGTGCTGGTAGTACTTGCCGGTGTACGGGCGTTCGGTGCCCGCCTCGCGCGTGACGTGGTACTGCTCCTCGGTCAACGCCGCGCGCCACTCGGCCTCGCTCCTGCGTATCTTGTCGGTCATGTCGCCTCCCGATGCTCGGCCGGATCGTGAACCGAATGTCTATTAAAGGCCTGAATCGATCCACCGTGGATCCCTCAGGCCACGCGCAGCGAAAAGCGTGGTTCTCGCGTCGCGACGTCATCCATGCATTAGGGCCCCCGCCAACGGCGGCACATCCTGTGCCGTGGGGAGCGCCAAATTGATCAGCGCTCCCTTATTATTGCCGAAGCCCGCGCCAGAAGGATTGCCATGATTTCCATCAACCACCAGATCGCCCTGCCGCCCGAGGAACTCGAGTTCCATTTCATCCGCAGTGCCGGGCCCGGCGGCCAGAACGTGAACAAGGTGGCGAGCGCGGTGCAGCTGCGCTTCGATGCCGCGCACAGTCCGTCCCTGCCGGAACCCGTCCGCGCGCGCCTGCGCAGCGTGGCGGGCCGGCGCATGAGTGCCGACGGGGTGATCGTCATCACCGCCCGCACCCACCGCAGCCAGGCGCGCAACCGCGATGAAGCCGTGCAGCGGCTCATCGCGCTGATTCAGCAGGCCGCCACGGCGCCCACCCGGCGCAAGGCCACCCGCCCGTCGCGCGCGCAGCGCGAGCGCCGCCTGGCCGACAAGCGTCGGCGCAGCGAGCGCAAACGGGCGCGGAGCTCGCCTGGGACGCATGACTAGGGCGCGTCCCGCACCCATTGATTTTCACGGCGTCAGCAGCTTAGGCTAGGTGCCTGCTTCAAGAAAGGGCGTCTGTAGCGGGTGCGGCCTAGCCTAGAAGGCCCGCGCCGGGTTTCAGGCGTTGGTGTCTGCCGGAGAAGGCGGACCCGCGCATGCGAACGAGGCCCCGGTGGGGCTTCGGCGCCGCCTGATAGGGGCACGCCTATGGAAAGGTGGAGGGAGTCGACAGGAGCGCGGCGGGGGCTGCAGGCCGGTCACGCGCTAGGTGCCGCCTGCGCCCTAGCGCTTTGTCTTCTGCTGCTGTCTCCGTTCCCCGTCTACGGCCAAGCGGAAACGCACACCGCGCCGCTGCGTTTCGGCGTGGTGCCGCAGCAGGTCCCGCGGCAGTCGGTGCGCAATTGGATGCCGCTGCTTCGCTACCTCGAGGCGCAAACCGGCTACCCGCTGCAGTTCCAGACGGCGCGCGACATCCCCACCTTCGAACAGCGCCTGCTACAGGGCGAATACGATCTCGCCTATCTGAACCCTTACCACTACATCGTATTCAACGCGACCACCGGCTATCTTCCTTTGGCGCGGGAGAACGTGCCGCTGCAGGGTATCGTGGTGGTGCAGGCCGAGGCCGCGATACGCGATCTGAAGGACTTGCGCGGTACGACCATCGCGTTCCCGGGCCCGGGCGCCGTGGCCGCCACGCTGGTGCCGCGGGCCTACCTCGCGCGACTCGGCATCCCGCACGAGGCGCAGTTCGTCGGCTCGCACGATTCGGTCTACCGCGCGGTGGCGCGCGGTCTGTTCCCGGCCGGCGGTGGGATACGGCGCACCTACGAGGCCTTGGATCCTGAGGTCAGTGGGCGCCTGCGCGTGCTGTGGAGTTCGCCGCCCCTTACGCCCCATCCGGTGGTGGTGCATCCCCGCGTCGAGGCCGAGGCAGTGGACGCGCTGCGGGCGGCATTGCTGCAGATGGGCAGCGACCCGGGGGGACGCGCAATCTTGAAAACACTCGGCTTTCAGCACTTTGAACCCGCCGAAGACGCTGACTACGACGACGTGCGTGCGCTCGATCTCGCGTTGCCGCGCAAGTTGGGGAAGTAAGGGTGTCCTTCCGGCTCAAGACGGTGCTCGGCATCGCGCTGATCGAAGCGGCGCTCTTGCTTGTGCTGATTGTCGTCAGCCTCAATTACCTACGGGTGTCCAACGAGCAGCAGTTCCTGACGCGCGCCGAGACCACCGCGCAGCTGTTCGCGACCACGGCCAAGGACGCGGTGCTGGTCACCGACGTGGCGCTGCTGGATACGCTGGTCGAGGAGGTGCTCACCAATCCCGGTGTGGTGTACGCGCGGGTGCTTGGGGCCGGGCGTGTGTTGGCCGAGGGCGGGGATCCGCGGGCGTTGGCACAGGCCCGCGCGGCCAACCGCTCGGTACGCGATGCGGACGACGGAGTGTACGACGTGCACGCCGAGTTGGCCGCCGACGGCGAAACCTATGGTCGCGTCGAGCTCGGCCTGACGGTGGCGCCGATCCAGGCCGTGCTGCGCGATGCCCGCAACCACGCGCTCTCCATTGCCGGTGTCGAGATGGTGCTGGTGGCTTTTTTCTCGCTGGTACTGGGTACCTACCTCACGCGCCAGCTCGGCGCCCTGCGCAGCGCTTCGCAGCGTGTGGCCGAGGGCGATTTCACTTCGCGGATCCCGGTGCAGGGCCGCGACGAACTCGCTCAGACGGCGTCGGCTTTCAACGCCATGGCCGCGCGCCTGCAAGAGGCGGGCGAGCAGCGGGCCCGCGCCGAGGAGGCCCTGCGGGCGCTCAACGAACAGCTGGAAGAGCGCGTGCGGGCGCGCACCGAGGAACTGGCCGAACTCAATCGCCAGCTGCATCACCGCGCCTTGCACGACGGCCTCACCGGTCTGCCCAACCGCAGCCTGTTTCACGATCGGCTGCACACCCAACTGGCCGCCGCCGAACGCAACGAGAGCCGTTTCGCCGTCGCGCTGCTCGATCTGAACCGCTTCAAGCAGATCAATGACGCCGAGGGGCACGCGGTGGGGGACCGCGTGCTGCAGGCGATCGCGCGGCGTCTGAGCGCCGTGCTGCGCGACGGCGACACCGTGGCGCGCCTCGGCGGCGACGAGTTCGCGCTGATTCTCCCCGCGGTGGTCGACGCGGAGGGTGCGCGCACCGCCGGCAGCCGCCTGCTGGCGGCGCTGTCGGCGCCGTTGCACGTCGCCGAACGGGATCTGCTGCCCGGCGGTAGCGTCGGCATGGCGCTGTATCCCGATCACGGGCACGAGCCGGAGCTCCTGCTGCGTCATGCCGATACGGCAATGTATCAGGCGAAGTTCGCCGGCACCGGGTTTGCCCTGTACCGGCCATTGCCGGCGCCGGTGGACGACGACGAGGCGCAGGCCTAGCGGCGGGCTCTGAGCGAGGGGCAGTGGACGTTGCGCTATCAGCCGCGCGGGGGTGATCGACACCTGGAGACGCTCGATGTCCTGGGCGTGCGTGTGGTGTTGGGACGATGTGCGCGCGCTGCAAGCGATGCAGTGGCGCGCCCTGGTTCAGGAGGCTCACCAGGCCGGCCTGGTGACGGTCGCCAAGGCTGTGGAACGAGTGCGGGAGTGGGAGCCGCTACGGGCCGTGGGCCGCCACGCGGCACAGGCTTATTACGTCGGTCCCCCGGCGCCGGCCGAGAAGGCATTGTTGCTCCTGGCGGTGGGCGCCGCCTCGCCCAAGGCCTCGCGCGCGTAGTCGGCGAGCTGCGCCGCGCGGTGCGCGGCCGTGTGTTCGGCCAGCACGCGGCGGCGAGCGGCCTCACCGATGCGCTGCCGCTCGTCGTCCGCGATTCGCCGCAGGTAGTCGCGCACCTCGCCCGACTCGCGCGCCACCAGGATCTCGCGCCCCGGCGTGAACAGCGTGTCGAGCCCGGCCCACCAGTCGCTGATGATCGGCGTGGCGCAGGCGGCCGCCTCGAACAGGCGCACGCTGGGTGCATAGCCCAGGCGGACCATGTCCGCGCGGGTGATGTTGAGCGTGTAGCGCTGCGCGTTATAGAACGCCGGGTGCTCGGCCGGCGGCAGGTGCTCGGTACGCGCCACGTTGGCCGGCCAGGCGATGTCGGCCGGGTAGAGAGGGCCGGCGACGATCATGCGTAGCGCCGTATCGGCGCGCGCCGGCGTGAGCAGCAGGCGCTCCAGCGGCGGTTGCCGGTCGGCGCTGTAGGTGCCCATGTAGCCGAGGTCCCAGCGCAGCGGCAGCGCCTGTGGCGTGTAGGCCTCGGCGTCCACCGAGCAGTACAAGGCGCGCGCGCGCGGCGCGCGGTAGTGCCGTTCCAGGTGCGTGAGCGTCGGGCCGCCGGTGAACGACAGGTAGATCCCGTAGCCCGGGATCAGCGCCGGAGAGAGATACTCGCAGGCGCCGCGCTTCAGGGCCGCCAGCGTGACCGGTGTATCGATGTCGTAGAACGCCACCAGCCCGCGCGCCTCGCGCTGCGCCCAGCGTCCCACCTCAATGCCGTCCGGTACGTAGGAGCCGACCACCACCACGTCGGCGTCGCGTACCGCATCGGCGTAGCGGTCCTTGAGCTCCTCGAGGCTGTCGTACAGCCGCGTCTGCCCGTAGGGTGGCGCCGGCAGGTCGCGCTGCGCGGCATACCAGGGCATGTCGCGCTCCAGGAACAGCACGCGGTGCCCTTGGGCGCACAGCTCGCGCACCAGGCCACGGTAGGTGGTGGCGTGCCCGTTGCCCCAGGAGGAGGTGATCGACAGGCCCAGGATGACCCAGTTCAGTGCACCGCTCATGCGCCGCCCACCGCGGTCCCGCTAACGCCCGCCGCCGAGCGGCCGTCGAGTAGCAGCTCGAGTTGCGCCGCGCGGTGGGCGTAGGTGTGCTCGGCCAGCACCCGGCGCAGGGCGGCCTGGCCGAGTGCGCGGGCGCGGCGCGCGTCCAGCGCGTCGAGGTGTTCGGCCACCTCGAGCCCGCTGCGCGCCACCAGCACCTCGCGGCCGGGCTCGAAGAAATACTCGATGCCCTCCCAGTGGTCGGTGATCAGGCAGGCGCCCGCGCCCGCCGCCTCGAACACCCGGGTGGCGGGTGAGTAGCCGTAACGCGCCATGCTCTCGCGGCTGATGTTCAGTACCGCGCGCGGGGTGCAGTTGAAGGCATTGTGGTCGCGCGTATAGACGTGGCCGAGGTAGCGCACGTTGTCCGGCCGCGCTTTGTCCTCCCAGCCGCTGCCGCCGAGCAGAAAGCGCTTGTGCGGGAGGCGCGTGGCGCAGGCGAGGAAGAAGTCCTCCACACGCGCCTCGCGATCGGGTAGTCGGTTGCCGAGGAAGCCGAGGTCGGCGGTGTAGCGCAGATCGGGAGCCACTGGGTAATGAGTGCTCGGGTCCAGCGCGTTGTAGATCGGCGTGCAGCTGCGCGCCCCGAGGGCCTCGTACGCCGCGCTCACGGGACGGCCGCCGCCATAGGTCAGCACCAGATCGTAGCGCGGAATCAGGGCGCGGAACGGGTTGTCCGGGTCGGCATGGATCGAGTCCAGCGTGGCGGGGGCGTCCACGTCCCAGAACGCGACCAGGCAGCGCTCATGGCGCAGCGCCAACACCGCGCGTTCGAGGTAGGCATCGAACACGCCGACGCCGCTCGCCTTGACGATCAGGTCGGCGGTCGAGGCCTCTTGCAGGGCACTGTCCACCTCGGCCGTCCCCTCGGCGGCATAGACCACCACGCGCGCCCAATCCGGGTCGGGCATGTCGCGGTGCTGCTGGCGCTCGAAGGCGTCGGGCTCGTAGAAGGTGATGGCGTGGCCGCGCGCGGCGAGCGCGCGCAGCATGCCGCGGTAATAGGTGGCGGCACCGTTCCAATACGCCGATACCAGGCTGGAGCCGAAGAAGGCGATGCGCATGGCTTAAGCACTCGCGCGCCGTCGCGCCTTGCCGATCAGTTCGGCGTGGATGGCCAGCAGTTCGTCCACCCGGTGCGCGCAGGTGTGGCGCGCGCGGATGGTCGCGAGACCATTGGCGGCCAGGCTGTGGCGCAGGTCCGCGTCGGCCATCAAGTTGGCGAGATGGGCCTGCATCTGGTTGCCGTTGCCGGCGACGAGGTAATCCTCGCCGGCCCTGAACAGCCCCTCGCTGTCCTCCCACGGCGCGCTGACCAGCGGGATGCCACAGGCCATCGCCTCGAACGGCCGGATGGTGGGAATGCCCGGCAGGACACGCGCGTACGGCCGCCGCGGTACGTGGACGGTGGCGCGGTAGCGCGCGAACACCTCGGGGGCGCAGTAGTTGGGCAGCCAGCCACGGTAGGCGATGCTGGCTGCGCTGAGCGCGAGGCGCGCGCGCTCGGGGTAGCGTACCCCGTACACCGTGGCGCGCAGGCGCAGGGCCCAGATCGGCGTGAGCAGATACTCGGCGAGCTCGGCGCTGCGCTCCTCATCGCCCCAGTTGCCGATCCACACCACGTCGCCGAGCTTGTCCACATCCGGCATCGGCTTGAACAGGCGCGTATCCGCCGCCTCGTGCCACACCCAGGCGTGCTGCGTCCAGCCGGCGTCCTGGTAGAGATCACGCAGCACCTGGCCGAAGGCGAGCACGCCGTCGTAGTCGCGCAGGTCGTAGGCATCCATCGCGCGCCGGTCGGTCACCGCGCGGTGGTGGGTATCGTGGAACAACAGCCGGTAGCGGCGGGTGCGCGCGCGGTGGCGGCCGATGCGCGCCACCAAGTCATGTTCGTTCCACTCGTGCACCAGCACCAGGTCGGCGCCGTCGAGCGCGACGTCCAGGTCCAGCGTCGCCGGATCGTAGCGCAGGCTGCGCAGCCGTGGATAGGCGGCCTGGAAGTCGTCCAGCGCCGCGGGATGCTCCTTCAGCAGGCAGCGCACGCTCCAGGCGTCGGCCGGTTCGTAGATGCGCACGTCGTGCCCGCGCGCGAGCAGTTCGCCGGCGACGCCGCGCAGAAAGTGCGCGTTGCCGTGGTTCCAGTCGGAGACCAGCGAGTGGTAGAAGAACACTATCCGCATGCCTGTTTCCTTTCCGTGGTGATCAGGTCGGCGTAAAGCCGTAGGTAGCCGGCGCCCATGGCGGCGCGGCTGTAGCGTTGGGCGCGCACCAGCGCGGCGCGCGCCATCGTCACGCGGGCGGCCGGATCGTTCATCAAGGCGGTCAGCGTGTAGGCCAAGGCGGCGGGGTCGTCGGGCGGCACGAAATGCGCTGCGCCTGACCACAGCTCGCGCAGGCTGGGGATGTCGCCCAGCACCAGCGGGCAGCCCGACAGCGCCGCCTCCAGGGCGGACAGCCCGAACGGCTCGTAGCGGGCGGGCAGGGCATAGATGCCGGCCTCGCCCAGCCAGCGCGCGAGCATGACGGGCGGTAGCGCGCCGAGCGTGCGCAGGTGTGCGCAGGGTGCCGTGCCGCCGTCGGGCGATTCGGTGTCACCGGCGACGTAGACCGGCCAGGGCAGGCTGGGCGCCACCTGCGCCAGCGCGGCGATGTTCTTGGCCTCGTCCCACAGCCGCCCGGCCGCCATCACGTAGGGCCGCTTGGGGCGGGGGTGGAACAGTCGGGCGTCGCGCCCGTTGTGGATCACGCGCCGGGTGCGCGGGGCATGGCCCGGCCGCAACCGGCGGCGGCGCTCGAAGGCGCCGTAGTAGCGCTCCAATGCGTCGAGCATCGCCGCAGTGGGGGCGACCACCGCCTGCGCGCCGCGCAGCCCGGCGCTGACCTTGGCGCGGTAGCGCGTCCACTCCGCCGGCGCGCTCTCGCCCTTCACCGCCTGCCACCAGGACAGCACGCAGGAGTGCGCCACCACGACGGCGGGCCGCCCCCAATCGAGCGCCCCGTGCGCATAGCCGTTCAGGTGCACGAGGTCGACGTCGTGCGCCTCGGCCAGCCCGCGCAGCCAACCGCCCGCCTGCGCCACGTCCTCCCAGGGCGCCTCCATCCACTCCAGCCGATACGGCCGATGGTGCAGCCGCAGCCCGGGGATGCGTCCCGCCGCCTCGCGCTGCTCGGCGCTCGGGGCCGGTCCCATGGCCGCCAGTTCCACCGCCACGCCCGCCTCGCCCAACAGCGCGCCGAGCTCCAGTGCGTAGGTCCACACGCCGCCGACGGCGTCGGTGGTCATCAATACGCGGCGCGGGCGCGGATGCGGCGGGCGGCGGTCGAAGGCGTGCATGTGCATGGCTAGCGGTGACGCGCGGGGCGTGCCTCGAGTTCGGTCAGGGGACGCGGGCGCTGCTCCTGGATGTCGCTGAAGTGGTCGAACAGGCCGAGGTAATGGTCCACCGCCCGCTCCCAGGCCCGTTCGTCGGGCGCGCCCCACAGCCGTCGGTAATCCGGCGAGCCCGGGTAAGGGAACAGCGGCACCGGCTCGTTGGCCCACACGCCCGCCTGCTGGAGTTCCTCGCGCCAGGCCTGTACCGCCTGCGGGTCATCCACGCCGCTCTCCATCAGGGTGGCCTGCACGAACGGCACGCTGCACTTGGCGTGCACCAGGCGACGGGTGAGGTCCGCGGTGTCCAGCTTGCAGCGCTTGGCGAGCAGGTCGCGCCCGGCGCTCGAGATGCTCTCCACGCCCGCTTCGATGGACACACAGCCCGCCTCGCCCAGCAGGTCCAGCATGTCCAGGCCCCACAGATCGATGCGCGTCTGCACGCCGAACGTCACGGGGCGCCGGACCAGCGCCTGCAGCAGTTCGCGGTTGGGCAGGAAGATCTCGTCCACGAAGTACACGTACTCGACGCCCTGGGCGATGAGGCCGTCCAGTTCCTCCAGCACCACCGCCAGCGGGCGGCGCCGGTAGCGGTCGCGGTAGTTGTCCTTGGCGCAGAAGGTGCAGCTGTAGGGGCAGCCGCGCGAGGCCTCGAGTTCCGCGCCCGGACCCTGCGGCGCCACGTCGAAGCGGTGGTGGTGATGGGCGTGCCGGCGCACGTAGGCCGCCGGCCAGTGCAGCGCGGGCAGTGCGCCCATATTGGCGGCGGCCGGTCCGCCTTGCACATGCACGCGTTCGCCGCGCCAATAGGCCAGGGAGTTGACCTGGTGCCAGCGCTCGCGCGGCGTGCGCGCGAGTTCGGCCAACACCTCTTCGCATTCCCCCAGCACCACGGCGTCCACGCCGAGCTTCGCGAGCGTGGGGCCGGGCGTGGTGGAGGCGTGCGGGCCTACCGCCACCCAGGTGCCGCCGAGCGCGCCGAGGTCCTGCACCGTCTCCTGCGGGACGCGCAGCTCGGGCGGCGCGCAGCGCCAGAACAAGTAGCTCGGCGCGGTGGTGACCACCGTCATCTCCGGCGCGAAAGCGGCGACGCGCCCGCGCAGCGCGTCGCGCGTGAGTCCTTCCATGTGGGCGTCGATCAGTTCGACCTCATGGCCCTCGCGCTCCAACAGGGCGCGGGCGTAGCCATACTCCAGCGGCAGGTGGGGTTCCTGGCAGCCGAAGTAAATGCTGCCCGTGAAGCTCCAGTTCGGATTGACGAGTGCGATCTTCATAGCATCCCCTCGCTGGCGACGCGCTGAGCGGCGGCCCCGAAGCGCGTCTCCAGCAGCCAGTTGTAGAGTTGTTTGACGCCCGCGGCGGGGGCGATGGTCGGCCGCCAGCCCGTGGCCGTCTCCAGGGCGCGCGTATCGGAGGCGTAATAGCGTTGGTCGCCGGGGCGCCATCCGGCGTGCGTCACCGGCGGGCGCTGGCCGTGCAGGCGACCGATGAGCTCGATCAGCTCACGCAGGCTGAGCGTGTGGCGCGCCCCGCCGCCGATGTTGAACGCCCGCCCGCGCAGCGCGTCGATGCGCCCGCGCACCGCGAGCAGCGCCTGTACCAGGTCGTGCACATGCAGCACGTCGCGCACCTGCTTGCCGTCGCCGTACACGTTGAGCGGGGTCCCCTTGATGGCGCTGATGAGAAAGTGCGCCACCCAGCCCTGGTCTTCGGTGCCGAACTGGTGCGGGCCGTACATGCAGCTCATGCGCAGCACGGCGGTGGGCAGGCCGTAGGTGCGGCCGTAATCGATCACGTATTGGTCGGCGGCGCCCTTCGAGCAGCCGTAGGGGCTGTGAAAGTCGAGCGACCGCTCGTCGATGCCGTGGGCGCGTATGGACGGGTCGGCCGGCAGGTAGCGGGTGTCCTCCTCGACCAGCGCGAGGTCGCGCAGGCCGCCGTACACCTTGTTGGTCGAGGTGTATATCAGCGGCACCGGGGTCGGCTGGGCACGCAACGCCTCGAGCAGATTGAGCGTGCCGCGCGCGTTGACCTCGAAGTCGTCCACCGGATCGTGCAGGCTGGTGGTGACCGCGGTCTGGGCGGCAAGGTGAAACACGCTGCCGACGCTCTGCACGCAGTCGCGCACCGCGTAGCGATCGCGCAGATCGGCAACCGCGACCTCCACGCAATCGGGATAACGCTCGCGCAGCCAGGCCAGATTCTCTTCCACCCCTGCGCGGGAGAGGTTGTCGAGGATGCGCACCGGGTGGCCCTGTTCGCACAGGAGCGCGGCGAGGTTGGTGCCCACGAACCCCGCCCCGCCGGTGATCAGCGTCGGCGCGTCGGCGCGCCGCGCGCGTTTGGCCGCGGGTCGGGTGAGGGCGTCGACCCGCCGCACGGAGGGCAGTCCCCCGTCGGCCCACACGCGCGCCAAGAGTTTCGGGCGGCCGTCGGCGCGCTGGATGCCGAAGTGGTACTCGCGCTCGTCGGTGTGAAAGCCGTCCACCGTCGGGCGGCTCTCGTGCAGGTCGTAGGCGCCGTACCAGTACAGGCGTTCGGCGGGCGCCTCCAAGGCGCGCAGAAAGGCCTGCAGTTGACCGAACTCATCGTGGCGCCACGTGGAGTAGCCGGCTTCGGTGATCCACACGCGCGCGTGCGGCGCGCGCCGCGCGAGCACGGCCTGCAAGCTTTCGACCGCCGGCGCCCAGCCCTCCCAGCCGCTGTACTGCCAGGTACCGGGGAAGCCATGCAGACCGACGGCATCGACGTAAGGCAGCAGGCCGTAGTCGGCGATCAGGTTGAGCCACTCCGGG
The DNA here is from genome assembly GCA_013348725.1 of Ectothiorhodospiraceae bacterium 2226. Taxonomy (NCBI): domain Bacteria; kingdom Pseudomonadati; phylum Pseudomonadota; class Gammaproteobacteria; order Chromatiales; family Ectothiorhodospiraceae; species Ectothiorhodospiraceae bacterium 2226. The sequence continues at coordinate 1,999,062 of CP054689.1, forward strand.
TCGGCGGGGCACATGCCGCCGAGCACGACGCGTTTACCGCGCTGCTGCGCCCAGTAGGCCGCACCGCCGACCATGTGCGCGAACCGCTCCCAGCCGGGATCGAGCCCCCAGTCCCATTCGCTGAGGTTGGTGGGCTCGTTCCACAGTTCCACCCACTCGAAGGCTTGGCCGTAGCGGGTGATCATCACGTCGAGGAAATCCGCGTAGGCCTTGGGATCGCGCGGCGGCGCGCTGGTGCGCGGGGCGATGCCGAGCGATGGCGGGGTGTAGAGGAAACAGGGCAGCAGCTCCACCTCACGGCCGAGGCGCGGCAGCAGCCACGCATACCACTTCTCGCCCTCGCGGGTATGACAGTCGGCCCAGGAGACGCCGGTGCGCAGGTGCTCGACGCCCCAACGGCGCAACTGCTCCAGGGTCTGCTCGACGCGCTCGTGCTCGCCCGGTTGGAACCACTCGAGGATGCCCAGCGTGGGAACGGGCGCGGGCCGTGCGGGCGGCGTCATAGGGCCAGCCCCCGCGCCTTGAGCTCCGCGCGGGCCTGCGCCACGCGGTCCACCGCCACCTCGCCCTCGACCCATTGCGCGAGTTCCGCCAGTCCCTCATCGAAGGACTTGCGCGGGCTGTAGCCGAGCAGGTCGCGGGCGCGCGCGATGTCGGCAAAGCAGTGGCGGATGTCACCCGTGCGAAACTCGCCGGTGATCTCGGGCACCACGTCCTCGCGCCCCAGCACCCGGGCCAGGCGCTCGGCCACCTCGGCGACGGTGTAGTGCTGCCCGCTGCCCACGTTGAACACCCGACCCGGTGCCTGCGCAGATTCCAGCGCGAGCCGCAAGGCTTGCACCACGTCGGAGACGTGCACGAAATCCCGCTGCTGGCGTCCGTCTTCGAAGATCAGGGGTGGGTTGCCGTTCTGCAGACGCGAGGCGAAGATCGCGAGGACCCCCGTATAGGGATTGGACAGCGCCTGGCGTGTGCCGAATACGTTGAACAGCCGCAGGGCCGCCGTGGGGATGCCGTAGGCCTGGCCCACCATCAAGCACAGGCGTTCCTGGTCGTACTTCGACAAGGCGTAGACCGACGACAGCGCGGGCGGTTTCTCCTCCGGCGTGGGGATCGGGCGCAGTGAGCCGCTGCCGTCCGGGGCGGACAATTCCCACTGACCGACACGCAGTTGGTCCAATTGGCGCTCGGCGCCGGGCACCGGATCGCCTTGCGGGTCGAGGTACTGACCCTCGCCGTAGATACTCATGCTCGAGGCCACCACCAGGCGTTCGATGGGCCGTTCGATGAGCGCCTCGAGCAGCACGCCCGTGCCGCGCGTGTTGACGTCCAGGTAATCGGCCACCTGGTACATGCTTTGCCCGACACCCACCAGGGCGGCAAGGTGAAATACGGCGTCCACACCGTCCAGCGCCGTGCGCACCGCCTGCGGGTCGCGCACGTCGCCGATCTGCAGTTCGACGTCGTCGTTCAAGTAGCCCGGGGGGTGGGCGTCGGCGCCGTGGACTTGCGGCGAGAGGTTGTCCAGTACGCGCACGCGGTAGCCGCGTGCCAGGAGATCGTCGGCCAGGTGCGAGCCGATAAAACCGGCGCCCCCTGTTATGAGAACGTGTGTTGCCATCAGTGCTCCTTCCGTGAGCGAGTCAACGTCCGTGTTGGCGGGGCCCATCCTGGGCTCCGGTCGGGAGGCGCTGGCCGGCCTCCCTGGGCAGGCGCCGTTTACAGCGGCTGCGCTGCCGGTCTCAGAACCAAGCGGTTGAGCGCCACCTCCCGTGGCCGCGTCAGCGCGTACAGCACCGCGTCGGCTACGTCCTCGGCGGCCAAGGCACCCCATCCGATGGTCGCCGGTGTCGGTCCGTGTCCGGCGTCGAAAAACGGCGTGTCCACGACGCCCGGCGCGACGCTCAGCACGCGCAGCTGCGGTTGCACCTCCAGGCGCAGGGTCTCGCCGATCATGTCCAGCGCGGCCTTGCTGGCGCCGTAGACCGCGCCGTAGGGATAGGCGTGGCGCGCGGCGACCGAGGACATCAGGACGATGTCGCCTTCCGCGCGCGCGAGCATGTCGGGCAGGAAGGCGCGCAGGACGCGCAACACCCCGACCACGTTCAGGTCGAACAGCGCGGCCCATTTGGCCGGGTCACCCTCGGCGAGACGTTCGTGCAGATGAGCGCCCGCGCACGGGGCCAGCACCGCGGGGGTGTCGAAGTTCGATCGGATCCACGCGTACAGCGTGTCGATATGGTCCGGGTGGGTGACGTCGATGCGGCGGTGGTGTATCGCGGGGGGCAGGTCGATCGGCGTCTGCACGTCGGCCACCACCACGCGCATGCCGGCGCCGTGTAGCGCCAGCGCCAGTGCCCGCCCGATGCCCGAGGCGCCGCCGGTAATCAACGCGACCTGCCCGTCGAGGCGGGCGTTGTCCCCTCCGTGGGTCATCCTTCCCCCTCAGTACACGCTGCTACTGACCATAGCACAGGGCATTAGCAGCTGCTGCTGCTGCTACGGGGCATGCGCTGGCCGGCGTTAGCCGGGCCAACTGCCTGAGCGAAAGAGAATTAAAGGGGGTGTGAGGGGGCGGTGCGCACCAGGTGCTCGAGCACGTCGAAGCTGGCCGGTTTGAGCACGTGGTGGTCGAAGCCGGCACTCTGGGTGCGCTGCGCCATCTCTTCCTGACCGTACCCGGTGAAGGCGACCAGCGACATGGGCCAGTCGGGATGGCGCGCCCGCAGTCGCCGTGCCACCTCGAAGCCGTCCATGCCGGGCAGGCCGACGTCGAGAAAGACGATTTCCGGGCGAAACTCGGTGGCGCATGCCAGCGCCTGTTCGCCGTCGGTGGTAAGCCGTACCTCGTGGCCCATGGCCGACAGGAGCATGACCAGCGACTCTCCCACGTCCGCGTTGTCGTCCACCACCAGCACGCGCCGGGTGTCTGCCGTAGCGGGCTGCGCCGCGTCGCCGCTCGGCGCGCCCCGCGCCGGAGCGAACAGCGGCAGGCGGACCATGAACTCGCTGCCGGCGCCGAGCCCGGGACTGCTGGCGGTCACGTCGCCGTTATGCATCTCCACCAGGGTGCGTACCAGGGTCAAACCGAGGCCGAGCCCGCCCTCGCTGCGATCCAGCGAGCGCTCGCCCTGCGAGAAGAGGTCGAAGATACGTGGCAACAAGTCTTCGCCGATGCCGATACCCGTGTCGCGCACCCGGATCACCGCCCACTCGCCGTCGCGCTCGCCCCGTATCCGAATCGAACCGCCGTCCGGGGTGTACTTGGCGGCGTTGTTCAGTAGGTTGCCCAGCACTTGTACCATGCGTGTGGCGTCGGCCTCGACGGTCAGTTCCCCGTCGCAGATATCGACCTGCAGCCTGTGCCCGTGAGCCTCGATGAGCGGCCGGCTCGCCTCCACCGCGCCCTGTACCAGATCCTCCAGCGCTAGCGCCTGCTTTTGCAGTGCGATGCGCCCGCGGGTGATGCGCGCGACGTCCAGCATGTCGTCGACCAGGCGGGTGAGGTGATCGCCTTGGCGGGCAATGATGTCCAGACCCCAGCGCGTGGTGTCGTCCAAGGTCTCACGCCGCATGCGCAGCAGTTGCACCGCGTTCTGGATGGGGGCCAGCGGGTTGCGTAACTCGTGAGCAAGCATGGCAAGAAACTCGTCTTTGCGTTTGTCGGCCACCGCGAGCTGCTCGGCCTGTTCGCGCAGCGTCGCCTCGAGCCGCATGTGGTGGGTAATGTCGACCATGGCGCCGGTAATGCCGATGATGTCGCCGCGCGCGTTACGAACCGGTTCCACGGTCAGGTCGTAATAGTGGTCGCTGCGCTCCTCGCTGACGCGGATCTCCTGGCGCAGGCTGGCGCCGGTGTCCAGCACGCGCCGCTTGAGGGCCTCTATCTGAGCGGCATCTTCGGCCGCCATGATGTCGGCATCGCGCCGCCCCAGCACCACGCGGCCGCGGCTGAGGTGCCCATTGGGGTCGTGCAGCCAGGTGTAGCGCAGCTCGCGGTCCTGGTTGAAAACCACCACCGAGGTGCTCTTGAGGGCCGTGAGGAAGCGCTCCTCGCTGAGCCGCAGCGCCTGCTCGACCTGCTTGCGCGCGGTCACGTCGGTGCAGATACCGGCCATGCGCAGCGGGCGTCCGTCCTCGTCGTAGAACACGCGGCCCTTGTCCTCCACCCAGCGCACCGTGCCCTCGCGCGGCATCAACCGGTACTCGGTGAGGTAATCCTCGCGCCCCTCGACCGCCTGCTCGAGCGCCCAACGCATCGGCGCGCGATCCTCCGGGTGCACGTGCTGGAGGAACTCGTCCAGGGTGCCGCGGAGCCCGCCCGGCCGCAGACCGTAAATCGATTCGATCTGACACGACCAGTCCAGGCGTCCGCTGGGTATGTCCCAGTTCCACGTGCCGACCTGCGCCGCCTCCAGAATGAAGCGGAGATTCTCCTCGCTGTCGCGCAGTGCGTGTTCGGCGCGCGTACGGTCGGCCAGTTCGCGCTGCACCGCCTGGTGGAGCAGGGCGTTGTCCATCGCCAGCGCGGCGCGCCGCCCGAGCTCTTCCACGAACTGCACGTCCTGTTCGCCGAATGCCGGACTGGTACCGGCACGCACCACCGTGAGGACGCCCAGGGTCCGGCCGCGTGCGCGCAGCGGCACGCTGATGTAGGAGCGGATGTCGAGGGCGCGCAAGGCGCGCAGGTGCGCCTCGTCGTGTGCATAGCTCGCCAGAAGCTCGTCAGTGAGCTGTGCCTGCCAATGGGTGCGTCCCGAATGCAGCGCCGCGGCGGCGCCGCCGATGGCCTGCGGGCCGGCCGGATAGCGGCGCGAGATTTCGTACACCGACGCCACTTTGGCGGGATCGATGTGGCGCACGGCCAAACGGTGCAACTCATCGTCCTCGACCAGGTCGACCGCGCACCAGTCCGCCACGCGCGGTACCATCAAGTCCGCCGCCTTGATGAGGATGGCTTCGTACTCCAGCGAGGAGGTCAGTTCGACATTGGCGTCGGCCAGAAAGCGCAGCGCCTGCTCCCGTTCGGCGAGCGCGGCCAGCGCCTCCTCCAACTCGCGTCGTGTGGCCTGCTCGCGTTGATACAGGGCCAAGCGTTCGCGCTCGACATTGCGCTGACTCGTTTGGTCGCGCGTTACCGCGAGCACGTTGTGAATGGCGCCGTCCTCGGAGCGTTCGGGCACCAGACGTGACTGAAAGTAAACCGGCCCTTCAGGGCCGGCATATTCGAACTCGATGTTCACCTCGCGCCCGCGCGCGAAGACCTCGTCGAGCGCGGCTTCCCAAACGTCGCAGAGGTCACCGGGCAGTCCCATCTCGCGCACGCTCTTGCCGACGCAGCCGCTGCTGGGGATCTTGGTGTAGGCGGTCACCGCGCGGTTGACGTATACGTGACGGTACTGGCGGTCGAAGCGCGCGACGATGTCGGGCGTATTCTCGATCAGGGTGCGCAGGGCTTGCTCGGCGCGCCGGCGCAGGATGAAGTGGCCGATCTCGCGCCCCGCCTCGTCCATCATGTCGAGCAGCGTCGGGTCCACCTCGACCGGATGGCGGCGGTAGAACTCCAGCACGCCCAGGCATTCGGCCTCGCTCTGAATGGGGAACGCGGCGCCGGTGTGCAAGCCCGCCACCGCGGTCTCGCCCGCGAAGGGAAAGTGCGGGTCCTCGCCGAGATCCTGAACGATGCACGGCGCCTGTGTGGCCCACGCGCGGCCCGCGATACTCTGCCCGGCGCGCAGGCGCACGCCGCGCATGATGCGCCCGAAGTTGTCCAGTGCACCGTCGGGTTCGTGCACCGCCACCACCGGGGTCAGCACGCCCTGGGTCGACTCCACGCGCCACAGCACCGCATACCGAGCGCCCATGCACGCCATCAGGATGTGCAGCAACTCGGCGCTGACGGCGCGCAGGCTGTGCGCGTGCGCGAGCAGTCGGGTAATCGCGTGCTGCGCCTCCCGATAGCGCCGCGATTGGCGCTCGGCGCTGACATCCTGCAGGACGCTGTTGATGCCGATCACGCGCCCGTGCGCGTCCCACAAGGGATGGAGACTCATCAGCCAGCGGCGGGGCAGGCCCTCCCTTTCCCAGGACACCTCGAGCTCCGTGTCGAGCACCGGTTCACCGCTCGTCAGCACCTGCCGATAGTAGGGTTCCAGGCACGGCGCGAGCGCGGGCGCGATCTCGTCCAGGCGGCGCCCGGCGTGTGCCTGCGGCGCGAGTCCGGAAAGCGCCGCGACGCGCGCGTTGACCCGCTGCAGGCGCAATCCGGCGTCGACCACGAACTGGGCGGCGGCAGTCGAGGGGTATGGTGCCGGCGCTTCCTGCACCGTTCCGGGGGCGGGTAGCACCGCGGTGAGGCCGGAAAAGGCCAGCACGGCGCACAACAGCTCGCCGTCGGCCCCGATGACGGCGTGACCGGTGCACAGGCACTCGTAACGGATGCCGCTGCGCCGGTGCGTGATGCGGTAAGGCTGCTGGGTGAACTGCTCGCCGCGCAGCAGGCGCGCGAAGGGCCATTCGTCGGCGGAAAGCGGGCTGTCGTCCGGGCGGCGCAGTTCCAACTCGGCCGCGAGCGTGTGTAGGTGAAGCGGATCATCGCTCAGCCGCGCCAGTTGCCGCACCTGCGCGCTGATGGTCAGTATGCGGCCTGCCCCGTCGGCCACGATCAGCCCAGGGGTATCCCGTGCGGCGCCGGCGGTCACCGTGACGTCTGCACAATCCCTCGAAAATGCCGCGTCCCAAGCGTCTAAATGCGCGTCGGCCGCGTCTGCGTGTCCTGTCGCCATGCCAGCTCCCCCCAACCAGGTGGCGGCGTTGGCATGGTAGCCACAGTTCACGCCGACCGGGAAGGAATCCTCGAACGTCCCAGCGTACCGCGCCCGAGAGAGGGCGTAAAGCGGGCGGCGTTTACGGAGTTTCGGTCTACAGGAAAACCCTTACGACAAGCGTCCAATGAATCTCGTGTAGTACAAGGTCGGGGTGAACCCGCCTGGATTCCTCAGACGAAGCAAAGCGCAAAGCGCTTTGCTTCATGATTCCTCGATGATGCGGCGTCCGGCTTATGCAGCTTGGTGGCGGCCGCTGTGGATTTCACTGGCGAGCGGGTTTCATCGAGAGTGGCCGGCGGCGTCGGCCTTCACGGGCGGCCGCTGCCGGCCTGCGGGGCGCTGGCCGATGCGCGTGCCAGCGCCCGTGCCTGGCGCTGATCGACGCGTGCGAGCAGCAGTGCGCCGATGGCGAACAGCGCCAGCACCGACAAGATGGAATGCCGCGGGCTGTCGGTGATCGCGGCGACAGTGCCGATGAGCAGTGGCCCGAGCACCGCGGCAAACTTACCCATGATGTTGTAGAAGCCGAAAAACTCGGCGCTCTGCTGCCGTGGGATGAGGGTGCTGTAGTAGGAGCGCGACAGCGCCTGTACGCCGCCTTGCACGCAGCCGATTGCCGCGGCGAGCACGTAGAACTCCCAGGCGTGTTGGATGAAGTAGGCCCACACCACGACTCCGGCGTAGACGCCCAAGGCGATGTAGATGCCGGTCTTTGCGCCGAGGCGCTGCCCCAGTTTGCCGAACACCAGCGCCATCGGGAAGGCGATGAACTGCACCAGCAGCAGGGCCAGGATCAGGTCCTCGCGCCCGAACCCCAGGCCGTAGCCGTAATCCGTGGCCATGCGGATGATGGAGTGCACCCCGTCGATATAGAACCAGTAGGCGATCAGGAACAGCATCACCATGCGCAGGCGCCGTACCTCGCCGAAGGTCGCGCGCAGCCGCTGCCAGCCGGCGCGCAGCGCGCCGACCCCCCGCACCCGATCCGGCGTCGCCGGTTCGGGTACCCAGATGAATAGCGGCACGCAGAACACCGCCCACCACAGCGCCACCAGTAGAAAGCTCACCCGCACCGCGGTCGGTGCATCGGGCAGGCCGAAGGCGTCCGGGTACAGCGTCATCAGGACCACGAGCACGAACAGCAGGCCGCCGCCGAGGTAGCCGTAGGCGAAGCCGAGCGCGGAGACGAAGTCGACCCGCCCGCGCGGGGCCACGGTGAGCAGCAGCGCGTCGTAGAACACGCTGCTGCCGGAGAAGCCGAGCATCGCCAGCACATAGATGGCGGCCGCCAGCACCCACTGCCCCTGCTGCACGAAGTACAGCGCGGTGCTCATGGCGATGCCGAGCAGCGTCGCCAGCAGCAGCAGGGTCTTCTTGCGCCCCGCGCGGTCGGCGGTGGCGCCGAGCAAGGGCGCGACCAGGATGACCAGGGCGCCGCTCACCGAATTGGCGACCCCCAGCCAAAAGGTGCCGTCCGTGGCGCTGAGGTCCGCGCCCCAATACTCGTTGAAAAAGATTGGGAAGAAGCCGGCCATGACCACCACGGCGAAGCCGTTGGTGGACCAGTCGTACAGCGCCCATGCGACCACCCGGCGCCGCGTGAGGCGGTGGCCGGCGCGCCGTGCGGCCGGCGTGCGGGGCGCCACGCGGCGCCCGCCTCAGGGCGCCAGGCCGGCGACGCGCGCGCGCAGCGCTTGCGCCACTTCGTCGTGCTCCGCGGCGCCGGCGCCGAGATCGGCGGGCCGGGTGGTGGCGCCGATGATGACGCGCAGGGGGTGCAGGCGGGGCCAGCGCCGGCCGCGCGGCCAGGCCTGATAGCCGCCTTCGATCCACACGGGAATGACCGGCACCTCCTGCGCCTGCAGCAGTAGGGCGATGCCGGCCTGGAAGGGCCGCAGCTCGCCGGTGGTGGAGCGTTCGCCTTCGGGAAACCACACCAGGATCTTGCCCCGGCGCAGCGCGGCGGCGGCGTAGGCGAGGCTGGTCAAGGGACCGTGCGCCGGGTCCACCGGCAGCACCTGCGCGGCGCGGCTGAATGCGCGCACGAGGGGGTTGCCGAACATCAGCCCCGCGAAGCCGCCCCAATAGGTGTCGGCCAGGCGCGGCCCCAGCGCCGCGCCCAGTGCCGGGGCGTCGAGATAGCTGAGGTGGTTGGGCGCGAGGATGTACGGGCCCCGCGCCGGTAGGCGCTCCAGTCCCTCGACGCGCAACCGGAACAGCGCGCGCAGCGCCAGCCGGTTGAGGCGTGCGAGCACGGCGCGTAGCAGGCGCAGCAGCGGCCCCGGCGGGCGCAGCAGGGCCAGCCGGCGCGCATCCAGCAGCCGCTCGGGGTCGCGCAGTGCCGCCACCGGGTCCTGTCCGCCGGCGCCCTCGCCGGCCTCCACCACCTCCCGCAGCAGGTCGCGCACGGTCTCGATACGTCCGATCGCCTCGTCGTCCAGGTTGACGCCCAGGCGCTCGCCCAGCTCCAGGGTGAGGTTGAGCCAGGCCATGGAGTCCACGCCGAGATCGAACTGCGGGCTGACGTCGGGCGTGAGGCGCACCTCGGAAAAGCGCTCGGCCAACCAGTCCCAGGTGCGGCGCGCGGCCGGCTCCTGGAGGATCTGCTGATCTTCGGGCGCGAGCTTCTCGATCGGCACCGGACCGGGGCTCTCCTGCTGACGCCCGCCGTGGCGCTCGATGTCCTCATACAGCGCCTCGAGGTGGTGGCGACGCAGTTTGCCGAGCCGCGTACGGGGCAGCGCATCGTGGCTGATGACATAGCGCGCGATACGGTGATGGGAGGGTAGATCGCGGGCGGCCGCCTCGGCGGCGGCGCGCATCGCGCGCTCGAGTTCCTCGTCCGAGGTCCCGCGGCGGGCGCCGGGGTCGGGCACCAACACCGCCACCAGCCGGTCGCCGCGGGCGAGCACGCCCGCCTCGCGGACCGCCGGCTGCGCCGCCAGACGCTCTTCCACGCGTTCGGGGTTGATGTTCTCGCCGCCCGACAACACGATCATCTCGGAGCCGCGCCCCACCAGCGTCAGGTAGCCTTGCGCGTCCACGTGACCGAGATCGCCGGTGCGGAACCAGCCGTCGTCGGTGAACACCTCGCGCGTCTTGTCGGGGCGGTTGCGGTAACCGGCGAACACGTTCGGGCCACGCGCCTGGACCTCGCCGTGCGTCTGGCCCTCTGCCGGGGGCGCCACGCGCAGCTCCACCCCGGGCAGGGCCCGGCCGGGGCTCTCGGGGCGGCCGCTGCCGGGCGGGTTATAGGTGAGGATCGGCGAGGTCTCGGTCAGTCCATAGCCGCTCGCGACCTGCCACCCGAGTCCCTCGAGCTTCCAGGCGAGCTCGCCGTCAAGCGCCGAGCCGCCCGAGGCCACCATGCGCAAGTGCGGTGCGAAGCGCCGATGTAGGAAGGCGAACAGGCGCCGGCCGATGGAAATACCCAGATAACGGCGCAGCCAGATCGACAGCCGCAGCAGGGCGCGAAACACCCGCAGCAGCACCGGATTGGCCGCGCGCAGCCGACCCTCGATGGCGTCGAACAGGGCCTGGTACAAGCGCGGCACGCCGACGATGACGCTCACCCGGCCGGCCTGCAGGGCGCGCAGGATCTGCGGCCCGGTCAGCGAGTAGGGCAGCACCATGGCCGCGCCGAGCGCGAGCGGCGCGAGCAGACCGATGGCGAAGGGATAGACATGATGCAGCGGCAGGGGTGAGAGCAGCCGGTCGCTGGGGTAGGCGAGGTTCTGTGCCAGCAGCGCCCGTAGATTGCTCATCAGGTTCGCATGGGTGAGCGGCACGCCCTTGGGCGCGCCGGTGGTGCCCGAGGTGTAGAACAGCGCCGCCGGCGCGTCCGGCGCCACCGCCGGCAGCTCCTCCGGCGCTGCCGCCTGCCAGTGCCGCCATGAGCGCGTATCCTCCGGCTCGCCGTCGAGCAGGATCAGCGTCGCGTCGCGTGGCGCCTCATCCAGTGCCGTCAAGCGCTCGGCGAGTGCGCGGGTGGTGAAGATCCACTGCACGCCGCTGTCCGCCAGCACCCCGCCCAGCTCCTCGTCGCCGAGCTGCGCGTCGAGCGGCATGGTCACCGCCCCCGCCTCGGCCACCGCCAGGCAGGCGATCAGCCAGGCGGGCGAATTGGGCGCGAACAGCATCACGGGGGTCTGCGGCTGCAGACCGCGCGCACACAGCCCCGCGCCCAGGCGGCGGGCCTCCTCGGCCAGGGCGCGGAAACTCAGGTCTTCGCTGCCCTCCCGGCTCATTTGGACCACCGCCGGTCGATCGCCGTGGCGCATCAGGCCGCGCACCAAAGCCTGCAGCGTGTCGGGCACCTCGATGGAGGCGGGCTTCTGCGCGGCGCGGCGGGCGTTGTTGGACGCCGTAGGTAAGGCCTCGCTGTCCATGGACCCCTCCTTGGTCTATAGGGTTGCACTGCCTGAAAAAAATACTAGCAGTGCACCTGCTGATCCTGCGCGCGCGCCTGCGCGGTGGCCCTCGGCTATAAATGTAGGGACACTCACGCTGTGGCTGTCGAATCCCGGCCCCGGCCCACGCAGGTGAACCATGGACTGGAACGCCACCCCCCGCCCGTACTGGATGGACCGCGCCCCGCCGCCGGATTTACCGCCGTTGGAGAGCGACGTGTACGTGGACGTGGCCGTGGTGGGCGGGGGCCTGGTCGGCCTGACCTGCGCCTACCTGCTCAAGCGCGCCGGCTACACGGTGGCGGTGGTGGAAGCGGGCCGGCTGGGCGCCCTCACCAGCGGCGCCAACACCGGCAAGGTCACGGTTCAGCACGGCCTGCTGTACGCGCCCCTGGAGCAGAAGCTGGGGCCGGAGGCGGCCTGGTTGTATGCCGAGGCCAACCAGACCGCCCTGCAGCACATCGAGCGTGTGCAGGCCGAGGAGGGCATCGCCTGCGACTTCGAGCGGGTGCCCGCCTACCTGTGCGCGCCGGCGGGCGACGCCGCCGACGCGCTGACCGCCGAGCATGCGGCGGCGCGCCGTGCGGGGCTGCCCGTGACGCTGCTGCCGGGCGCACCGCTGCCAGTGCCTATCCGCGCGGCACTGCGCCTCGACGGGCAGGCGCAATTCCATCCCCGTAAGTACCTGCTCGGCCTCGCCCGGCTGATCCCCGGCGGCGGCTGCCACGTGTTCGAGCGCAGCCGGGTATTGAGGGTGGAGGACGGCCAGCCGGGACGCCTGGTGTTGGGGCGCGGCTCGGTCACGGCGGGGGACATCGTGCTTGCCACCCACCTGCCGCTCGGCGAGCGTGGCGGCTTGTTCCTCAAGGCCTTTCCGCGGCGGCACGTTGCGCTGGCCGCGCGCCTGGATCCCGCGGCGAGCGAGGCGCTCATGACGGACGAGGCACGCGGCATGTTCTTGTCCGTCGAGTCCCCCGGCTGGTCGCTGCGCATTCATCGCGAGGGCGACACGGTCTCGCTGATTGCGGTCGGCGAGGGCTTCAAGACCGGCCACGGCGAGCCGCGCGCGCGTTTGGAGCGCCTGGCGCGGTTCGTTGAGGCCCATTTCCCCGTACAGGCCATCACTCACTGGTGGGGGGCGCAGGACTTTCATTCCGCCGATGGCGTGCCGTATGTGGGGCGGCTGGGGCCGCGGGAACACGTCTACGCGGCCACCGGCTTCGGTGGCTGGGGCCTGACCGGCGGCACCGCCGCTGCGCTGATGATCACCGACGCGATCCGGGATCGGCCGAATCCCTGGGCGGCGCTGTTTGACGCCACGCGCGTCAACGCGCGTGTGGCCGCGCGCGACTTGCTACGCGAGAACCTCGATGCCACGCGCGAGTGGCTCGGAGGACGCTTGACGCGCCGGCCGCCGCGCAGCCCGGAGGAGCTGGCGCCGGACGCCGGAGCGTTGATGCGCGTGGCGGGGGAGACCTGCGCGGTCTACCGGGACGCGCAGGGCGCGCTGCACGTGTTGTCGCCCGTCTGCCCGCACCTCGGTTGTTACGTGACTTGGAACGGCCTGGAGCGCAGCTGGGACTGCCCCTGCCACGGTTCGCGCTTCGACGCGCGCGGCGCGGTGCTCGAGGGCCCGGCGGTGCAGGGGCTGCGCCCGCGCACGGCGAGCGGCGGCCGCCGCGGCGCGTCCGAGGACCCGGGTGAAGCGGACGCGGAGCGGACCCCGTGAGGCGCCGCCTGCCGCGTCATGTGGGGCTGATCCCGGACGGCAACCGGCGCTGGGCGCAGGCACGCGGCCTGGCGCGGGAGTGGGGCTACGCCTCCGGCATCGCCCCGGGCCTCGCGCTGTTCGAGCAGTGCCGCGCGCTGGGGATCGAGGAGCTGTCCGTGTACGGCTACACCAAGGACAACTGCAAGCGGCCCGGCGCTCAGAAGGCGGCCTTTCGCGCCGCCTGTGTCGAGCTGGCGCTGGAGCTGGAGCGCCGCGGTGCGGCCCTGCTGGCGGTGGGCGACGAGTCATCCGCGCAGTTTCCGCCCGAGCTGCGCCGGTTTCGCCGCCGCAGCGCCGGCGACGTCAAGGTCAACCTGCTGGTCAACTACGGGTGGGACTGGGACCTCGGCGGGTTGCGCAACGGTGACTTGCGCTCGCGCGACGTGCCGCGCCTGGACCTCATCGTGCGCTGGGGCGGCGGTCGGCGGTTGAGCGGCTTTCTGCCGGTGCAGGCCGTGTACGCGGACTTCTATGTGGTGGACGATTACTGGCCGGACTTTCGTCCCACGCAGTTCCACGCCGCACTAGACTGGTTCGAGAACCAGGACCAGACCCTCGGCGGCTGAGGGTCGCCCCCGATGCCGGCTCCGTCCGGCGCCCCCCACATGGACGTGCCGGCCTGGCCGGGTAGGGAGCTCTCATGAACGCAGCGCAGCAGATGTTCCGGGTCGGGATCAGCGGCTCGTACGGCGGCCTCAACCTGGGCGATGAGGCCATTCTGCAAAGCATCATTACCCAATTGCGCCGCACGCTGCCGGTGGAGATTACCGTGTTTTCGCGCAACCCCGAAGATACCCTGGCGCGTCATCGGGTGGAGCGCGCCGTGCCGGCCCGGCGCCTGTCGCGCAGCGAGGCGCAGGCGGAGGTGGAGCGGCTGGATCTGTTGATCGTCGGTGGCGGCGGGATTCTGTTCGACGCCGAGGCCAAGGTGTTCCTGCGTGAGGCCCTGCTCGCCCATGAACGCCAGGTCCCGGTCATGGTCTACGCCGTGGGGGCCGGTCCGCTGCGCGACCCGGCGGCACAGCAGGCTGTGCGCGAGGCGCTGATCCCGGCCGCCGTGGTCACGGTGCGCGAACTGCGTGCCCGCGCCGTGCTGGAGGAGGCGGGGGTACACCGCGAGATGCGTCTCACCGCCGATCCGGCCTTCTTGTTGGAGCCCGAAGCGCTGCCCGAGGGTGCCCTCGAGCGCGAGGGGCTGGAGCCGCAGCGGCGCTATATCGGCATGTCGGTGCGCGAGCCCGGCGTGGCGGCGCCCGATATCAGCGAGGAGCATTATCAGGGGCTGCTCGCCAATGCGGCCGACTACATGGTGGACCGCTTCGATGCCGACGTGGTGCTGGTGCCGATGGAGCCGGGCATGAAGGATACCCAGCAGTGCCACGCGGTCGTGGCGCGTATGCTGCGGGCGCAACGCGCCACGGTGCTCAAGGGCAGCTACACCTCCGCGCAGATGCTCACTTTGATGGGCCGCTTCGACATGGCGGTGGGCATGCGCTTGCATTTCCTCATCTTCGCCGCGCTGCAGGGCGTGCCCTTCGTCGCGCTCCCCTATGCCTCCAAAGTGGAGGGCTTTCTCGAGGAGATGCAGATCGAGATGCCGCCGCTCGAGCTGGTGAACGCGGGCCGCCTGCTGGCGCACATCGACCAGAGTTGGGATCGACGTCGTTCTTTGCAGACGCGCATCCGGCGTAGCCTGCCCGCACTGCAGCGTCGCGCTCTGGAGAGCAATGCGCTGGCGACCCGGCTGCTAAGCGCGCGCTTGGTGCGTGCGCCGACCGGCATCTGAGGCCGCTGGCGCCCGGCGCGGCGATCCGGCTCCGGCCCCAGGAAGGGGGCCCGTCTTGCCACCGACAGGGAGGTCGATCTTTTTGCCTGCACTAGCGCGCCCCAAACACCTGCAGCACATCCAACTGCCGCCACGCCGTGCCGTGGTGGGCGGCGAGGCCGACGTCCTCGTGGTCGGTGGCGGTCCGGCCGGCATCGGCGCCGCCATCGGCGCGGCGCGCGCCGGCGCGCGCGTGGTGCTGGCCGAGCGCTACGGGTTCTTCGGCGGCAATGCCACCGCCGCGCTGGTGATGCCCCTGATGTCCTTCCACACCTTCCGGCCCCCGGTCGACAAGCCGCAGGAGATGACGCTGCTGCCTACCGACCACGGCCCCGGCGACCCGGTGGTGGCCGGCGTGTTGGCCGAGTTGCAGCAGCGCCTGGTCGACGCGGGCGGTGCGGTGCCGCCGACCCTGGCGACCGGCTATGTGGTGCCGTTCGATCCCGAGGTCTTCAAATCCGTGGTGCTCGACATGCTCGACGAGGCGGGGGTGGAGTTCCTGTTGCACGCCCTGGCGGCGGAGGTCGTGGCGCCCGAGGGCCACGTGGAGGGGGTGGTGTTCGAGACCAAGTCGGGCCCGGTGGTGATCCGCGCCCGCTGCGTGGTGGACTGCACCGGCGACGGCGACGTGGCAGCACGCGCGGGCGCGCCCTTCGACATCGGGCGCGAAGAGGACGGGCTGTGCCAGCCCATGACGCTGATGTTCCGCATGATCGAGTTCGATCGCCTTGCGTTCGGCGACTACCTGCGCGACAACCCGACCCAGTGGCGCGGCGTGCACGGCCTGTGGGACCTGGTGCGCGCCGCCACCGAGGCGGGTGAGCTCGATCTCGCGCGCGAGGACATCCTGTTCTTCGCCACGCCGCACCCGCGTGAGGTGAGCGTCAACAGCACGCGCGTCACCGGCGTGTTCTCCACCGACGTGTGGGACCTGACCCGTGCGGAGTGGCTCGCCCGGCGCCAGATGCGCCAGATCGTCGACTTTCTGCGCAAGCGCGTGCCCGGCTTCGAGAATGCCTACAACGCGCAAAGCGGGGTGAACATCGGGGTGCGCGAGGCGCGCCGGGTGCGCGGCGACTATCAGCTCACCGTGGACGACGTCCTCAGCGCGCGCAAATTCCCCGATGTGATCGCGCGCGGCTCCTACCCGGTGGATATCCACAACCCCAACGGCAGCGGCACCATCCTCAAGCGCGTGCCGCCCGGGGACGCCTACGACATCCCCTTGCGCTGCCTGCTGCCGCAGGGCGTGGAGGGACTGCTGGTGGCCGGGCGCTGCATCTCCGGCACCCACGAGGCGCATTCGTCCTACCGGGTCATGCCCATCGTCATGGCCACCGGCCAAGCGGCCGGCGTATGTGCCGCGCTGGCCGCGGCGGGCGACACCACGCCGCGGGCGTCGGACGTGGCCGAGATCCAGGAGGAACTGCTGCGCCAGGGCGCGAACCTCGGGGCGGTTCGCACTCAGGGGGCGTCGGTGGCGCGTTGAAGCCGCTTCACACGTTGCTAGAGTGTAAAGAATGAGCCTCAGCCCGCCGTCGTTCATTCCCGGCGTTGGGCCCAAGGCTGTGCGTCGCGGTGATCCCATGGACGCTCCGCCCGAACCAGGCGGCAAGGAGGCGGCATGCGGTTCGAGGAGTTTCTCGATGCGGTGGAGCGGCGGGGCCGGCTTGCCTCGCGGGAAGAGGCATTGCGTGTCACCCGCGCCACACTCGAGACCCTCGCCCATCGGCTGGGCGGCGGCGCGGTCTGCGGGTTGGCGGGACAGTTGCCGTCCGAAATCACGCAGCTGTTGACGCATCCGAGCGGCGAGCCGGGCGAAGCGTTCGGCGCGGACGAGTTCCTGCGGCGCGTTTGCGAGCGCGCCGGAGCGGATCGCGCGCAGACCGAGCAGCACGCGCAGACGGTGCTTGCGGTGCTGCGCGCGGCCGTGGGGCCCGCCGAGCGGAGTGCGCTCCTCGCGCGCTTGCCGACCGACTACGGCCGCCTGTTCGATGACCGCTGGACGCGGCGGCCGGCGCCCTGAGCGGCCCGCGATCGCCCCTCTGTCCGCCATGCCCACAGCCCTCGTCACCGGCAGTAACCGCGCCATCGGCCTGGAATGGACTCGCCAGTTGGCGCAGGAGGGCTGGCGGGTCCATGCGACTTGCCGGCGTCCGGCGGAAGCCCATGACCTGCATGTCCTGCGCCAGGCGCATCCGGCGGTCAGCGTGCATCGCCTCGACGTCACGCGTGCCGAGGACGTGCAGGCGGTGGTGGCGGAGCTGGCGGACGAGCCGCTGGACCTGCTGGTCAACAATGCGGGCATCTACTTGGAGAAGTACGCCCCGGCCGCGCTCGGCGGGCTGCGCTACGACGATTGGCTGCACACCCTGGCGGTGAACGCGTTGGGGCCGGTGCGGGTGACTGAGGCGCTGCTCGAGCCGTTGGCGCGGGCGACGGAGGCGGTGGTCGCGGTGCTCACCAGTCACATGGGCAGCATTGCGGAGATCCCCGGCGCGGATAGTCCCTACTACCGTTCCAGCAAGAGCGCGCTCAACGCCGCCATGAAGGGGCTCTCATTCGCCCTGCGCGAGCGCGGCATCAAGTTGCTGTTGGTGCATCCGGGGTGGGTGCGCTCGCGCATGGGCGGTTGGGACGCGCCGCGTACCCCGGCCGAGGCCGTGGCCGACATGCGCCGATTGCTGCAGCGCCTGTCGTGGGCGGACAGCGGCGTGTTCTTGCGCTATGACGGCAGCCGTATCCCATGGTGAGGGAGGCGCCGGGTGATGAACGCCCTGTTCGCTGACCGCGCCGCCGCGGGGGTTCAGCTCGCGCGCGCGCTCGCCCATCTTCAGGGGCGGCCGGGACTGCTGCTGTTGGCGCTGCCACGCGGCGGGGTGCCGGTGGCCTACCCTGTCGCGCAGGGCCTCCACGCGCCGCTCGACGTGCTGTTGGTGCGCAAGCTGGGCATGCCGGGACAGGAGGAGTTAGCGGTCGGCGCCATCGCCAGCGGCGGGGCGCGCGTGCTCAACCCCGAGGTCGCGAGTTGGGTGGACCCCGCCGCGCTCGCGCGTATCGAGGCGCGCGAACGGGCCGAGCTGCTGCGCCGGGAGCGGGCATTTCGCGGCGACCGTCCGCCGCTGGACGTGGCCGGCCGCACGGTGATCGTCATCGACGACGGCGCGGCCACGGGCGCCACCTTGCGCGCTGGGCTGGCGGCGCTGCGCGGGCAAGGCCCCGCACACTTGGTGGCAGCCATCCCGGTGGCGCCTCCCGAGACCGCGGAGGTGCTGGCGAAGGAGGCGGACGAGTTGATTTGCCTGCACACGCCGCGCCATTTCTACGGCGTCGGGCAGTGGTATGGCGACTTCGGCCAGACCAGCGACGATGAGGTGCGCGAGCTGCTCGAACGCGCCCGCGACGGTGCGTGACGCCGCCGGAAATTATTTCGACTCATACGACCGACACCTGGCGCGCTGCCGCGGCAGCAGCCGTTGACCGGCGAACGCCGATCCGTTTAACTGGGCGGCGGCCGTGACCCACCGTCTTAGGAGCTAGTTGGCCATGGATTCAGAAGAACTGGTACGCCAGGCAGACCTGCCGTTGAACCGCGACGCGTTTATGCGTCAGCTCATCCGCATCCTCTCGGGGGCGCTCGAGGACGTCGTTGGCCTGCAAGAAGCCCGGGGTTTCATCACCCTGGTGGGGCAGGAGATGGGCGAGCAGCTGGACGCCGACTATCGGCGCGCGCTGTCCCTGCCGCGGCTGGAGCGCGAACAGGTGGCGGCGGTGCTGGTCGACCTGAAGCGGCGTATCAAAGGCGACTTCTACATCATCTCCCAAGACGACGAGAAGATCGTGCTCGGCAATCGCGCCTGCCCGTTCGCCGACGAAGTGCAGGACCGCGAGTCGCTGTGCATGATGACCTCCAATGTCTTCGGCACTATCGCGGCCGAGAACCTCGGGTACGCCAAGGTCGTGCTGGACGAGACCATCGCCCGCCGGGATCCCGAGTGTCGCGTGGTGCTCTACCTCACACCCAGCGCCGAAGCGACTGCGGCGCCGGGTGACGAGTATTTCCAAAGCTGAATGGACGCCCTCGCGCAGATAGGGTTGGCGGACGCCGTGCCGGAGCCGCTGGTGCTGATCGATCTCGAAGGCAAGGTGCTCGACCTGAACGCCGCGGCGCGGCGGATCACGCGCCTGGAGCCGGGCGTGCGGCTGGAGGACGCCGTGGAGGATGAAGATTCCCACACGCGCGCCCTGGTGCGTCGCTGGGCTCGTGCCGCGGCGAGCATGCCGGCTACCGTCAAGTGGCGCGGGCAGGGCGCGCGCGGGCTGAATTGGACCGCGGTAAGGGTGCCCGGTGTGCTGGGGAAGCCCAGCGGGGTGTTGCTGCGCGGCGCCGGCCGCCTGGTGGGCGTGGGCCGGTTTCTGCAACTCGCGCGTGAGCTCGAGAAGCAGCGCGACGCCCTGCGCGCGCTGCACGCCAGCCGCGCGGCGCTGAGCCTCAGCCACGCCAAGCTGGCCGTGACGCTGGAGAGTATCGGCGACGCGGTGATCACCACCGACATCGAGGGCCGCGTGGACTTCGTCAACCCGGTCGCCGAGCAACTCACCGGGTGGAGTCCGGCCGAGGCGATCGGGCGTCCGCTGTCCGAGGTGTTCAGCATCATCAACGAGTTCACCCGCAAGCCGGCGCCCAATCCGGTCGCGGCCTGCCTTGCCGAGGGACGTACCGTGGGGCTGGCGAACAACACCGCCCTGATCGCGCGGGACGGGTCCGAGTACATCATCGAGGACTCCGCGGCGCCGATCCGCGCGCCCGACGGCACCCTGCTGGGGGCCGTGCTGGTGTTTCGCGATGCCACCGGCGCGCGCCTTGCGCGGCGCCAACTCGAGTACCTCGCGCATCACGATACGCTCACCGGCCTGCACAACCGTTACTACTTCGAGCAACAGGTGGAGCAGGCCCTGCATCTGGCACGGCGCGCGGCGCGACGCTACGCCATGTTGTATATCGACCTCGACCGCTTCAAGGCCATCAACGACACCGCGGGGCACTCGGTCGGCGACGAGGTGCTGTCGGAGATCGGTCAGCTGTTCGCGCGCCGGGCGCGCCGCGGCGACGTGCTGGCGCGGCTGGGCGGAGACGAGTTCGGGCTGTTGTTGGCCGACGTGGATGCCGGTGCGGCGCTGGCCGCCGCCAAGTTGTTGCTGCAAGCCTTGGCCGAACACAGCTTCAGCTATCGTGAGCGGCGGTTTCGCATCGGCGCCAGCATCGGCGTCGCGCTGGTCGATCCCGCGTTCACCTCCACCGCCGAGGTACTGCGCCGGGTGGACATCGCCTGTTATGTGGCCAAGCACAGCGGCCGCAACCGCATCCACCTCTACGACCCCGCCGACGAGGGCCAGATGGACGGCTTGGGCGAGTTACACCGGGTGAGCGAAATCAAGGACGCGCTGGCCCACCAGCGCCTGGAGTTACATTTCCAGCCGATCGTGCCGCTGCACCCGAACGAGCAGGCGCGCGCCTTCGAGGTGTTGGTGCGCTTGCGGTCGCGCGACGGCCATCTAATGCTGCCGGGTCGGTTCCTTCCCACCGCGGAGCGCTACGGGCTGATGCCGAGTGTGGACCGCTACGTCGTCGAGAATACCTTCCGCTTGTTGGACGACCTGCACCGCACCGGTGAGGAGGCTCGCTTCAGTGTGAACCTGTCCGCCACCTCGCTGGGGGACCCGGAGTTGCTCGAACTCATCAAGCGGCGCTTGCGGGAGTCGGACGTCGCGCCCGGCTCTCTGATCTTCGAGATCACGGAGACCGCGGCGGTGACGCACATGGACAAGGCCGGCGTGTTCATCCAGGACCTGCAGGCCCTGGGTTGCGGCTTCGCCCTGGACGATTTTGGGACCGGATTCTCGTCGTTCGCCTATCTCAAGTACTTACCGGTGGATCACGTCAAGATCGACGGCGTGTTCGTGCGTGACGTGGTGACCAATACCGTCGACCGACAGATGGTGCGCTCCATCAATCAGATCGCCCACGCCCTCAACAAACGCACGGTGGCCGAGTTCGTGGAGAGCGAGGACGTCCTCGACTGCCTGCGCGAGGTGGGCGTGGACTACGTACAGGGCTACCACACCGGTCGCCCCGCCCCCTGGGCGCACTACGCCTGAGCCGCGCGCGCTAGTCGGCGGCCGGCGCATGCGCGTCCCGCGCGAGACAGACGAATAACTGGTCGGCGCCCGCCGGCGTGCCGCGGTCGAGATAGAGCGCGTGTAGTCGAAAACCGCGCGCGGGATGCAGGGTGGGGCCTGTCGTCAGCGTCCCGAAACGCTCGCCGCCAATCAGCACCTGCGCCTGGGTGAGGTAGAGGCGGTCCACACTGTCCCCCGCCAGCAGGGTGTGCAGCACCCGCGCACCGGCGATGGAGTAGATGCGCCGAAATCCGGCCTCGCCCAGGGCCCGCCGCAGAGCGGCCCCCTCCACGTTCTTGCGGCCGGCGCGCAGTACGCGGATACCTGCGGCCTGTAGAGCGCCGGCGCGGCGGGCGTCGGCGGCCCGGGCGGTGACCACCACGAGCGGGCCCGGATAGTGCGCCCGCAGCGCGTCGGCCGGGATGTCGAGTTCCCGGCTGATCACCGCCACGGCGGGGTGCCGGGGCAGGCCATGCGCCGCCCGCCAGGCGGCCAGGTCGACGTGCTGCGCCTCGTCCACCCCGAGCAGGCCGATGTGGCGCCCCGCCGCCACCGCGCGCAGGTGACGCGCCGTGGTCAGTACCACGTCGGCCTGCGCGGCCAGTTCCTGGTACAGGCGCCAGTCGCGCGCATTGGCCAGCGTGGGCGGGACCTCGCGGCGCCCGCTGTGCGGGTCGCGATGGTAGATGCGCCCGTCCGCGCTGAGGATGAAATTGGTGTATACAAAGGGGCGGGTCGCGCTGCCCAGGCGGTGCAAGGCGTGATCGAGATACAGGCCGCGCAAGGGGCGCGTCACGCTCGGCAAGGGGTAGAGGCGCAGTACGTCGTCCACGGGGGCGAAGCTCTCCTCGGCCTGAAGTTGCTTGTGCAAGCGTAGTGGAACGCATACTCCCGGCGGGTGGTGCGTGATGGAGCGGTCAGAATAATGACATTAGCGCGTGACGACGGCTTTATGCTGGCGGGGGACTGGCTGCCGGAGCCGGTATTGCTCATCGACGGACAGGGCATCCTGATCGACGCCAACGGCGCGGCGCGGGCGTACTTCGGCGAGGCCCGGTTGCGCTCGGGGGGGCGCTTGCATGCCCTGCTGGCCGACGCCGAGCGTTTGGAGCCGCAGTTGGAGCGGTGGCGGCGGACGCGGACGCCGATGCCCGTCACGCTGCCCTGGCTTAGCGCCGAGCGCCAGGTCTGGGCCTGGCAGGCCCGCCTGGTGCAGGCCGGCGGCGAATCGCGCGACGTGCGTATTCTTTTGCGCGCCTCGCCGGCCAGTGCGCCGAGCCGATTCTTCGCCCTCAACCGGGAGCTGAACGTCGAGCGGCGCGCGCGCCGCGAGTTACAGGTGCGCCGCGCGGAGCTGGCCGAGCGGGAGGCGCGCGTGCGCGCCACGTTGGGTGCGGCGGGGGTGGGTACCTGGGAGTGGGACATCGACGCCGGCCGCGTGACGTGGTCGCCGGAACTCGAGGAGGCGCATGGGCTCGCGCCCGGCAGCTTCGGCGGCACGGTGTCGGATGCGCTGGCCGACATCCATCCCGAGGATGCGCCGCGGGTCACGGCGGCGATCGAGCGCGCGCGGCGGGGCCTGAGCGACTACGAGGTGGAGTACCGCATCGTGCGGCCCGACGGGCAGGTGCGGTGGGTGGAGGCCAAGGCGCATGTGACCCGCGACCCCGAGGGCAACGCCCTCCGTTTGAGCGGGGTATGCATGGACGTCACGGCGCGCAAGGAGGCCGACCTCGCGCGGCGCGAGAGCGAACGCCGTTTCCGGGTGATGGCCGATGCCGCGCCGGTGATGATCTGGTTGGCGGGCACGGACCGTCTGCGCAGTTACTTCAATCGGGGGTGGCTCGAGTTCACCGGCCGCCCGCCGATAAGCGAGGCGCAGGGCGGTTGGACGCAGGGGGTCCATCCCGAGGATCGCGCGCGCTGCGACGCCGAGTACCGCCGCGCCTTCGAGGCGCGGACACCGTTCAAGGTCGAGTATCGGCTGTGCCGCCACGACGGCGTGTACCGTTGGGTGCTGGACCACGGCATTCCGCGCTTCGACACCAACGGCTCCTTCGCCGGCTACATCGGCAGCGCAATCGACATCACGCCCCGGCGCGAGATGGAACACGCCCTGCGCGAGCAGGCCGACCGGCTGGCCGAACTCGATCGGCGCAAGGATGAGTTTCTCGCCATGCTGGCGCATGAACTGCGCAATCCCCTAGCGCCCATTGCGGCGGCGGCCCAGTTGCTGTCGGCCAAGGCGCGCGATTCCGCGTCCGTGGAGTGGGCCGCGCAGATGATCACACGCCAGACGGCGCACCTCGCGCACCTGGTGGACGACCTGCTGGACGTGGCGCGCATCACCCGCGGGCGGGTCACCCTGCAGCGTCAGGTGGTGGCCCTGGGGGAGGTGGTGGAGCGCGCGCTGGAAACCGCGCGGCCGCTGATCGAGGGCAACGCCCACCGGGTACACCTTACGCTGCCCGACGAGCCACTGTATGCCGACGCCGACCCGGTGCGGCTGGTGCAGGTGGTTGGCAATCTGCTGAATAACGCCGCCAAGTACAGCGAGCCTGAGCGACGCATTTGGGTCACCCTGGCGCGGGAGGAGGGCGCGGCCGTGCTGCGCGTGCGGGATGAGGGTAGCGGCATCGAGCCCGACATGCTGCCGCGCGTGTTCGATCTGTTCGCCCAGGCGCAGGACACCCTGGCCCGCTCGCGCGGCGGGATGGGGCTGGGTCTGACCCTGGCGCGTCGGCTGGTCGAGCTGCATGGGGGTAGCATGGACGCTCACAGCGAAGGCGCGGGCAAGGGAGCCGAGTTCGTCGTGCGCCTGCCGGTGCTGGTCGATACCGGCGCCGCTGCCGCGCGCGAGGCAGCGGGCGAGGACCGCAACGCAGTTCAGGTGCCGCGTCGGGTGCTGGTGGTGGACGACAACGACGACATCCGCGAGGCCCTGGCAGCCTTGCTGCGCGAGGCGGGCCACACGGTCGACGCGGTGGACGGCGGACCCGCGGCGCTCGAAGCGGTGCGCCGCCGCATGCCGGATATCGTCTTCCTCGACATCGGTCTGCCTGAGATGGACGGCTATGAGGTCGCCGCGCGGCTGCGCGCCGAGCATGGCGCGCGGCCGTATCTGGTGGCCTTCTCCGGCTATGGTCAGGCGCAGGACATTGCGCGTGCCAAGGCGGCCGGCTTCGACCATCACCTGCTCAAGCCGGGCACCTTCGAGCGCGTCGAGGCGCTGATCGCCCAGTGCCCGGTGGCGCCCGTGACCTCCACGTCCGAAACCTGAGTTGCCGGTTTCGGCGCGCGTCTAGCTCCGCCGCGCTGCCGGTTCGACCAACAGCTCCACGCGCAGCGGCAGGTGGTCGGAGGCCACCCGCGCCAAGCGGCTTTTGCAGACCTCCGCGCCCCGCACCAGCGCGGCCGGGCGTACCCAGATGCGGTCCAGGGAAAGCAGCGGCCAGCGGGCCGGGAAGGTGCGCATGTCGGTGCGGTGCCCGAAGCGTTTGTGCAGCCGGTGCAGGCGCGGGCTCCACGGCCACCACTCGTTGAAGTCCCCCATGACCACCAGCGGCTCGGGACGGGGTTCGTGCACCAGGTCCTCGAGCTTGCTGATCTGCCGGTCGCGCTCACGCCAGGACAGCCCGAGGTGCAGGTTCAGCACCCGTAGCCGGTGGCCGCCGAGTTCGAGGTCCACGTCCAGGATCCCGCGCGGTTCGCGCCGTGCCACGCTCACGTCGTGCCGCCGGATGTCGGCGACATCGGCGTTAGTGAGCAGCACGTTGCCGTAGTGGCCGTCGGTACGGAAGAAGGTCGGGCCGGGGATGGCGGCCATGCCGGTGGCCTCGGACAGGAAGTTGAGCTGGTGCTGGTCGGGTTCCCCGCTGAACACCGTCTCCACTTCCTGCAGGCCCACGATGGGCGCGCGCAACTCGCGAATGACCTGCGCGACGCGGGCCGGGTCGCGCCGGCCGTCGCGCCCGATGCAGCGATGGACGTTGTAGGTCGCCACGGCGACCTGGATGCGGGCCATGGAGTTCTCCAGCCGGTTTGTTGGTGTTGTTCTTGAGTCGCGCGCGTGGCGCGCGGCGCGGCGCTCAGGCGGTCTGTTTGTCGGGTTGGCCGCCCAACCAGCGGCGTACCAGCAGCAGCGCCGCGACCACCAGCACGCCGACCACGATGGCGGCCACCAGCGTGCCCAGGCCAGGGTCGCGAATCGCGGCCTCGATGCGGTCGATGAACACCGCGAGCGCCAGCAGCCCCGGCACCATGCCGATGGTGGTGCCGATCAGGTAATCGCGAAAGCGGATGTGCGAGGCGCCGGCCACCAGGTTGATAATCAAGAACGGCGCCACCGGCAGCACACGCACGGTGATCATCATCAGGATCCCGCGCTGGCCGAGCTTCTCGCTCAGGTCGCGAATGCGCGCACCGGCGAAGCGGCGTACGAAATCGCTGCCGCCCCAACTGCCGATGGCGTAACCGGCCGAGGCCGAGGCGAGCGAACCCGTGAGCGCGTAGGTAAACCCCAGGAAGGGGCCGAAGATCAGCACGGTGACCGCCACCAGGGCGGTCAGGGGAACCGCCACCACCCCCAGCACCACGAACGCGCCGATGACCGCCGCCGGCGCGAGCGGATGGCCCTGCACGGCGCTTAGCCACGCCTGCATGGCTTCGAAATCCACGTAATCGGCCAGCGGTGTCCAGCGCCACAGCGCAGCCAGAGCGAGCACCCCGGCGATCAGCAGCGCGAAGCCGAGCCCGCGCCTTTTGCCGGTGCGACGTTGATCCTGGGGAAGCATGGTGGCGGTGACCTCTTCCGGAGCGAGCGGATGGTGCGGATCGACGATGTCGTCCTCCGGGACCTCACGGTCCCAGTCGGGCGGTACTTCGTAGTCTAGTGGGGCGAGGGTGCGCTCGCCGCGGCGCAGGCGCTCCACGGTCTGGATGAGCGAGCCTTCGCGGTGCAGGGTGCGCGCCACCTCGTCCGTCTCGACGCCGAGGTGCTCGGCGAGCAGGTCGTTGCGCAAGTCGGCGATCCGCCCGCGCAGCACCTCCTGTTCGGGCCGCGCCTCGATGGCGAGGTCGCATTCGCTGTCGAGCCCCATCGAGCGGTTGGAGAGGTTGGCCGAGCCGATGCGCGCCAGGCGGTCGTCCACGATGGTGACCTTGGCGTGCACCTTGAAGCATTGGTCGCCGAGCTCCGGTACCACCGGATGGTAGAGCCGCAGCCGACCGTGGCGATCGGCCCGCGTCAGGCGCCGCAGCAGCCGCGCGCGCAGCACGTCCATGGTGTGTTGCTCCATCCAGCCGAGCGAGTGGCGAGGCAGCACCATGACGATTTCGGGCCCGTCCTCGCGCTGCAGGCTCTCGGTGAGCGCCAGTTCGATCAGGCGCGAGGTGAAGTACTGGTTCTCGAAGTAGATCCAGCGGGAGGCGCGGGCAATGGAGTCGCTGAACAGGCGCTCGACCTCGCGGATCTCCGCGTCCCCGCCGTACACCGCCTGCGTACGGGCGATGGCGACCTCCACGTCTTCGAACCACGGCGGATAGTCCGGCGGCCAGGGATCCCCCGTGGTCAAGCGCCGCGGGGCCTTCAGGCGCTGCCCGGTGGCCCTCTCCCAGCGCGCGCGCGCCAGGTCCCCCAAGGCACGCGCGGCCTCGCCGTCCACCATGATCTGCACGTCGTGAAACGGCTGGTAGTGGACGCCCGCCGGATCGGTGCGCCGCGGATCGTGGCCCAGGTGCGCGCGCGTGTCCCAGCGGCATTTGCTGATATCCAGGCCGCCGGAGAAGGCGACCTTGTCGTCGATCACGATCACCTTCTGGTGGTGGGAGGCCCCGAAGGGGTGTCGGTTGTCCACCCGGTAGGTGAGGCGCCGGCGCGCGCGCCAGGACAGCCGCCAGCCCGCCAGCAGCTCCCGCTCCATGGCGTAGATCAGCGCGAAGTCCCACATCAGGATGCGGATCTGCAGCTTGGGATTCTGCGCCAGCGCCTGGGCCAGCACCTCGGCCAGCGGCGTATCGGGCGTGCCGCGGCTGGTGCAGGGCAGCGCGGTCTGGGTGTTGATCTCCCAGCCCAGCAGCATGACCGAGCGCTCGGCCCGCTCCAGGGCCTGACAGAAGGCGTGATAGAAGGCGTCCGCGTCGATCAGCGGTGTGACGCGCGCGGCACGTTCGATGCGCCAGCAATTGCGGCCCATCTCGAGTATCGGTTGGTCCATCAACCCTGTTCCTGCTCCTTGATCCCCTACCAGCATGGTCGGCCATGCGACGCTTCGCAATTTGGCTCACCGTTAAGCGTGTTGACAACGATAATCGTTATCACTACGATCTGCGTCCAGTTCATCGAGGTTCACGATCAGGGGGTAAGCGTTCGTATGAGTCCGTCCTTTCCGCGGCGCACGCTCGCCGCCAGCATTGCCTTGCTGTGCGCGCCGTCCTTGGCGTTTGCACAAAGCGCCTTGCCACGTATCGACGTGATCGGCGGCGGCGAAGCCGTGGAACGCACGCCGGGCTCGGCGCAGGTGATCCAGGCGGAGACCCTGGAGCGCGATCAGCCGGTCTCGACCCAGGATGCGCTGCGTCGGGTGTCGGGCATCAACGTGGTGGAGACGGACGGCTACGGCTTGTTTCCACGCATCGGGGTGCGCGGGCTGAATCCCGACATGAGCAAGAAGGTGCTGCTGCTCGAGGACGGCGCGCCGATCGCGCTGGGCCCGTACACCGATCCCGCCGCCTACTACAGCCCCCCCGTGGAGCGCATGGAACGCATCGAGGTCCTGAAAGGCAGCGGCTCGCTGCGCTACGGTCCGTCCACCATCGGCGGGGCGATCAACTACGTCACCAAGGACCCGTCGCTGGAGCCGGGCGGCGCCGTGACCCTGCGTGGCGGCTCCGACGCCTTCGGCAGCCTGATGCTCGACTACGGCGGCACCTGGGATAACGCCTCGGCGAGTGTCAGTCTGCTGCGCAAGCAGGGCGATGGCTGGCGCGAGAACAGCCAGTTCGAGACCAACGATCTGGTACTCAAATCCGGCTTCGGCATGGGCCCCGATCAGTTCCTCGGCTTCAAGTTCACCTACTACGACAGCGATCAGCAGGCGACCTACCTGGGGCTCACGCAGCGCGAGTTCGAGGAGAATCACCTACAGAACCGCGCCGAGAACGACTGGATCAACGTGCGCCGGTACAGCTTCGACGTGAACCACGAGTGGCAGCTCAGCCCCCACCTGACCTGGCGCACGCTGGTGTACACCAACCAGGCCGACCGCGACTGGTGGCGGCAGAGCTTCGCCTTCGACGCGGCGAGCGGTTACAACGAGCTGCAGGACGAGAACGCCGGGCGCCTGCGCAACTTCCGCGTCGGCGGCATCGACACGCGCCTGGAGGTCGCCCACCAGACCTTCGGTGTCGACAACGAGCTGGACCTCGGCGTGCGCCTGCACACCGAGACCCTGGACAACCAGCGCGTGGACGGCGCGAGCGCCACCGCGCGCTCGGGCACCATCCGCGAGGACGACGTGCGCCGCGCCGACGCCGCGGCGGTGTTCGCACAGAACCGCTTCAACCTCACCGAGCGCTGGGCCGTCACCCCGGGGATGCGTGTGGAAACCTACGAGCAGCGGCGCACCATTCACCGCTGGGATGGCATCGACCAGAACACGGCGTCGGCCAGCCGCAACACGGAGGTGATTCCGGGTGTCGGCACCACCTACCGCCTGGCCGACGCGACCACGGTGTTCGCCGGCGTGCATCGCGGCTTTGCCCCGCCGCGCGTACAGGACGCCATCGCCAATGACGGCGAGGCGGCCGACCTGGAGGCCGAGCGCAGCACCAACTACGAGATCGGCGTGCGCGGCCAACTCGACCGCGTGCGTTATGAGGTGGCCGCATTCCGCTACGACTTCACCAACCAGCTGGTGCAATCCAGCGAGGCGGGCGGCACCGCCGCCACGCAGCTGACCAACGCGGGTGAGACGCTCAACCAGGGCATCGAACTCAGCGCCGGTCTGCCGCTGTTCGGCGGCCTGGCCTTCGACGTGAACTACACCTGGGTGGCCGACGCCAAGCTGACCAGTACGCGCATCATCGGCGGCGTGGATCGTGAGGGTAACCGTCTGCCGTATGCGCCCGAGCACCTGCTCAACGCGACCCTGTCGTACACCCAGGGCCCGTGGAGCGGCGCGGTGCAGGCGAGTTACGTCGGCGAGCAGTACGCCGACTTCGAGAACACCGAAGCGCCCACGGCCGACGGCCGTCGCGGCCTGATTCCCTCCTATACGGTGTGGAACCTCAGCGCCGGGTATCAGGTGAGCGGCGACACGCGCCTGTTCGGCACCGTCAAGAATGTGTTCGACGAGAAGTACATCGCCTCCCGCGCGCCGCAGGGCATTTTTCCCGGTATGGCGCGCCAGGTGATGGTGGGCCTGGAGAGTCGGTTCTAGCGTCTCCCGTTGGCAGGTCCCCCTCAGGGGCTTGACCGCGGTGCCCCGGGGCTTGCGGTCCTGTTGGTTTTCAGACGCTCCGCTGGGGCGTTTGCTCAATAGCCCCCGCGAGGGGGCGGAGGATAAGCGCGTGCGACTCTATGAACTGTTGCAGCTGGGCGGCCCCGTCATGCTGGTGCTGCTCGCCCTGTCGGTCCTGGCCACCGCGATCGTGCTTTATAAACTCGCTCAGTACGCGGCGCGCGGTGTCTGGCACGGCGGTTCCACGCGCGCCGCGCTCGATCAGTTGGCGCACGGCGAGGCCGAGGCGGCGCACGCGCGGCTGGCCGCGGGCCGCGGTCCGCTCGCCGTGACCACTGCGGCCGCCCTGCGCTGCGCGGCCGACCGGCGCCTGAGCAACGCCCAGGTGGAGGCCGAGATCGCCCGCGTGGGCACCGCCCAGGTGCGCGAGCTCGAAGGCGGATTGCGTGCGCTGTCGGCCATCGCGCACCTGAGCCCGCTGCTCGGTCTGCTCGGCACGGTGTTCGGCATGATCCGCGCCTTCATGCAAGTGGAGGGCGCGGGCCCGCGCGTCGACCCCTCGCTGCTCGCGGGCGGCATCTGGGAGGCCCTGCTGACCACCGCGTTCGGGCTCACCATCGCCATTCCCGCCATGGCCGCGTTCTACTTCCTGGAAGGCGCGGTGGATCGCGTGCGCGCGGCGATGAAGGACAACGTGGTGCGGGTGCTCATTTACCACGGGCGTCAGCCCGCGGCCCAGGAGGTCGAACCGCAGGCGCAGGAAGACTATGCAGTTTGAAGGCCGGCGGCGGATCCGCACCCACCTCGACATGGCGCCGCTGATCGACGTCGTGTTCCTGCTGTTGGTGTTCTTTCTGCTCACCAGCACCTTCATGGTGCAGGAAGCGGTGGAACTGCGCCTGCCGAGCGCCACCACGGCTGCGCCGGTGGAGCGCCAGCCCCTGCACGTGGCGGTGACCGAAGCCGGTGAGCCCCATGTGGATGGCGAGGTGCTGAGCCTCCAGGCGTTGGAGGCCCTGGTGCGTGCCCGTGTAGCCGAGGACCCTGAGCTTGCGGTGATGCTGCAGGCCGATGCGCGCCTCTCGGTACAGGGCATCATGGACGTCATGGACCGCCTGCGCGCGGGCGGCGCCCGCCGGCTCGGTGTCGCCACCGTGCGTGCCCGCTGAGGCATGGCAGCGCTGTCGCCGGCCGCCTGGACGGCCCTGCTGTTCGCGCTGACGCTGCATGCCCTGGTTCTGATGGCGGTCCTGCCGCGCGAGCAAGAGACGGTCGAGACCCTGCCGCCGATGACGGTGATGCGGTTCGAGCTGGCCGAACCTGTGATCGAGCCCGCGATCGAACCGGTCCCCGAGCCGCGACCCGAAGCGGACCCCGAACCCGAACCCGAACCCGAACCCGAACCCGAGCCCGAGCCCGAGCCGCAGCCGGAGCCGGAGCCGGAGCCGGAGCCGGAGCCAAAACCAAAACCTGAACCGAAACCTGAACCGAAACCTGAACCGAAACCAGAGCCGCCCCGCGCGCGCGCCGAGCCGCAGGCCGAGGTGGCTCCTGAGCCTGCCGCGCCCGACCCGGCGCACGTCGCCAGCTACGAGGAGGCGCTGGCCGCCGCCCTGGAGCGCGAGAAGGCCTATCCGGTCATGGCGCGGCGTCGCCGTCTGGAGGGTGAGGCGCTACTGTTCGTGCGCATCGATCGTGAGGGGCGGGTGCTGGAGTACCGCGTTGAGCAGAGCAGCGGTCACGTGCAGCTCGATCAGGCGGTGCGGGACATGGTTCAGCGCGCCGGCCTCCCCGCCATGCCGTCGGAGTTGCCGGGGGCGAACTATGAGTTTCGCGTGCCCGTACGGTTCAGTCTGCGTTGAGGGGGAGGGCGGCGCCGCCGGCGCGGCGACCTCAGAACGGTTTCACCACCGCCAGGAGCACCACCGCCACCAGGATCAGCACCGGAAACTCGTTGAACCAGCGGTACCACACGTGGCTGCGGCGGTTGCGATCCTGGCGAAAGTCGCGCAGCAGCACGCCGCACCAGACATGGTAGGCGATCAGCACCGCTACCAGCGCGAGCTTGGCGTGCAGCCAGCCCATGTGCGCGTAGGCCGCCCAGGCATAATCGATCAGCAGCCATACCCCCAGCGCCACGGTGACGACCGCGCTGGGCGTGGCGATGCCGTAATAGAGCTTGCGCTCCATGACCTTAAAGCGCTCGACGCCGACGCGGTCGTCGGCCTGCGCGTGATAGACGTACAGGCGGGGGAGATAGAACAGGCCCGCGAACCAGGTCACCATGGCGACCACGTGCAGGGCCTTGACCCAGAGCACGTCAGCGGCCGCTCAAGGCGGCCTGCTGCGCGCCGCCGGGGATCATGCTCGCGATCAGCGCCCGCACGTGGTCGGTGTCGAACTCGCCGATGCGCTGGTGCACGATGCGCCCGTTGGGGTTGATCAGGAAGGTGGTGGGCGTGAGCTTCACGTCACCGAAGGCGCGGGCGACCTCGCCGGTCACGTCCAGCGAAATGGCGTAGGGGAGCTCCCACTGGCCCACCAGTTCGACCACGCGGTCGGGCGGGTCGTAGTGCATGGCAACCCCCACCACCTCCAGCCCGTGTGGCTGGAACTCTTGATACAGGTCGATGAGGTGCGGGATCTCCTTGATGCAACCGGGGCAGGTAGTGGCCCAGAAGGTTACGATCATGGGCCCGTCATGCGCGGCCGTCTGCAATTCGCGCCCGTCGAGGGTCTTGAGGGTTACCGCCGGGGCATCTTTCAGCCCGTCGGGCATGAACCAGATGGCGCCCAATGTGCCCAGCAGTACCAGGGCGAACAGCCCGATGAGGAGGTCCTTGGTTTTCATGGTGTCATTGTTGGTAGTCGGCTCGCGCCATTGGACCCGTGACGATGGGCTGAGTTCACGAATGAGCCTCGCCGTGCTTTCGCTCGCCGGCGCCAACTCTTATCATGGGTCGGCATTATATCGGATACGACAGGTCGGGACGCACGCATGATCAAGGCAGGCATCGTCGGCGGTACGGGCTACACGGGCGTCGAGTTGTTGCGCCTGCTCGCCGCTCACCCCGAGGTGGAGCTCGCGGCCATCACCTCACGCTCCGAGGCGGGCACCGCCGTGGCTGACATGTTCCCCAACCTGCGTGGCCATGTCGACCTCGCCTTCACCGCCCCCGACGAGGCGGCGCTCGAGACGTGCGACGTGGTGTTCTATGCCACGCCCAACGGCATCGCCATGCAGGGTGTATCCGCGTTGCTGGAGGCCGGGGTGCGCGTGATCGATCTGGCCGCCGATTTCCGCATCAAGGACATCGCCGAGTGGGAGCAGTGGTACGGCATGACGCATGCGTCGCCCGAGCTGGTGGCGGAGGCCGTCTATGGCCTCCCCGAGGTCAATCGCGAGGCGATACGTGGCGCACGCCTGGTGGCCAATCCGGGCTGCTACCCCACCGCCGTGCAGCTTGGCCTGCTGCCCTTGCTCGAGGCCGGTCTGGTCGAGCCCGATAGCCTGATCGCCGACTGCAAGTCGGGCGTGAGCGGCGCGGGGCGCAAACCGGCGGTGGGCACGCTGCTCTGCGAGGCCAGCGAGAACTTCAAGGCCTACAGCGTCGGCGGTCACCGGCACTGGCCGGAGATCATGCAAGGCCTGCGCGCGGCGGCGGGCGACGCCGTGGATCTCACCTTCGTGCCGCACCTGACACCGATGGTGCGCGGCATCGAGGCGACGCTGTATGCGCGTCTGCGTGAGGACGCCTCGCAGGCGGATCTGCAGCGGGTCTTCGAGGCGCGTTACGCGGCAGAAGCGTGCGTCGATGTGATGCCCGCCGGATCCCATCCCGAGACGCGCAGCGTGCGCGGCAGCAACCTGTGCCGCCTCGCGGTGCATCGCCCGCGCGGTGCGCGTACGGTGGTGGTGCTGTCGGTGATCGACAACCTGGTCAAGGGCGCAGCGGGCCAGGCGGTACAGAACATGAATCTGATGTTCGGGCGCGACGAGACGGTCGGGCTCGACGCCATCGGGACCTTGCCCTAGATGTTGCGCCGCGGCTCGAAGCCACCGCCCCCGGCGCCGCGCGCCCGCGTGGTGTGCGTGCGGGCACCGTGGCTGCTGCCCGCGGCGTTCGGCGCCTTGATCGCGGTGGCGCTGGTGGCGGCTTGGGCCTCGTATGAAGCGGGCCGCGAGAAGGGAATCTCGCAGGCGGGCACCTTGGCCCACGACTATGCCCAACTCGTCAAACGCTATGATGCGGCGCAGCGCGCGCACGCCGCGCTGCGCGAGGAGAAGACCGTGTTGGTGCGCAGTGGCGAGATCGAGCGCGAGGCCCAGCAAGAGGTGGCGCGCATGATGCGTGACCTGCAGGCCGAGGTGCTCGAGTTGCGCGAGGAACTGGCCTTCTACCGCGGCATCGTGTCGCCGACCGAAGGCGAGCGCGGCCTACGCCTAAAGGCGCTGCGCCTCGAGCCGACCCCCAACGAGCGGCTGTGGCGTTATCGGGTGATCCTCACCCAGGTGTTGCAGAACGATTCGGCCGTTGCCGAAGGCAATGTCAGCCTTCAGGTGCACGGGCTGCAGGACGATGAACCGCGTGTGCTGGCGCTCGGCGCGCTTTCCGAGAAGGGGGTCAAGGAAGTACCCTATCGCTTCCGATACTTTCAGAATCTCGATGGCGAGTTGCTGCTGCCGGCCGGGTTCTTGCCGCTGCGTGCCGAGGTGCAGGTCAAGCCCAGGCGCCGGGGCAGCGAGCCGCTCGTCAGAACCTTCGACTGGCCCTCCGAGGAGGATCCCGAACATGTGGGCAAAGAGCAAGAGACCTTCCACGGGCACCATTGACACCCTAATCGGGCCTGACACGCGTCTGGAGGGCGATGTGGTGTTCTCCGGCGGTCTGCACGTCGACGGCACGATCCACGGTAACGTCACCGCCGACGGCGATAATGCCACCCTGACCCTCAGCGAGGGCGGGGTGATCATCGGCGAGGTGCGGGTGCCGAGCGTGGTGCTGAACGGGCGCATCGAGGGCGATGTGCACGCCGGGCATGTAGAACTGGCCACCCGCTCCCGGATCGCCGGCAACCTATACTACCGGGTGATTGAAATGGCCATGGGCGCCGAGGTGAACGGGAGCCTGGTGCACCGGGGCGAGCGCGACGAGGCGCGCGAGCCGGCGCGTCTGACCGCGACCCGGGTGCTGGAGGCGGCCGAGGAGAATTCTTGACCATTTCGCTCGGGTAAGGGATAATTTCGGGCCATTATGGCTCAGCCCGCCGGCCAGCCCGCTGGCGGTTGGCCGACACGCCTACACAGGGAGAACGACCGAATGAGCACTGCGACCGAGATGCCGAGTCCGCTCAACTTTACGGACAGCGCGGCGACCAAGGTGAAGGATTTGATCGCCGAGGAGGGCAATCCGGAGCTGATGCTGCGCGTGTTCGTGACCGGTGGCGGCTGCTCCGGGTTCCAGTACGGCTTCACCTTCGACGAGACCGTCAACGACGGTGACACGCGCGTCGAGAAGAACGGCGTGGTGCTGTTGATCGACCCGATGAGCTATCAGTACCTCGTCGGCGCGGAGATCGACTACAGCGAGGGGCTGGAGGGGGCGCAGTTCGTGATCCGCAACCCCAATGCCCAGACCACTTGCGGTTGCGGTTCCTCCTTCTCCGTCTGACGACGTATAATCCTCCCGAAGAATAACCTCTGCCGGCGCCTCGAGCGCCGGCATTCCGTTCTGCTCCCGCGAGGCGGCGACGCGCCTCCCGCGCCGAGCAGTCACTTGGAGAGACCCGACATGAGCGAGTACCTGCCCGGGCTGGAGGGCGTCCCGGCCACCAAGTCCAACATCTCCTTCATCGACGGAGATGCGGGTGTCCTCGCTTATCGCGGCTATCCGATCGAACAACTCACCCAGTACAGCAGCTTCGAGGAAGTCGCGCTGCTGCTGCTGGACGGCCAACTGCCGAGCGGCGCGGAACTGCGTCTGTTCGACCAGGAACTGCGCAAGAACCGTCGGGTGAAGTACAACATCCGGTCGATGATGAAGGCGCTACCGCCGTCGGGGCACCCCATGGAGATGCTGCAGACGGCGGTGGCGAGTCTCGGCATGTTCTATCCCGGCAGCGAACGCCTCACCAGCGGCGGGGATCTCGACTACGTGCACGACATGACGGTCAAGATCATCGCGCGCATGCCGGTGATCGTCGCCATGTGGGAGCATCTGCGCAACGGTTACGACCCCATCGAACCGCGCGCCGATCTGTCGTATGCCGAGAACTTTTTGTACATGCTCGACGGTCGGGAGCCGGATCCCTTTCTGGCGCGCGTCCTCGACGTCTGTCTGATCCTGCACGCCGAGCACACCATCAACGCCTCCACCTTCGCCGCCCTGGTGGCCGGCTCCACCCTGGCGAGCCCGTACAGCGTGATCGCGGCGGCTATCGCGACCCTCTCCGGGCCGCTGCACGGCGGCGCCAACGAACGCGTGGTCGAGATGCTGCAGGAGATCGGTGCGCCGGACGCGGTTCCCCGCTGGCTGGACGAGCAACTGGCCGCCAAGCGCAAGATTTGGGGCTTCGGGCACCGGGAATACAAGGTCAAGGATCCGCGCGCGACCATCCTCCAGGGGCTAATGGAGAAGCTCATCGCCCACCGCGGGGGGAAGGTGAATCCGCTGTTCGAGATCGCGCAGCGCCTAGAGCAGGAGGCCGAGGAAAGGCTGGCGGCCAAGGGTGTGTATCCGAACGTCGACTACTACTCAGGGATTCTCTACACGGAGATGGGTATCTCGAGCGACCAGTTCACCTCCTTGTTCGCGGTCGCCCGTTGCGCCGGTTGGTTGGCGCATTGGCGCGAGCAGCTCGATGACAACCGCATCTTCCGCCCCACCCAGGTGTACACGGGCGAGCCCCACCGCGATTACATACCGCTCGACCAGCGACCCTGATCGGACGGCCGCTCGAACGCGGCCTCAGGGCCAGTACACCCCCCCAAGCACGACGGGCTGTGCCGCGCCGGTGACGCTCGGCAGGTTTCCCGGCCGTCGTGCCAGGCGTTCGCGCGCCAGCCACGCAAAGGCCACGGCCTCGACCCACTGAGGGTGCAGCCCCACCGTGGCCGTGGACGCTACCGAGCGCGGCGCAAGTTGCCGTGCCAGGCTGCCCATCAGGGTGTCGTTCGCGGCGCCGCCCCCGCACACGAACACCTCTTGCGTCTCCGGTGCGTGCGTCTCGATGGCGCGTGCGATGGTGCGCGCTGTCAGTTCGGTGATGGTCGCCTGCACATCCTCGGGCGCCAAGGCTTCCCGCCCGTCGAGTACCTCCGTCAGCCAAGCCTCGTCAAAGGTCTCGCGTCCGGTGCTCTTGGGCGGCGGGGCGGCGAAATAGGGGTGGGCCAGCAGGGCGTCGAGGAGTGGCGTCTGCACTTGCCCGCCAGCTGCATAGCGCCCGTGCGGATCGTACGGCTGCTGCCAGCTGCGCTGCGCCCAGGCGTCGAGCAACACGTTGCCTGGGCCCGTGTCGAAGCCGAGCACGGCGGCGTCGGGATCGGCGGGCAGCAGCGTGACGTTGGCCATGCCGCCGATGTTGACCACGGTGCGGGCTCGCCCCGTGGCGCGCCACAGCGCGGCGTGAAATGCGGGTACGAGCGGGGCGCCCTGACCGCCGGCGGCCACATCACGCCGGCGCAGGTCGGCCACCACCGGGATGCCGGTGCGGTGACACAGTACGTTGGGGTCGCCGATCTGCAGGGTGTAGCGTTCCTGCGGACAGTGGCGCAGGGTTTGGCCATGGCTGCCGATGGCGCGCACCGAAGCCGCCGCCACGTTTGCCGCGGCCAGCAGGCCCAGACAGGCCTCGGCAAATCGCTCGGCCAGGGCGACGTCCGCCGCGGCGCAGCGCGCCAGCTCGTCGGGCCCCGGGACCATCAATGCCTTCAGGTCAGGGCGCAGATCGTCCAGCGGCACGCGATGCGTGGCGATCAAGGCCGCGCTTGCGCCGCGAAAGTCCACCAGCGCCGCGTCCACCGCGTCCAGGCTGGTGCCGGACATCAGTCCGATGTACAACTCGGCGTCGCGCGCCACGCGCTTACATCTCGGCGTCTTGGGCCGCCGCGACGGCGCGGTTGAACAAGTCGAGTTGCGCGATGGCCGTGGCGGCATGCGCCTGGAAGGACGGCTTCAGTTCCGCCCGAATCGGCTCGGCGTTGGGCAAGCGGACCGTGAGGGGGTCCCGGTGGGTCCCGTTCACGCGGAACTCATAGTGCAGGTGCGGCCCCGTGGCCATGCCCGACATGCCGACATAGCCGATGACCTGCCCCTGCCGCACGCGGCTGCCGGTCTGCAGCCCCCGGCGAAAGCTCGACATGTGCGCGTACAAGGTCTCGTAGCCGCGCCCGTGGTCGATGATGATGGTCAGTCCGTAGCCGCCCCGGTTGCCGCGATAGGTGATGCGTCCGTCGCCCGACGCCTTGATCGGCGTGCCGGTGGGGGCGGCATAATCGACCCCCCGGTGCGGGCGGCGTTGACCGAGGATGGGGTGGTGGCGCGCGGGCTGGAAGCGCGAACTGATGCGGCGGAAGTCCACCGGCGTGCGCAGGAACGCCTTGCGCATGGAGAGCCCTTCCGGCGTGTAATAGCTCACATTGCCGTCCGGATCGACGAAGCGCACCGCCTGTACCGCGCGGCCGCGGTTGTGGAACTCCGCGGCCAGGATGGCGCCGTCGCCGATCTTGTCCCCATCGAGGTACTGCTCCTCGTAGATCAGGCTGAAGGCGTCGCCCGCGCGCAGGTCCATGGCGAAATCGATGTCCCAGCCGAAGATGTCGGCCATCCCCATGATGACGTTGTCGGACAGCCCGGCGTCTTTGGCGGCTGCATAAAAAGAGGTGCCGATGGTGCCCCAGGCGTGGCGCGTGCGCACCTCTACCGGCTGATCGATGGCGCGTACCTCGAGTCCGTCCCGGCCGCGAGTC